>LNDT01000018.1 GCA_001464715.1 Bdellovibrionales bacterium Ga0074137 | reverse complement strand
CAAAGCAGCGTAGCCCAGAGGGCGAAGCGACATTACCGATCTTTGCGCAAGCCTGCGCAAAGCAGCGTAGCCCAGAGGGCGAAGCGACAAAATACTCTACCAGTCGAGTGCGCGAGAGGCGGCTTCGGTCTGCCGCTTTCGGAATTCATCGCGCGAAATTTCTTTGGCTCCCCACTTCACCGTGAGGCTTGTCGAATCCGGCGGTGCGACTTGCACGTCCATCCACGTGAATCCGCGAGATTTCAAATGATCGATCATGTGAATGAATGTGAGTTTCGCCACTTCGGGAATCGTGTGAAACATGCTCTCACCAGAGAACACACCATTGACTGAAACTCCGTACGATCCCGCCACAAGTTCATCACCTCGCCAAATCTCAACACTGTGAGCGCGTCCGGCCTTAAAAAGTCCGGTATAGGCCTGAATGACGGGCTCGAAAATCCATGTTCCCTCGCTGTCCAGAGCACCTGTTGTGGGATTGCGCCGAAGCCTTTGCATATCCGCACACGACCTGATCACCCGCTCAAAAGCCTGATCGTACGTGACCCGAAGTTCACCGCGCTCGATCGCTGCCTCGAGTCTCTTTAGAACTTTTCGGTCCGACTGCCCGATGCGAAGTTCTGAAAAATCCAATACTCCTCGCTTGGGTGGATTGAACCAAACACCATTTCCCGCCGCCGTCATATCGTAAGGAAAAACACCCATTGGGTAGGCTTGAGAGACGGTTTCCAAAGTGATTGGGACTCGATCGGTGACCAATCCATTTGCGGCATCATAAGGTGGACGCGAAAGCTCGGCCGAAAAACCAGCTGGAGAATTGGCCAGAGAATTTGCAGGAGAACTCGCCGACGACTGAAATAGTGCGCTGCACGTTTCGCCGGAGGAAGCCGGGGCGGCCGAGGGAACCGAACTCACGATGAGTACGACTAAAGCTAAAATGAAGCGAGCGCTGAAAACTTTGATCAATTGTCCCCTCGAACGATTTATCTAGCTGATTTGCTCTATAACTTCGCTCCATTTTGGAACCATTGAATTTTGGATAAAAACCGTCGAGAAGTTTTTCTAAGTCAGATCTGTCAGGCAGTCGTTGGCTGTTTTTTGAGCGCTCCTCAAGATATCTCCCGGGGACTCTGTTCGTTTTTTAGCCAGACAAAGCTCTTTCCATTCGGAGTCGTAGACCTCTTCATCTGCTGGCCTGATCGCTTGCGAAAGCGGTGGGCTTTTGTACTCGGATCGCACCCCGTCCCAGCCTTCAAACACTCTCGTAACACCCGTCTCTCGGGTTCCGGTCCGAAGGTCCTCGATCTCGAAGTTCGGTGTGAGTCCGGCTTTCCCTCCACCATCGGGAATGTCGAGCGAAAGATTCGGCATCGCCAGACCCGAAAGTTTCCCCCAGAGTTCCGCTTGAATTTCGAGGCTCTCTTCAACGCTTGTGCGTAGATGATCTGTGCCGAACGAAGGATCACACTGAAACATGTAATAGGGCTTCACGCGCAGGAACAAAAGTCGTCTTGAAAGTGCGGCCACAATCGCAGCCGAATTGTTCACACCGTTCAAAAGAACCATCTGATTGAAAACAGGAATGCCGTTATCGACAAGTCGCTCCAGCGCCCCGGCCGCTTCCGCAGTGAGTTCTCGAGGATGATTGAAGTGAGTCATTAAAAATAAGGGCTTCGCTTTTTTTAGAATCCGAACCAGCCCTTCGGTCACTCGCATCGGACACACGACCGGCATTCGAGTGCCGATGCGAATGATCTCAATGTGATCGATATCACGAAGATCGGTGAGGACTCGGTCCAATCGCTCATCGGATAAAGTCAGCGGATCGCCTCCAGACAAAATAACTTCGCGAACGCCCGTCGCTTGCCTCAAGTAGGATAGTGCTGCTTCGTATTCACTATTTTTTGCGAAGCTCGCTTCACCGCCCGTGAAATGCTTCCTCGTACAAAAGCGGCAGTAGACCGAACAAAAATCAGTGACGAGAAAGAGGACCCGGTCCGGATAACGATGCACAAGTCTTGGTGCCGGACTATTGAGACGCTCACCCAAAGGATCCAGCATCGCCTGTGTTCCCCGGTGAAGCTCCTCACGGCGAGGCATCAGAATTTTTCGAATCGGATCTTGAGCGCTCACAGTCCGGCCTTCCGCCGGGCCCAGAGTCGACGCCATCGTCGCGCCGAGTGCCAGCGCCGCATAATAAGGTGTGGTTCGAACTTCGAAAAGTTTGAGATCTCCGCTTGAGCCCTGAAAACCAGCGACTTCATCCGGTGTGAGCTTAAAGTGCTGGCGAAAGTCGGCTTCGTTTTTCAACGACGCTCGCATTTGCCAATTCCAATCCAACCAATTTTCATCGGAAACGGTTTGGAGGCGGCTCGAATCTTTGTTTGTCCCCTGAATTCTGGGTGCTGGCTCAAATCGAATACGCATCGCCAAACCGTGTATCACTCCTGAAAGCCTCTCGCCTAGCGAACAGAATATATAGACAGACCCATAGGGGCCGCCACGTGTGAACTGACGGGCGCGAATTGCGCTCTTTGCGGTGTCAGGAATTTCGACACTGTAAGAGGCTGAAATCTCGATGAATTTTAGGTGACCGGTACCCCCTGTCGGGATCGTTCGCACTTTGGGGGGTGGTGACCGTGGGTCAAAGGGTTCGGGATTTGGGGAACTTTCCTTCGTGGTTTCGGTGATTTACGTCGCTGGCACGGTCGAAACGGTCGCGGCGGCTCGAGTCTTGGACTGTAATGAGGGTGTAGGATTTTTTTAACGGTTTGGATGGAGGCTTTTATGAAACTCACGAAAACAGCAGCGCTCAAAGGTGCTCTTCTTATGGTGCTTGCGGCGAATATGTCGTGGGACCGAATCAGCTTCGAATCGATCAATCTCGCTTCGACGGGTGAAGTGGTGAAAGCTTCGCCCGCAGGCGCTGTCGCCGCGGCTCCAGTTCCAGAGACTCCGCCTCATCACACAGCTTCTGCCTTGAAAGTCTCTCAGCCCGAGCATTCATCGACACTTCAAATGTGCGGTGAAGCTTACGCGATTCACTATCAGCAGTTTGAAGAGCGCGGCGTAACCATGACTCGCCTCTCGGCAAGAAAAGCGACAAGCACTCCGGACAAATGGGATGTCGCTGTTATCCTTCGCTCCGATTTGATTGAGACAATCTCTGAAAAAGAGTCAGCTCACCGAATTCTTGCGACCAACGTAAAAGAGTACCGCGCGAAACGCAAAGAGGCCTGCGGACAGGAAGTCGCTACAGCGAACACGCCTAAGAAAGAAGAAGTAAAATCCGAGCAGGACGAAGAAAAACAGCGCATTGCTGACGGCATGAAGAAGTGCACGCTCGACAAAAACGGCAATGCCGTCGAGCGCGACGAGCGTCTGTCTTGCTTCGTCAACCAGCTTGCTAGCCTGGATAAGTCCATTGATAAGAAAAATGCCGCTGGTAAGCGTCTTTCCGAAGAAGCTCTTTCACGAACCGCGATGTCTGAACTTCAGCGCCTCCAGAAAGAAATCAAAGTCGCAGCTAAGAAAGATCTTCTTTCAAAAGACGATTCGCGCGCAGAGGAAGCGCAAGGCCTTTTAGTCGATGCGATGGATTCCATCGAAGAGATCGCGGCTGTTTATGACCTTGGTGTTAATCCAAGAACAGGTCGCGCAAACAACTCGGTATCAAAACTCATCGGCGAACTCTCGGCCTTGAAGCAAGCTTCTGAAACAAAAGCAGAATCTGAAAAGTATGCTGAAGAAGCGAAACTTGTTCGAGACGACATGCGCCAGTCTTACGAATCAGCCCTTCGCAATCCTCTGGACCCTTACGCGCTACAGAACTACAGAGCGGCTCACTCGCAGTATGATGGCTTCGTGAGAGACATCCAGAACAACTTCGAGCCAAACTACTTGAACCCACTCAATGTCTATAAGCGTGCGGGCCTCATTTCGAGCGGCGAATTTAACGAGTTCACACGGTCGTTCAGCGATATCCAGCGTCTCCTGAAGGAAGCCGTCAGCACTTCAGCGACGCAGACGTCGGACCGAACGCGCCCAACAGGGACTATCACTGGATCGGTCTTGGATTCTGAAAGAACACTTCCTTCGAATCTCGCATCTCTTCGCCTTCAGGGATCTACGTCTACAAACCGGATCCTTGGAACAACGATTCCGTCAGCGGCACCGATCATTAACCTTCCGGCGATCCCGCAACAGAATTTGACTCCGCCTCGTTCGATCTTCGGAAACTAAGCCCAAGAAGATATCTTTCAGCGCGCCTCTCTGGCGCGCTTTTCTCGATGCGCTCTTGTAGTGCGAGCGAAAAAAAACCTGGGGGATTGCTCCCCCAGGGCCCTGCTCCGCGATTCAATCGGCTTGAGTTCAAGCTGAAATCAAGATGCAAATCAAAGATGTAATCAAACTGCTTTAGAATCGAATTGCGGCCTTGGTCGTAAGTCCATAAGCGAACGAGTTATCCAGGTTCGCAGGTCCCGCTTTCCAAGCCGCGCCTGGGAAAAGAAGACCCACCTCTGTCACCCACGTAAACCGATCAAACGGCGACCACGTGAGATTCAAATCAAGTTCATAGCCAAGATCACTCGCCGTCGTTCCGCCTGCGATCGGATCTTTGTTGAGAAGGCCCGTGATAAAGGTCGCACCATAGCTCCATCGATCGTTCGATTTGTACTGAGCGCTTGGGGCCACATAAATGACGTTCGAAATCGCTTCAGTATCGATTTGCGAAGCGGCCGACGTGGTCGTGTCACGGTAAAGGCCCGTGCGCAAAAAGTCGCGCTGACCCATCGGATGTGTGAACATCAATTGTCCCACGCGGTAATTGCGGCTGAACACATAACCTTCTTGTGCGTTCGTCGATCCTGGGTCATCTCCCGAGGCGAAGCCGGCTTTCAACATCGATGACCACTTTGAATCTTCGGGCTTCCAGGCGATTTCAGTCGCAAGTCCAAAGCCGTTGATTTCAACGCTCTGGCCGCCGGTTGTGACAACGCCTGTCTCACCGCTCAACAGTCCCGCTTCAACAGCAACACTGACGGCAGAAATCTTCTGCGACGTAAATATTCCGATGTGATTTTGTTTGTAGCTTCCGGTTCTGGTCGACCCTGTTCCGCCCACTAGATCAGTTCCTGAAATAATGTCGTTTCCGGATCCCACGCGTGCCTGGTACATCAGACCGATCGACAGATCCGTCTCGGGATTGTCGTACTGAAAGTGAAACATGTAATCACTGACATCATCGTTTTTATTGACGGGTCCTTGATTCACTTTGCCGATGATCGGCATGAAGAACATATTTCCCGCGACGATTTTATAGCCGACCATATCGAGAGTCGAAAGGTAGTGATCGAAACTTCCAGTCCCTGAGTTGAAGTAGCTACCAAGACCGAAATGAATCGGCGCGCGTCCCGCGACCAGTTGGCCAAACTCTTGGGCCCAGCTGAGATAAAGTTCGGTGACCGCGAGGCTACCCGACGCTTGGTTTCGCGACAGCACGTTGGTGTTGTCACCTGTCGTTGGAGTTCCAGAGCCGACGCCTTGGCCGACGAATTCACCGGCCTGAGAATTTGCGCCAAAGCCTGAGTTATTTAAAAGATCAAAGCGGCCAAAAATCGTAATGCCGTCGGCAGCGACGATTTTTGGAGCGAGCACCAAGTGGTGAAGCATGTATGTCTTGCCGGCTTTACTGGACGTAAACTCTGGGTTCTCAACTTTAACGGCTTCAAAGCGGTAAAGGCCGCCCCACTGAAGATCAGCCCCGTGAGAAGCGCTTGCGAAAACCGAAAGTCCCACCGCGCATGCCGCCGAGGAAACTAAAAGTCGAGAAAGGTTCTTGGAAAATTTCATGAAAGACCTCCGGTAGATGTCGCGCCATTTGTCGCGCCAGATGGCGCAACATCTGTCGAGTATGACGAACAAGTTTTTCGGCATACTGTTCTTCGATGCCCTAGTCGGCAACGAGACGCGCTCATGGTCAATAGAAACCTTACATTGCCATACATCACAATAGGTGACGACCCTGACAAATCGGGACAGCACGGCCGTCGGTAAAATGACAAAAGCCGCTCAGAGAGCGGCTTTCATCGGGATTCTAACCAGTGTCTTTTAATTCAAAAACTCACTTTAACTTTGAAAGCTCAAGCTGTCGTAACGCCAAGCAAATCTGTTTCACGCAAGATAACAAACTTCGATCCTTCAACTTCGATCTCTGCGCCTGACCAAGCCGTGAACAAAACGCGGTCGCCTACTTTTACATCACAAGGCCGGGTTCGACCCTTGGCGTCGCGATGTCCACGACCAACCGCAACGACTCTGCCGACGGTCGGTTTTTCTTGCGCCGAATCGGGAATAAACAAACCGCCGGCTGTTTTTTCCGGAGCAACGACCCGTTCAATGACAATGCGGTCGTCGAGGGGAATAAAGCGCGGTACGCCACTTCTGACCTTGGACTGCGACGAGCTTGCAGCTTTGGTATTCTGACTCTTCGCAACTGGCGCTGGTGCCTTTGAATTTGCTGGTTTTGATTTTGCCGCTTGGGGCTTTGCAGGTTTCGAAGGGGTCGCAGATTTTTTAGCGACGGCTTTTGCTTTCGAATTTGTTTTCGACTTTACGGGAGCCGCAGATTTTTTTGCTGGTTTCGAGTTTGATTTTTTAGCCGATTTTTTAGCCATGAGAAACTTCGCCTCTGTTCGTAACTAGTGTGGACTTCAACGTGCACGGTACTTAAGGTGATTTCCTACGATAATCAAGCGAAGGAGAGCCGATTCATGCCGGGACGCAAACGCCGCATTCTTCTTATCGCAACTCTCGTGTCTCTTCTACTGTTGGCCATCGCCGGAACGGTGACGTCGATTTGGCTATTTCAGTTGGACCGTGACATTGCGCTTCGCTTTCAGCAAAAACGATTCGCGCCACCGGTCGAGTTCTTCTCGGCCCCCGAGCTGATACGAACCGGGCAGTCATTAAACCCTACGGAACTCATGACCATTTTCACTCGTCGGGGCTACCGTTTGCGCGAGTTCGGACAACCTCTTCAGCCGTTGGACGCCAGCCGATGGCCCGGCGATGGATGCCGTTCGATTCTTCCCGTCGACGCCATTCCAGTGGAGTCTGCAGTTAAAACTTGCGTCGCGTTTCGCCACCAAGTCAGTTCCAATTCTGTCGACGCTCCCAATGACTCGGCGGCCGAGCCCGTTCAGATCATTGTGTTCGGAGCGAGCAACGATGTGCTTGGCACATTTGCCGGAGTTAATCCTCGCGCGGTCGAGTCGACGGTTCTAAATCCCGAAATGTTTGCTCAGTACTACGGCGACAAACCGACCCTTCGCACCGAGGTAAATCTTGGCCAAATCCCACCGCAGTGCAAAGACGCGCTGATCGCCATTGAAGACCCAGGGTTCCTTGATCACGCCGGTATCAGCTTTACTTCGCTCGTTCGCGCGATGGTCGCGAATCTAAAGCGTGGGCGCTTTGCACAGGGCGGAAGCACCATCACGCAGCAGCTCGTGAAAAACTACTTTCTCACCGAAGAGAAAACGCTTCGAAGAAAGTTAACTGAAATCGCGATGGCGTTTCTGGTCGAGCGACGGGCCACCAAAGAAGACATTTTGGAAACGTACATGAACCTCATCTACATGGGGCAGAACGGCTCGTTTGAAGTTCGCGGTTTTGCGGCCGCAGCTCAACACTATTTCGCGAAACCCATCGACACTCTTGATCTTCCCGAATGCGCGCTTCTTGCCGCCGTTCTCAACAGTCCTGGTCTCTACAACCCCTTCACGAAACCCGAGGCCGCCCAAAAGCGGCGCGCGCGTGTTCTTGAAAAAATGCTCGAAACAGGTCGCATCGATACGTTGTCTCATGGAAAAGCCACCGAAGCCCCACTGCCAAAAGTTCCCGCGCGAAGCCTCACCGAGCCAGCACCTTACTTTGTTAAAGCGGTGAGAAAAGAGCTCGAGAATCTCAAACTTGATGTCACCCTCGGACTTCGCGTGTTCACGACACTTGATCTTCGCGCACAAGAGGCGGCACAAAAATCCGTTCGAGCGGGGCTTGAGCGTCTTGAAACAACGGTCCCTCAAATTAAGAAAATAAAAGCGACCGGAAAAAATCTTGAAGCTTTGCTCGTAGCCAGTGACCCGTCGTCGGGTTTCATCACAGCTATCGTCGGCGGTCGCAGCTACACAGCCACGCAGTACAATCGAGCCATCGAAAGCCGCCGCCAAGTGGGTTCGGTCATGAAGCCCTTTGTTTATTTAGCAGCGCTTGAGACGGGACGCCGAGACGGCGAGCCCTACACGCCACTCACAACCATCGACGACACAGCGTACACCGTAAAATACGAAGGCCAATCGTGGTCGCCAAAAAACTACGATGGAAAATTTCGCGGTAAAGTGCCGCTTTGGTTCGCCCTGGTCGAGTCTCTCAACGTATCGACCGCGAGGCTTGGGCAAGACGTCGGCATTACCAGCGTGATCGATGTCTCTCGCCGACTTGGTATCGACGCGAAGCTTGAGAATGTTCCCTCGCTGGCTCTTGGCGCGTTCGAGCTTGCTCCGCTGGGTGTCCTCACGGCCTATACAACGTTGGCTCGCTTGGGGTCTCGTGTTCCTCTTTCGACCGTTTACCGCGTCGAAGATTTGAGCGGCACTGAACTTCATATTTTTCGGCCGACTGCTGAAGCCGCCGTCACGCCGGAAGCGACAAGTCTTCTTGTAGGAATTCTTAAAAATGTTGTCGATCAAGGTACCGGCCGCGGTGCCCGAGCCATGGGACTTGTTGGAGCGGCCGCCGGAAAAACCGGTACAACCAATGACAAAAAAGATGCGTGGTTTGCGGGGTTCTCTCCTCACCAAGCGGCCGTCGTTTGGGTCGGCTATGACGACAACACGTCGCACGGACTCACCGGAGGCGGAGGAGCCGTTCCGATATGGAGTCAATTCATGAAGGAGTCACAAAAACTTTCTCCGGAAGCCGCGAAGACTCTCGAGTTCCCGTGGCCCGACAGCGTCGAACAACATACCCTCGACGCTTCAGATCTTGAACCCTATCCCGGCATCGGCGACCTCGTTACCCCACCGATCCAACTCATCCGCCGCAAGCCCGAAACTACCCGCAGCTTTTTCTAGCCGGCAACTGCTGAACCCCGCCGCTTTTCGCAGCGGCGCAATCTCAACGCGGGAATAAATCTGCCCATGAGTACAGGGCCCAGAATTTGAGCGGCGGACAAAATATTGTGCTGCCGGCAGTAGCCCCTAGCAGAATTGCCTTATTTTTCACCTCCGCTGGCGACGGTAGCGCGGGCAATTTCTGATTCAATCGCCTCTCGCCGACTGACTCACCTCGGGCTCTGATCGACTGAGTGGGATCTTTGGTCGGAAGAAGAAGTACCCCAACTTCAGGGACTGCGACCATGGTCGTATTGTTAAAACCGCTTTCTAGAGAGTAAAATGAAATTATGCGAATTTTAATTCTCATTTCCCTTATTGGCGTGTCTTGTTCAACGCCGCCAAAAGCTGACGAAAGTATCAAAAGAATTCCAGCGAATCAGGTGTTGGTCGATGAAGAGTTTATTGAAAACTCCGTCGGCAAACCATTTATTTATGTCCACCCCCAAAAGACAGACGGTGAACCCAACTGTGTTGCGGCCGCACTTCGCGCCGGAGGATATCTTCCCGCATTTGTCGTCAACGGGACGGACGCTATGTACGATAATATTCTTCCATTATGCTTTCGACGAAAGACGGAAGCAGAGCCTCCTGCCAAAGGAGATCTTGGAGTCATTTATGCCGAGAGAGCGCCGACGCTAGCGCATATGGTTCTTTTTCTTGATAACGATCGAGTGTTTGAAAAGCCTGGTCCGCAAAATGATCAAGTCTTTCGCTACAATTCGTGGAAACAAAACCGGGCCTCGGTATCTGATTTTGAAGGATATTCGCTGCAAGTCTGGACATATGATCCCGCGACAAGTTGTCCTCTGAATGAGATTTCTAGAGATTTCAATAAGCCGGAATCCAACAATCTCCGTGTCGCCGCCAAGGAGATTGAGCAAAGAATATTTTTAGGCAATTGGGATGCAAAAAAGGCATTCAGCAAAAACAATTGGACGACATGATTAGACGGAATGAATGGAAAACTAGCCGGCTGCTTTCTGGAAAGAAAACCGATTTTAAATCTCTGTACCCTGAATATTATAAACTCCAATTTAAGACTGACGTTTTTAAAACTCTACTTCGAACGCCGTAGTAAACGCCGTTTCTTCATCGGATCGACCGAAAGTGCGAACGACTATCGAATTGCCGTCCCCTGATGAAACCTCATCTGCCAGCCGTCTTCGGTTTTCGACCAAATCGACGTGCGGTTCGCCTTTTCGAGCTCTTCGTATTGCGCTTCGCTGATATAAGTGACTTGGACCGTGGATTGGTCCAATGACCTCACTTGAAAACTTTGAAGTGGAAGCTTGGCGCGTATGTCCTGAGCTTCAGTTCGAATCATTTCTGCCCGCGAGTAAACGCGGCCGGATCGACCGAATTCGAAACAGTCTGGAGCAAAAAATCTTTCTTGATGAGCCAAATCATAACGAGTCTCGCTTCGCCAAAAAGACTCTTCTAAGCCCCTAAGCTCTTCGATGTCTTTTTGAGTAAGTTGCATCTCGGTTTTACCTAGTTAGAAAAATTTCGAAATTGCGGCCGTTATCGCGACCGCAAACGTGACGATGGCGCCGACGAGAGCGCCCAGCTTAATAATCAAACGGTACTCGAGTTCCTTTAGATCCTGCTTGGTTGCCACGTCGCCCAGATACAGTTTTTTTTGAAGGTAGTCCAACGCACAATACGTAGTTCGACGGTCATCAATGGGTAATGGGGTCGCAAGCTCCAGAAATTTTTGCGACGGTTTCAGGCGCCGCGCTGAAGTAAGACTTGACATGGGTTTTTCCCGGATTTGCTCGAAGTCGTTCGTCTGAACGAGAGCCTCATTAGCGACCGCCCGTAGCGAGCATAAGGCTCTCGTGGTGCGTTCCACTTACCTATTTCTTCACGAATACGTTCTTAGAATTTTCGTCGTGTGTGTGGTCCACGAGAGGCTCGATTTTCAGTTTCAAATCCGGGTGTAGAACGGCCTTTCTAAAGGAGAAACCGATGGAAAATCCCACGAAAACGCCGATGCAAGAAGTCCGATCCCTCTCAAACCAGGAACTCGTTCGCAAGATCAGTTTATTAGCGGCGGAGGAGCGGCGATTGACCATTGAAGTTTTGCGCCTTTTGCGCGAGATCGAACGCCGTCAGCTTTTTGCTGAGCTCGGATTTCCCTCTCTCTTTGCGTATTGCACAAAGGAACTTCGCTATTCGGAAGCGGCCGCATGTCGACGAATCGAAGCGATGAGGGCCTTGCGCGAAACTTCTGAAATTGAATCCAAACTTGAAACTGGGGAACTAAGTCTCTCGGTCGTTACTCAAGCTCGAACGGTAATTCGGCAGCACGAAAAGTTCGCAGGTACTAAAGTGACCCCTGAAAAAAGAAAGGACGTGATGCTCTCACTTTGAGGACAATCGAAACGCGAAGCTGAAAGAGTTCTGGCCGAGCAGTTTTCAACACCACCTCCAGTGACACCTGTCGCACAACGCGAGACCGGGCGAGGCACAACACGCGTGACGATCGAATTCACTGAAGCTGAAATGAAAGTGTTCGACGAGATTCATCGATTGTCCGGCCGACCGCAGGATTTAAAAGAAACCATGCTTCGCCTGGCCGCGAAAGAACTTACGCAGTTAAAAAAATCTCGCGGTGAGATGCCGGTTCGAGAAAAGCAATCAAATCAACCATCGACTCAGCAATCACCTCCGCCAGCGGAGGTGAAAAAAGAGGCTATATCTGAAGGAAAGGCCCCATCGAAAGAAACGTCGCTGCCGCTGAATTCACGGACGATTTCAGTCACGGTAAAGCGATCTGTTTGGGAAAGAGCTCACGGTCGCTGCGAGTACAGAGCTGAAAATGGCGCGAGGTGCGAAGCAAGGTATTCGCTCGAATACGATCACGTGACGCCCGTGTCATTGGGTGGGCTCTCGAATAAAGACAATCTCAGGGTCTACTGTCGACAGCACAATGTTCTCGCAGCCACTCAGATTTTCGGACGGACGCACATGGTCACATACCTACCTAAACTGCGATAGCGTCGTCGGGCCCGCGAGCAGCTATTCATTGCTACCAATTCGCTACGAAAAAATGAACGCCCGGACGCATTTTGACCGGCCGGCGGATTGCTAAGGAATAGGCCGGAACTGGCCGAGGACGCAGGATGCGAGGCCTCACGGCACTCGGAAGATGTTTAAACGCATCTCACCGATGATTGGCCGCGCCATCGGGATCAAAACGACACCGATTTTCAAAACGCGTGTACTTTTCGACCCCGAAAATGAAGCCTAAGCGAGCCCGGAAAAAGGTCCACGAACGACCAGAAGACAGACGGAAAGACAGAAAAAGGACAGATTTTTAAAATGAGTGAAACACTGGCCAAAAAGAACAATCCAAGTGCTTCGATCGGCGAACCTGCTTCGTCGGCCGACTCGCGCTCGGCCGCGCCAGAGCTCATCCGCTCGGGCGACGTTTTGGCTCTTCGTGATCCGAAGACTGGCCGAGTTCTTGGTTTTCACGGCCGAGAGATGCAGGTCGCAGAACTCGCGCCCGAACTTTGGACGGGACTCTTCAAAGGTCAGAACTCACCAAACCTTTCCGATGACGAGCGCGAAGCCTTGAACGAACTCGCGCTCTGGAAAATTTCGAAGGGCAATTCTGAACCCAGCGCGAAAACAACCCCTGGAATGCCATCAACGGGAGTTCAACCCGGCGTAACGCCGAAAACTCGAGCTTCGGAACCTGCGATTCGCTCGCTCACGATCAACGTGGCGCAAGTTTGCAATCTTGCGTGCACCTACTGCGCGGCGGGCGGCGACGGAACCTATGGTTCGAAAATTAAAACTCCCGAACTTGAACGCACACGCTTACAGCTTGCGATGCTTCTTGAAAAAGTGCCCACGGGCGGACGCTTTGCCATCACGTTTTTGGGCGGCGAACCACTTTTGGTTCCAGAATTAATTTCGTCTCTGGCGAGAGAGGCTCAACTTCTCGTTGTCGGCCGCGATATCAAACTTCGTTTCGATATCGTGACCAACGGAACTCTCGTTACGCCTGAAATCGCAGAGCTCCTGGCAAAACTTCAAGCGAACGTCACTGTGTCGATCGACGGTGCGCCGGAAGACAATGACCGCGCGCGCCTCACAAAATCGGGACGTGGATCAAGTGCTATGATTTTAAAGGGATTGGCCGAGCTCATCAAAGTGAAAGATCGTTTGGGATCGCTCACTGCAGGTGCCGTTTTTGGTTCCCACAATTTGAATGTCGTCGCCGCTTGGAAGTTTCTCTCCGAGCTTCCGTTTGACTCGATGAAATTCGACTTTGCGGCCGAAGCCGGTGATGAATTCGCGTCGCGACGATTCGCTCAAGGCGTTGTGGACGTGGCCGAGTTGGCGTTTCTTCGCGGCGGAGAGACCGAACTTCGAAGACTTCACACCTTCAACCATCTCTTTGAAACACTCGATAGTGGGCTTCGGGTCGAGAACCACTGCCTCGCGGGAAAGAATCACTTGCAGCTCGACACCGATGGCCGCTTCACGGCTTGTCAGTGGTTCGTAGGCCAAGCTGACGAAATACTGGGCCAGGGAACGACACTTGATCTTTCTCCACAAAATCCGAAGTTCACGACATTTCAAGAGCCTCTCGTCGAGAAAAGCGGTTGCAACACGTGCTGGGCCCGCCACATCTGCGGCGGCGGCTGTATGCACGTCAATAAAGTGAAAACAGGAAATAAACACAAGGTCGACCAGGCCTACTGTGAGCGAACTCGAACGATCATTGCCAAAGGAATTGAACGTTATGCCGAAGCAAGATATCACACAGACCGGAATCAGAACGGAGCCGCCAGTGAAATTCATTAAAGTCCTCAATAAGCACACGTCGTCGAATGCGAGTTCGAACGTCGGTACTATTTCTGGACAGAATTCAAGCTCCACCACTGCTGGTGCGTCGGATTCGACCGCTGTGCAAATGGAGAACTCGAAGATTCAGCCGCCGTCGCACGCGTCAGGCACTGGTACTCGGCCCGGCGGAGGCTGTATTCCAGTCTCGGGAATCGATCTTTAGTTTTAGGGTGGTTATCGAAAAATGACCGCAAGTCGCTGGCGCAAGATTTTAGTTCACTTGTCGCGACTTGCGTTTGCTTTTGCGATCACAGCGATCCTCACACAGTTCCCTTTTGATTATATCGAATCATTTCTCTACGACGCTCGCGTCCGGCTTCGCCCGCCTCCAGCACCTTCAGGCTTTATCGAAACTATCGTTATCGATGCGGCAACGATTCAAAATCTTGGGCGGGTGCCAAACGCCAATGACTTTCGGGTCCTGATTGAACGACTTCATGAGGCAGGGGCCCATAGCATCGTCTCGCTCGTAAACCCGAACGAAGCTGTCGGGTCTCTTGATGAGGTGCGATCTCTCGCAAAAACAGCTGCGAGCCTCACAAACTTTTATGTGGCCGTCGACGACGTTCCCTTAAGTGGAGAAAAAAACGCCCTTCAGTTATCACCTCCATTCGAAAACGTGCGTGCCGCCAGTGCGCCGGTTCCGGTCGACCGAAATATTTTTGCCCGAGACGATGTCTCGCGCCGAATGATGCTCGCCTACCAAGGGTTACCGACGCTTCACCCGATCATTGCCGGCGAATTTAATCCTGATCTAAAGTCTAAATTCCAAACGGCTGAAGGTTACCAGCGCGACGCTTTTCGTGGCGTTTTTGAATATTTGCAAAGCGATCAGCTCTACATTCAGTTCGCCCCCACCGGAACTTACGTTCCCAGCAGCTATTCAAGTTTGCTTGCCGAGGAATCTCGAGAAAGTCTTAAAAAGTTTAAAGGTAAGATCGTCATCGTCGGTCGCGACATTCAGACAACCTCAAAAGACTACGTTCGGACGCCCTACTCCCGCGACATTGTTGCCATGACCATTGTCGAACTCAGCGCAAACATGTTCGATACGGTCATTCGCAATGATGCGACGACACGCGCCCCCCGCTGGGTGAATATTCTCATCACCGGGCTCATCTCTTACCTGACAGTGATTGTCGTGCTGACGCTGACTCCAACGACCGGCCTCTTAACGTTAGGTTCCACCATTTTTGGCTACTTTGTCGTGGCCTTACTCACGCTTTGGATCGGTCAAACGTGGATCGACATGGCTCATCCGTTTTTGGCCATCTTCATCTGCTACTACTTTTTTATTCCCTACCGCCTCATTCTCGAGAATCGGCGAAGCTGGGAGTATTACCAGAAAAACAAATTGCTCACTCAGGTCGAAGAACTGAAAACCAATTTTCTCTCGATGATGTCGCACGATCTGAAAACTCCGATTGCTCGCATCCAAGGTATGGCCGACGTCGTGAAGTCGGATCCAAACCCATTGTCGCCACGTCAGAAAGAGGCGGTCGACACATTAAGGCGCTCCAGCGACGAGCTTTTAGAATTTATCACCGGAGTTCTGAATCTTGGGCGGATCGAATCCAAGGCGATCCAGCTGCACTTTCATTCAAAAGACGTCAATAGCGTGGTCCGCGACGTTGTTGCCAAACTGGATTACCTCGCTCGGTCGAAGCAAATCGAGATTAGAACCGAGCTTGAGACCCTTTTCAGCATTCGTTTCGATGTGGACCTCATGAAACAAGTGCTCTCGAACCTGGTAGAAAACGCCATCAAGTACAGCCCTGAAAATAGTTCGATCCTCGTGACGACCGAAGAGCGCGACGGCTGGATTGTCGTTCAGGTCGCTGATCAGGGCCCTGGCATTCCTGAGGATGAACTTCCTCGCATCTTTATGAAATTTTATCGCAGTCGAAACGCCAAAGGATCCGCCATTAAAGGTTCCGGTCTCGGTCTCTATCTTGCTAAATACTTCGTGGAATTGCATAAAGGCCGGATCAGTGTGGATTCGACCGAGGGGCAAGGGTCTACGTTCACTGTTGAATTACCAACTATCTAAGGGGATCAAGTGCTTCGAATTCTCGTTGCCGATGATGATGCTGGACTTCGATTCTCGGTCAGAGAAGCTCTCGCTTCTGTCAAAAGCTACGATGTCCATGAGGCTCATGACGGCCTAGAAGCCGT
Organism: Bdellovibrionales bacterium Ga0074137; assembly: GCA_001464715.1. Classification (GTDB taxonomy): domain Bacteria; phylum Bdellovibrionota; class Bdellovibrionia; order Bdellovibrionales; family JAMPXM01. Next base: position 80,360 of record LNDT01000018.1, on the reverse strand, counting down.
CGAAAAGGTTCGCGCAGGTCGCTTTGATCTTGTGGTTCTTGATGTCGACATGCCTCGCCTATCTGGTCTGGAAGCTCTGAAACTCATTAAAGAATTCGATCCCTCTATTCAGGTCATTATTATGACCGCCTACGCCAACATTGATGATGCTGTCGCCGTCGTAAAAGAGGGCGCCTACAACTATTTGTCAAAACCCGTCGCTTCGGAAGACCTACTCAGCATGACCGAGCGAGCACTTAAGGCTCAGTCGCTGATTTCAAGTATCGCTGCAAGTGCCCCGATTTTGACTGAAGCCGGTCGGAAAATTATTGGCTCTTCGAACGAAATGCAGAAGGTCTTTAACATCATCAACCGGCTCTCAAAAGTCGACACTCCGGTTTTGATTCGCGGCGCTTCTGGAACTGGAAAAGAACTCGTCGCCCGCGCTGTTCATTTTAATAGCTCAAGAAAAGACGGCAAGTTCGTCGCCATCAACTGCTCTGCGATTCCTGAGAATCTTTTTGAAAGTGAACTTTTCGGTCACGAAAAAGGCTCTTTCACAGGTGCCCACGAAAGAAAAATCGGGCGGTTTCAATATGCCGAAGGTGGAACGCTTTTTCTTGATGAGCTTGGCGAAATGCCGATCACGATGCAGGTTAAGCTTCTTCGAGTTCTTCAAGAAAAGGTCTTCACGCCCGTTGGTTCGAATCGCGAGATCGAATCCAATGTTCGCGTGATCGCTGCGACCAATCGGAACCTTGAGACAATGATCGCCGAGGGTAAATTCCGGGAAGACCTCTATTACCGTCTCAACGTTGTGCCAATTTATTTGCCGGCTCTGAGCGAGCGTAAAAACGATCTCGAAAATCTTGTTTCGGGCTTCATCAAAAAGTTCAACTTGGCGCACAGTAAGCGCATCACGAATGTCGCTCCGGACGCGATGGTTGTATTAAAGCGCTACAGCTGGCCCGGAAATATTCGAGAGCTCGAGAATGTGATCGAGCACTGCTTTATTCTTGAAAGCTCCAACACACTTTCGCTCACTTCGATTCCAGAAAATGTTTTGAATGCCGTCGGCGTTCAATTGAACGGCGCGGGACTCGAAGCGCTGATCCAAACTTCCAACGAGATGGCTGCGATGAGTTCGCCAATGGCGACTCAGAGATTGACGGCCCACTCGGACACTGGGTTGGCTCGCGGGACAGAGGATGAAGACTGCGATGACGAATCGTCCCTTGGTTCTTTGAATGGCGGAGACGCCATCGACTCGAGCGATATCGATGAATCTATTCCGAGCGTTTCCATCGGTGGCGACACACTTGATTTCAATAAACACAAAGAAGCTTTCGAGCGTGAATTCATCGTCAAAGCTCTGAAGACTTTCAAAGGTCGGATCAACCAAACCGCGCTTCACGCCAACATTCCGAAGAAGACACTTCTTCGAAAAATCGAAAAGTACGGCATCATTGCGCGCGACTACGCTGATCCAAAATAGAAATCACGGCCACCAAATCGGCGGTGGTTGCGGTTGAGAATTTGACGCTGATTGCGGTGCTTAAAACTTGATCAAAGCTTGTTTTTTCTTGAGTGAAACGTAGGCGCGTCGTTAACGTCGCTCCCTTATGTCGACCTCAGGTTTTCCGCCGCACCCAAACTCATCTTCTGGCATGTCTTCTGGCGTTTCTTCTGGCGTCTCTTCTGGCATTTCGTCAGCCACTTATGGTCGTGGCGATCTTCAAGCGGCGTTCAACTGGCTCGTTAATCAACCCGAACATATTCGCAAACAGGCTTCGGATCCCGACCGATTGATGACGCTTTATTATCGATCGAGCGGCCGCCCCGAAATGGCTCGCCCGGAACCAAGCGTTCCGGAATCGCCCCGAATGGAAACCGAAGCTCCCGTCAGTAGCCAAAACTTTCTCTCGGATCTCCGTCAGATCAATGAGGCAATGCGTCAGTTCGATCGCCCGGTGGGTCATGGTTCGGCGATCAGTTCCGGAAGTGGTTCCGGTCACACAATGTCAGCTTCGATGGCCAGCGCTTTGTCACAGTCGGCGGCTCACGGCGAAGTGAAAACTCAATCAAAGGTTTCGACGATGGGCCTTAACACCGGCGCAAGCGCGAATGCCTGGACGAATCCGTCGGCGAATCCCCAGGCGAGTCTACAGGTGAACCCACAGGCAAATCTTCCGACGACGGCCGCTATCATTAGCGAAGTCCGAGAGAAACTGAATCTTTCAAGCGACGCTGAGGCTATCAACGCTCTGGTCGCGATCGGGTATAAAAGTCTGAAGCCCCTCTTAACTTGATCCGAACAGCTCTTACGAATCAATTCGCCGTATGCTAGCGTGGGTACCTTATCAAGAGGTGCTTGGCCGATGAAAGAAACTATCCAGCTTCCGAAAACAGACTTTCCGATGAAAGCGAATTTGCCCGAGCGCGAGCCGCTGATGATTGCGGATTGGGATAAGAAGCAGATTTATCAAAAGCTCATGGCCAAAAACAAAGGCCGAACGCCATTCACGATGCCCGACGGCCCACCTTACGCCAACGGGAGCATTCACACGGGCCACGTTCTGAACAAGTGCCTCAAAGATTTCACGGTCAAATACAAAAACATGGCTGGGTTTTCGGCGACGTTCATTCCGGGTTGGGATTGTCACGGTCTTCCGATCGAGATGAATGTCACAAAAGCGCTGGGCGCAAAACGTAAAGAAAAATCGGATTCAGAAATTCGGTCGATGTGCCGCGCGGAAGCGGCGAAGTGGGTCTCGCACCAAGGTGAGCAATTTCGTCGCCTCGGAGTTATGGCCGACTGGTCCAATCCCTACCTGACAATGGATCCGGCCTACGAGGCGGAAGAAGTGCGCGTCTTAGCGCGCGCGTTGCGAAAAGGAACATTGTACCGTGGCGAGAAGCCCGTTTACTGGTGCCCGACTTTGCAGACGGCGCTCGCTGAAGCTGAAGTCGAGTACCACGAACACAAGTCGCCATCGATTTACTTCACCATGGATTTTACGGCGGCATTTACGGCGGCTCATAAGACGGCTTTCGCCAAAGACGCCGAAAAGTTTGGATCAAAGCCCGTGGGATTTGCGGTCTGGACGACAACACCTTGGACATTACCTGCAAACTTAGGATTGGCGCTGAATGCCGATTTTGATTACGGATTTTTTGATGCCGGTGACCGGATCTTAATTTTGGCCGTAGGCCTCAAGGAAGCTGTCGAGAAAAACACCGGCCTCACGCTGACTCCAACAGGAGTCACTGCGAAGGGTTCTGCGTTTGAAAAAATGAACGCGCGACACCCCTTTTATGATCGCGATTCGCTGATTGTTCTCGGATCCCACGTGACCATGGAAGCAGGAACGGGCGCGGTTCACACGGCTCCCGGCCACGGACAAGACGATTACCGGGTGGGCCTTCAGTACGGACTTAAAGTTTTGTCACCGGTGGATGCTGCAGGAAAATACACCGAAGAAGTTCCCGAATATTTAGGCACAAAAATTTGGGACGCGAACCCGTTAGTGGTTCAGCGCTTGCGCGACAATAAATCGCTTCTTTCCTTCACAGAGTTCGTTCATCAGTACCCGCACAACTGGCGCTCTAAAACTCCGTTGATCTTCCGGGCGACGCCGCAGTGGTTTCTTGGAATGGACCTCGTCGAAGGAGCAAAAGACGATAGCGGTCGTACGATTTCAAAAGAGGCCGCTCAAATGCGAGCCCGAGCTCTTAAAGAAATAGAAAAAATCAAATTCGTCCCCGCTTGGGGGGAAGCGCGTCTCCGCGCGATGATCGAGAATCGTCCGGACTGGTGCTTATCGCGCCAACGCATCTGGGGTGTTCCGATTCCCGTTTTTGAATGTAACGCTGTTGTCGCTGGAAAGCCCTGCAAGCACATTATGGCTGATGCCGAAGTCATGGACCGTGTGGCCGATGCGATCGAAAAAGAAGGCGGCATCGAGGCCTACCACGCGCATCCCGAATCTGACTTCATGAAGTCGAAAGACGGGAAACCTCTGCCCTGCTCGAAGTGCGGCGGCACCGAGTTTACGCGCGGAAAAGATATCTTAGATGTTTGGTTCGATTCCGGTGTCGCATGGTCTGCAGTTCAAAAGCGGCGCGACGGAATGGAGTACCCAGCCGATATCTATCTTGAAGGCAGCGATCAGCACCGCGGATGGTTTCAGACGTCACTTCTTGCTTCGATGGCGACCGAAGGACGAGCTCCATTCAAGGCGCTCGTCACCCACGGTTTCGTCAACGATGCCCAGGGGCGAAAAATGTCAAAGTCGCTGGGGAACGCTCTCGATCCGGTCGAGATGACAAAAAAATCTGGCGCTGAAATTCTGAGGCTTTGGTGTTCCTATGTCGACTTCGGTCAAGACATGGCGTCGGGCCAAGAAAGTTTCGACCGCGTCACCGAGACGTATCGTCGCTTTAGAAATACGATGCGGTTTTTCCTTGGCAATATTTCTGATTTCGATCCGGTGAAAGACTCTGTCCCGTTCGAGAAGATGACTCTCCTTGATCAGTGGGCATTGGGTCGTCTGAACGGCCTGATCCGTGAAGCGACGACGGCCTTTGATAGCTACGAGTTCTACAAGGTCTATCACGCGCTGACCCAGTACTTCACCGTCGCACTTTCGGCGGGTTACCTGGATATGCTGAAAGACCGTCTTTACACCTTCAAGAGGGACGGCATTGAACGTCGCTCGGCGCAAACCGCCCTTTACACGATTGCAGAAACCCTGACTCGTGTCATGGCGCCCATCACTTCGTTTTTGGCCGAGGAAACTTACAGCTACCTCCCCGGTTCGAAGTCCGAGAGCGTTTTTCTGCGCGAGTTCCCAAAGCCTGATTCCAAATGGGACAATGAGGCTCTCGACCGAGAAATGAGCGAGCTTTTTTCAGTTCGCTCGGATGTAACTAAGAAACTTGAGGAGCTGCGCCAGACCAAAACAATCGGGTCGGGCCTTGATGCTCTCATCAAAATCACGGCCGACGGAGAAAAAGCGGCCGCGCTGAAAAAGTACGAAGCCTTGCTGCCCGAGTTCTTTATTGTTTCACAAGTTCAACTTCACGTGGGACAGTTTGGTATTAACGCCGAACACGCTGTGGGCGAAAAGTGCGAGCGCTGCTGGTACTGGAGTGAGGAAATCGGTGCTGATAAAAAGCACCCGACCGTCTGTGGAAAGTGTTCGACGGCGCTTACGGAAAAGGACGACTTGTGAAACTGAAGTATCTCATCCTCGCAGCCATCGCCGGCGCTATCGTGACCTTCGATCAGGCGACTAAGATGTACGTTCACACTCACTTCCAGCTTCACGAGTCCATCGACGTGATCCAAGGCTTTTTTAATCTGACGTATGTTCGAAACTACGGCGCTGCTTTTGGTTTCTTGGCCGACAGCCACCCCTCATTTCGAGAGATCTTTTTTCTTTCCATGCCTCCCATCGCACTTTTGATTATTTTGGCAATCTTCCGTTCGGTGGCGGAGTCCGATCGATGGAGCGTCGTCTCACTGTCGATGGTTTTCGGCGGAGCAATTGGAAATTACATCGACCGCATTCGCTTTCGTTATGTGATCGATTTTTTAGATTTTCACATTCAGAAATCCTACACTTGGCCCGCGTTCAACATTGCCGATAGTGCCATTGTCGTCGGCGTCGCCGTTTTACTTTACATCGAGCTGACGCGGACCAAGCGCGCTCCTGACGCGACTGAAGAATCTAAGGCGACGTGAGCGGGGCGCGTATCGAATCGCACGTTCACTCGACGTCAGGATTTCTTCCCTGGATCGAAATTGGCGACTTTCGCTTACAGAGCTACTTCGTTGTCGTTAGTCTGGTCTTGTCGCTTTGCGCTTTTTTTATTTTTAAAAGATCTGAGCGTCCGATCTTCCAAAAAAATGGTCTCAGCACAAGTAGTGCCCTCGACCTTTTTATCGGTGCAATGATCGGTGGCTTCCTCGGTGCCCGCCTTCTTCATATCGTCTGGGAAGAACCCCGGTACTACGCCGAGGATCTGTGGCGCGTGTTCGATGTCGCCAGCGGTGGATTTGTTTGGATGGGTGGAGCGGCCGGAGGCGTCGCCACCATCTTGGCGATGCTTCGGTGGAAAAAGGCCGACAAATCTCTGATCCTCAAGTGGCTCGATTTTTTTTCGCCAGTCGCAGCGTTTGGCTATGCCGGCGGACGGATGGCGTGTGTGCTGACGGGTTGCTGCTTTGGCGCGGTTTGCGACTGGCCATTGGCCTTTCGGTTTCCAACACAAGGATTCGCGGTTTTGTGGGAGCTTTCAGTAGGCCTTTGGCTCCTCCGGCAAGAAAAGTCGCGACGTCAACCGGGCGTGGTTTTTTTCACATGGATTTCACTTCACGGCGTGGGTCGCATCGCAATGGAGCTTCTGCGTGCTGACCCGCGCGGACCAGCCTTCGGACCACTGACGATTTCAATGGCTATGAGTTTCGTGCTTTTGTTTTTCGGCGCTTTTCAGCTCCGAAGGACCCTCCGGCCTGAGGCGCATCAGCCCTAGGTGTCCCAATTGGAGACACCGACCTGGACCTACCTCCGAAAACTTTGATTCATTTTGTAAAGATCGTTTGTTCTTCCGCAAGGTTGCACGTTGATCAACCGATACCTAAACGATGTCTTGCACGTTCGTACGACGAAATTTGTCGATGCTCCGGTCCGTGGCCTTTTCTGGGGTGCTGACCGTAACCATGTTTGGCGGTTTAGTCTTCACCCCTGAAAATGCGCGGGCCGACGAAGGTAAACGCTTCTTCGGGATCATCGATGCACTCAACGGCGTGAAAGAAAAAATTTGCGCTGACGATCCGCCCGAAGCGGTGACAAAATCGACTGTTCCAAAAACCACGCAGACAATGCAAAGGTTTATCCCTGCTGCGTTCAGCGGCGGAAAAGACGAGTTCAAATCCGAGGGTGATCTCAGGCAGTACCTTGAGTGCTACTTGGTCGAACCGGGGCGTTGGAACGTTGTTGAAAAATCGTATCTCCCTCTAATTAAAACAGCCGCCGCCTCGTTCGATATTCCGGAGACATTATTAGCGTGTCTCATTTTCCGAGAAAGCCGTTTCGATATTAACGCAAAGTCGTCGGCCGGCGCCATCGGACTTGGTCAACATCTTCGAGGAACAATGACCCACATCTCAAATATTTTAAAACCGGGAAATCCGAAACTCACTGCTGATCTTTTAGAAATCTCAAAGATGTCCATCGAAGAGCAAATGGCTGCAAAAAAGCGGACAGCGGGCGAGGCAAGAAAAAGTCTTCGTTATGCCAGAACGAAGCTTGAGGACCGCGAGCATCGAATGGGATGGGAGTCCTACTTTGAAAACCTCGAGGAAGCAAAATTACATCGAGGCGGCGTTCCGCGTGTAGTGAATGTCGCGACGATCAAGGATCCGAAAATCGCCATCGGCGCAACGGCCATGTACATGCGAATGATTATCTATCATTTCAAAAAGACACTCGATCAAAGTTTGCGCATTGATCAAAACGACGACAACGATCCGAACTACTACCTGACTCTTGCGGCGGCCGGCGCTTATAATATGGGTTATGGAGCTGCACAGAAAATTCTCGGCCCCATCGAACCGCCCAACCGCAAAAAGTGGGTCGAGGCCCTGGCAAAATCCAATGAAGAAACGGCCGCACATGTTCTCTCAATTCAAAACTGCATTCGTGCCCCCGGTAAGAAAGATGAAAACCCCTGGGTCGGCCCGATCGGAAGTCCGAACTACAATTGTGAGGACCGAAGTCCCGACGGGAAACGCACCACGATAAGCGGTGCGAATCCTTTACCAAGGGAGTATCGGAGCGGCGTAAAATCGGCGACACTGAAGAGGTCGGCGCCAGCGAAAAAGGCGGCTCCGAAAGCAGGAGCTTCTGGAACCCCAGCGAAAGCCGCCGCAAAGCCCGCCGCAAAGCCCGCCGCAAAGCCCGCCGCAAAGCCCGCAGCGAAGCCGGCGGCAAAATCGGCTCCTAAAACGACAACGAAACCTGCGGCAAAGGCCGCGCCGGTGAAAAAATGAAGTCACGAAACGCCACAGAAATGAAGTCGTCCTTCCACCGAATCAGTGCTCTTGGCGCAAGCCTCACACTTCTCGTTTCCTGCGCTGGGTTCGCCGCCTCGAAAACCGTATCTCCATCACCGGTACCATCTGTATCGGCAACGCCGTCGCCTTCGCCAGCCCCCTCTCCTTCGCCGTCGGCATCACCCTCTGGGGCAGGATCGAAGAAACCGGCCAGTACCTCTGGCAGCACGCCTGGCGGCTTTGAAGGCTGCGACAGTCCGACGCCAATGAACCGTTTAGATCGTCTGGCGGTGCTTGCGAAAATTACGCTCGACACTGAAAACGAACTTGCGAGTGAAATCGAACTGCCGACGGCTCTTACGAATCCATCGACCACTCCATCAAGCAACTCGACGAACACCTCGCCAACAGTGGCTCCAACTTCGCCGTCCGCGACCGCAGAAACGCCCACGACAAATGCTGCAACAACTCAAAATGCGGGTGGGGGCATTTCCGGAAGTGTTTCTGGGACGTCGTCCGAAAAAACCCCACCGGCTATTGATGCTGAAAGGCGCGTCCAGTTCCGCGAGCGCATCGGCACTTTCGCAGCCGGATCGATGCCAGATACAGTGCCTCTCGTTTCAATGGATCGCAGCTGCTGGGCTTCCTTTTATGGAGCTCAACAGAAGCTGGCAGAGGGCGACGAGATTGGTGCACTCAACGAAGCAAAGGAATGGAAAGACTGCTTAAACGCGATGTTTCCGGACCGCGTTTCAATGGCTCAACCCTACTTCAGTTGCTTCTCGCTTCGCTCCAAGCAAAAAATTAAGTAAAATTACACCTGCCTGACAGATCCTTCATAGGTCGATGTGTTGGTTTTTCTGCACGCTCCCTTCAAATTGATATCCCACGTCACACCTGAGACACCTCGGACTGAGGATCTCTTGATCCGTTTTTCGATGGGCCAGGGGCGGAATGTCTCCGTTCTAGCTGGTACAGTCGTTGCTCAAACGGGTGCGGAGAGTTCATCAAAACCAGAGTGAAACCAATTAAGGGGGCTTCATGTTTAAAAAGTCGATAGGTAGTGTCGTAGCGGCACTTGCAGCAGCAGTTCTAGTGTCAGCGTGTGGCGGTGGCGGCGGCGGAAGCGGCAGTGGCGGCGGCGGCATCATTTTCGATCCGGGCTATCAGGCTTGGTACGACGTTTACGGTTTCCGTTGCGGAACTGGTGGCCCATCGCCTGGTTGCAACTTCTACGCAAACGGCTTCAAGATCGGTGACATCGAAGATCCCTACTTCAACTCGTTCTACGCTCTTGAGTACGCAAAGTATAATTACGTCGATTCTTACGGATTCTCTGCGAGCTACGAAGGCTTCGCATGGCTTTCGCCCAACGGAATCCTATATGACTACTACGGCGATGCTTTGAACGACGACAGCGGCACAGGCCGAGATCTCGCAGGCGATGTGGCTCAGCTTGAGCAGAACATTGTTCGAACTGCGGCTGATCACCTAGCTAATAAGTACGACCTTGAACCACAAGTCGCTATGTCGATCGCGACTGTGACTCATGATTACAACCAAATCGGAAAGTCTCGCGCACGCACAGAGGCCGATTTTGCTGATTTCAGTCAGCGTCTGTACGGACAAGACTTGAATGAAATCAAGGCTGCTTTGGGCGAATCTATGAAGGGTAATAAAGCTCCCGTCAACGGTATGGTTCAAGAGCTCGCGACAACATGGTCGACAACTCCTGAGAACGTGAAAACGATCATCAAGACTTGGTACGGAAAAGAAGCTGGTCAGCTTCTCTAAGAGACGGCTTTCAGCGACGATTCTCATCGACGCTTGGGCCACTTAGAATCTCATCTCGAATGAGTGTAAAAGCCCCGCAACTTGCGGGGCTTTTTTGTTTCCAAAACGGCCTTTAAAAAGTGAAAGCTCTTCCAAAATTTTTCCACTTGTTTCAATACGTTATAGAAAATGGCTATTTGCGTTAATTAGGACTAAATTCGCCTCCTTAGACAGCGCATTTCTGCGCCGTTATCGGAGGGTGAGTGAACGGGATTTTTCAGGCACCAAAGTTCTCAGAAAACCGCGCGACTTCGTCACCCACTTTAGCACTTCTCGCCACTTTGGTTTTTCTAACCGTCGCACCGCAAATCGCCGTCGCACAAAGTAAAGCGATTCCGACCACCGCCGTTGAACTCGGCAACAAACAAGATCCTGCAGTCGATCTCTCGCTCAACGGCCAACCACTCGATGCAGATCGTGCCGCCGATCTTCGAAAAGACGGAACAGATCTCAGTCTCCTCAATCCGACTCCGAACGATATTTGGTCCGACACAAAACTTTCTGCGAGCGACGCCGAGACGTCGGCATTTCCAACCGACGGCACTCCGCTGGATTTCGTTTCGATCATGCCTCTTAACCCGGAAGGTTGGTACCGCGTTCAAGTGCAAAGCGTGGGGTCCGACGGACAAACTCGTGTCTACCGATTGGTCTTAAGCCTCAATACCCACCAAGCCCTGATGCGCGCAGCCCTCTTGAGAAAGCTCGGCTATTCGGCTCAATCTCCGAAGTGGTACAAAAATTCACGGATCCGATTTTCAAATTCCGAGGATCGAAAGAATTTTGTCACGCAGCTCTCGCTTCGAACATTGGCGGACAACACTCGGTGGGTTCTAAAAGACAACGCCGAACTCAACGAAATCCAGCTTCAAGATGTCATGTTGGAGCCGGCGACAATAATTTTCCCGACAACTTTTAACTACGGCGTCGTCAGCGACGTTTTAATCAAAGGTCGTCGCGCCACACGCGCACTGCTGGTTCCAACAACCCTGTTGGATGTCCCCGAGAGTGTGAACATGTTCTCGTGGGAACCGGCTCAGGTTCTCAGCGAAAATCTGGTCTTCACTCATAAGTACGCGACGGCTTTTGAAGAAACGACTCTTGATGACGTTCGCTGGATTTCAGAACGCATCGGCAAACTTTCTCGCGAGGATTTTCGCGAAGTCGTAGCGGAAGGAAAATATCCACCCGATATCGAAGCGATCATTCTTCAAAAAACCCTGGCCCGTAGAAATAAGCTCGTTGCCATTACCGGAGTAAAGTCGGGAGGTTCCGAGGCGGACTTCCCGTATAACTTGGGGCTAACTATCGGTTCCGTCCGCGAAGGAAAAGTCACACAGGAGCGATATGAAGGCTACGCCCTTCGCTTCACCCACGGCGATCCCGAATCGCCGCTTCAGACCGACGACATCGTTCGATTTGTAAAGATCGAAGCGACGTCGGGTCTCATTCGCCAAATGACATCCATGGTGGCTGAAAAATTAGAATTTTTCCCGATGGACAATCTCTTACAGAAAAGAAGCGAAGCGCTTCGCACTGATTTCTTTAACTACATCAAAACTCGACCAACAAAACCGTATGTGCAGCCCATTTCTACTTGGGGCGGACCTGTCGGCGGCGTGATCTTAAACGCGTCGCGATCTTTGGTCACAGGGTCCTACTATGGAAACGAGTCGAGCGACTTCCGTGTGAGCCTTGTGGATCAAGTTTCGGCCGGCGCACGAGTCGGATACTTCTTGGGTGTCGACGGATATCCCAAAGTCATTCCGGGCTTCGGAGCTAATCTCTCGGTCATTCGTAGTTATGTACACGCAAGACCAGTTCCAAGTCTTGAAGCCGCTTCTAAAAAAAGCTGGAGCGAACTCTTTGTTCCGAAGTTCATGAAAAACCTCGGTGGCATCCTTGAAACATCGGCTGATCCAAAACCAGAAAATCGCCTCAAAGTCTTAAACGACGGACTCACGAAATTCTTAGATGAACTCAAAGAGAACGAAACATTCACGATCACAGATACTTTGGCTCTTGGTCAAAATGCGACGCTCACCATTCCGCTGACAACCCTTCTCGGGATTGATCCAGTTTCTTACGCGGCCACGATTTCCATCGGTGCTTCGGCGAATCAAATTGTTTTGCGGCGAACGACGTTCACTCGCGAAAATGGATTGATCAAAATATACCTTCAAAACATCCAGTCGCAGATGGCCGGCGTCGCTTTGGACGTGAATTTTTGGATGAATATTATGCGCCTCTCTTACCAACACAAGTGGGGCCAGGCCCGCACGCGCGCCTTTCACCTCGATGAAAAGCCAACCGACGAAGTTAAGCTTCGAAACACTGTGCTTGCGATGGTCGGCATACTTTCTTCGAACAACTCGGAGATTCTGGAAAAGAACTTTCATCCCTATCAGCTGAATCACCGTACCAAGTCAGAGATCAGCGAAGGCAAATTTCTTTTCTGGCAATGGACCAATATCGAAGAGTGGCATCGGGTAAAGGTTCAACCACCCAAAGATCCAGCACAAGATTTTGATCCGAAAAAATTCGAACGAACCTTGTTCAGTCACCGAATTCTTCAGAGAAGCGGGAAAAACTACTACTCATTCCTTTCGGACGTTCTTGATGGGCTCGTGCAGAATTCCGATTTTTGGAAGCCGGGTCTTCTTGCGGGCGGCGGCGGCTCAAATCCCAAAGATAGTTTCTTTGGAAACTCTCGTTGGAGCGTAGTGAGCACTGAAGCCGAAGTGACGAAAAGTCGGCAGAGTCCGCCGGTGACCACGGTTGAAAATTATTGGGCAGGTTGGGACCTTTCGAAGGCTGATCTCTTCAAAACTTTTGATGAGCTCGACCGAAAGGTAAAAGGGCTCAAGCTGGGACTTCCACTGATCGACCGAGAAACTTTCAATGATATGCGTCGACTTCAGCTCTACGAAATTCGTTCGACTCTAATCATTTACCAAGAGGGAATGGACAAGCTTCGATCTAAACTCCTGGTTAAAGGTGGTTCGAAAGGAAATGCTTTCGAACGCATGGTCGGCTGGGATGCGTATTCGGGCCGCGATGCCGAGATCGTCGAAAAAGTTCTGATTCCTCTTTACGGAAAAAAACGTTTCGACGACGAATGTTACGTCCGTAAAAATCAAAACGGGAACCGCGGTTCAGATCGAAAAGACTCCTACCATGCGGTGACCTATGACTGCTTACTTCCGTGGATGTGGACCATTTTGGATTTGCGAAGGTCGTATCCCACAAATCCAGAAGAGCGCGTCAAGTGGGCCACAAGATTGATCACTCACCTCGAGCGAAACGTTGATTTGGCAAAGCTTGTTACGTGGATCGGGAAAGACAATCTGTTCTACCAAATTAAAATATCAGGCTTTCGCACTCGCGATGAAAATGGGGATACAGCCGAATATCGTTCGTCGACGATCGGCACCTACAACACAAAAGACAAAGCCGGAGTTTTCAAAGACTTTGTGTCGGATTACAAAATCACGTCGTCGGAAATGAATGCCAGCTACTTGAGCGAGGGCTACTAACATGAATCATTCGCCGACCTCGCTGATTAGATATTTTTTGCTCTTTGCTGTGACCTTGTCCCTAACTTCGCGGGCCAACGCTTTCGACGTTATTGTCAGCGCTCGGCCCGGGGGGACAGAGGCCGAAATCGCCGCTGTGACTCGACTTCCGCACGTCTCAAAAGTAAGTCCGGTATTTTCGCCCGATGAATCCAGAATGCTTTCAAGTGCGGGCCGCCAACTTCTCGCGGCCTCAAAAAAGTTTCGACTTCCGTCGGCGAGACACTTTCCTGAATTGCAAAGAACTGTGCGAAAGCGCGGCTACCGCGTTCAGCTTGAAGCTGCTGAGCTTGAATTTAGCTTCGAATTGCCGACGGCTCTACAAACAACAGCGCCGAAGCCAGTTATTGGTTCAAGCTTTCAGACCCTTCAGTGGGCGCTTAAGAATGTCGGACAAGAAGTGGCCGTTGCACTGGATGACTTGACCAGTCTTTTTGTAAAAGGAAAACCTGGTGAGGATCTGGGTTTGGATCAAGCTCCGGCGGAATCCGCGAATCCAGACCGTCGAATAAAAATCGCAATTATGGATAGCGGCCTTGATATCACTCACCCGGAGCTCCGCGACAGATTGAACGAAAGCAGTGCTGAGTGCCGAGCCGTCGTGCAATTTTCGAAGTGCACAAAAGAGGCTGAGAAACTGAAGGCTGGCGAAGTTTCCGTAGCCAAAGAAAAATGCAACAGTACTTATGCTGGAAAAGACTTCGACGGTAATGGTTATCCGCTGGATTGTGTCGGCTGGAATCTAACGGCAAAAACATCCGCGACCAGCCAAGTTTGGGGCGACGGCGATGTCTCAGACATCACAGGTCACGGAACTCATGTCGCAGCACTGATCGCAGCACGTTCCGACGACGGCGACGGCATTCAGGGCATCCTACAGAACACTCGTATTATTCCCGTGAAGGTCATGCGCGGAGGAACCACCGAACCGATTCGGCCTCAAAACAGCCCAAGTCTTGGTGGCCCGCGAGATATCGATCTTACAAATTTACCCACACCCATCGAGAAAGATCCGAACGCTGAAAGAGGTCTTGCAGATCTTGCCGCTCGTGGAATGCTTTACGCGATTCGCTCGGGTGCCAATGTCATAAATATGTCCCTTGGCTGGCCTGCAGCTATCGATTCAAATTTGATGCAGCAGATGATCGATCTTGCCACGTCACGAGGAATACTTGTCGTTGCAGCTTCCGGCAATGACGGGACCGATCTGCTGATCCGTCCTTGCATTTTTCAAGGTGTCATCTGCGTCGGATCGCATGATCCCGATGGCGCGATATCTCACTTCTCAAACCACGGTCCGGGCGTTGACATTGCAGCGCCGGGATTGAGTCTGTTAAGTGCATTTCCTCTTAACTTACGATCAAGGGTTTTTAACGAGCGAGTCGGTTACGAGTTGAAAAACGGAACGAGCGCATCGAGTCCGCTGGTCGCTGGGCTCTTGGCAAGATTGCTGAACGCTGGCTATTCACCGACGGAAGCTCGCGCACGACTTCTTCTTGGCGCACGCCCCGCCGCGCCGAACCCAAGGGCGCCTCCAAATCGCCAGGCAAAGGTTCAATCAGGAAATGCTGATCTTGGAAAAGCGTTTGCCGTTAAACCACAACCGCTCATCTTTCCAAGCGAGAAACGTGCTATCGCGGCTTCGTGGGATCGGCAGTCAAATCGAATTCCGCTGAAAATCAAATTCGAAAACCTTTGGCGCGAAGCTTCTGAAGTCTCAATAAAAATTCAATTCGACGGCGTTGACGGTCGAGACGTGCGAGCTTACCCGAGCACACTGACAGCCACTCAGTGGAAGTCTCTTGAAAAACGCGAATTCGCTGTATATCTCGAAGTTCTGTCCGATCGATTTGAAAGTGAGATTCAAGCAGAACTCATTATCACATCGACCGATGCGGCAACGGGTGCGCGGAAAACGGAAAAGCGACTCGTGGCGATTGAAACAAGATCGACACCGACGGCGTCGGACCCCGAGCTTCTCACCCGTCCTTTGCGCGGCGACTCGAAACTGATCTCCGCCTTCGGTGATTCAGACATCGGAAGCGTCGTCAGCCGCGATGGTCGGACCGAGAGAGACTTCATCGGCATAAAGACGACCGACGTAGGACTACAGTTGATTCTTGCGACCGAGGAGAAAACTCAATTTGGTGTCCGTCACACCGCAATTCTTCCGGCGACGGACGGTATTCTTCAAGCCCGTCACCGTGTCGACCTCGATGGTGACGGATCGCCGGACTACGTTCTTGTATGGCAACAAAAGCCCCCGTCTGGTAAAATGACGCCGGACTTTTTATTCCGATTTTTTGATTCATCATTGAATCCAAAACCGCTCGAATTCGATGGGACCACGGCCTCAGAAATCATTTTCAAGAATGAATTCTCGGTCATGGATGAGAATTTCCAGTGGATCTCTTTGGGTCAAAGGAAAGTTCCAGCGTGGATCAACCGAGGCACGACTCCAGAGCTCGAAAAAGCTCCGTATGATCCGTGGAATCCGACCCCTGCGGATCTTCCTGATTTTAGAATCTATGTGTGGGGGCCGAAGGGTGTGAGATTGGTTCGCGACGATGAGCGCACGCCAATCGCATTTCTGACAGCGTCGCGTGAACAAATGCGCACGGGTGAGCGACAAGTGATGTGGATTTCCGGCAAAGGCACTGATGCCGTCTACGAGCTTTCCCGGCTTGAAGATATGAAGTTGTCGGACATGAGACCGATGGATTTGGGTGGTTATCGCCAAGTTCGAGTTACGAAAATGGCGCCTCTGTTTGACGCAAGCTCGCCTGGCCTATCTAACGCCGGCGACATCGTGGGATCAGGCTTCTTCAGCAAAAGCTATCGCTCGGCCAACCGAGTGACGGCCTTCAAATACGACAAGGGAGTTGTCTTCGATAAAGTTGTCGAGCCGATGGCGAAAGTAGACGGCGTCGGGGCGATCATCGGAACCTTCACGGGGACAAAAGAGAAGTCGCTCATTGCACAGACGATTTATGAAATGCAGTACGAGGATCTGAATACGGGCGACCGCGTGTCGACGTCACTGAAGCGTTTTAGCTTTATGCCAGAATTCTTCTTTGCACAGCTTTTCTTCCCGGTGCTGGGCGATGTTCGAAACGCAAACGCAGACCGACTCCCGATGATCTACGTCATCGACGGACTAACAGGATCCGATTCCTTCGAGATCCTCACTCCCCGCTATGAAGGCGGCCGTCTGATCTCGTTCGCAAGACCCGCACGATTACGGATGGCCGCCCCCAAAGGCTGCCAAACCATGGGCGACACAGTCGAAGCAACGCAAACAACCGCGTCCCAGATCGTCTTCATGTGCGAAGACAGAGTGATCTTCGCACCACTGAAATACTGATCACAAACTGACGACTGAAACTGAGATCGCGGCGTCAGTTTGCGATCAGTATTCTGCGGTGAGAGGCATCTTCAATTGCTCTTTGAGCTGTTTAGCGGCGAGGGCGTAGCCACCGTTGCTTCCGTCGACGAAGTGGATGTGGTTGTCTAGTTGGAAGACCAGGCACGTGAGGAGCGCTTCGTTTGAGGTGTGGAGCCCGTAGGCGATGTGGCCTGCGTCTCTTTCGGCTCTCAAAAGACTCAGAATTTGTTCGCGCTGTTGAGTCGTGCAGTCGCGGACCATTCGAATCATGTCGTCGAATTTTTGAAAGTCGGTGTTGTCGGACATTTCTTGGATGTACTTTTCAGCCGAGAAGTCTTTGGTTTTCGCTCCGGTCGCCATGAAGATTCTCATAACGCCGACTTCAAAGAAGATCTTAAAGAGACGTCCCGCCTTCGCGAGGAACGACCGTCCGATGGTATGAATTCGCATTTCTTTAATGAGGCTTGCGATGTTTAAGCCGCGGTCCAGCTTTTCTGGAGAAATCGGGCAACTCCCTTTTTCATCGAGAATGCCTTCAATCTTTTTTATGATTCGTCGATAAACAGTTTCAGATGTACTGAGATCGATGGCTACAACCAAGAGACTGATGAATTCACAGCCTGGTTTTGCTTTGATGGGATTCCAACGGCACGACAGACCTTCGAAACTTGTTACGTCGGCGGCGATTGATCCATCGAAGTCGAGGCGATACTTCGAATTTTCAGGCCGTGGGTCCTTCACCATTTTCTCAGCTAAGCTCAGACCGCCACCGCGAAGAGTTGCAATTGTCGACTTCTCGGAGATAGCAAATTTCCCAACCTCAACAACAGCACCACTTTGAGTAAGCATCGCAACAGGAACCAATCCGATACGAAGTTCGAATCCGAAGACGTCTTTTGCAAGGCGCTGAGTTCCCAAAAGTGCCGGCTTCACTCGCTCGACATCAGATTCGTGAACAAGCAAAGTCGCGCCATCCCCACCGAAGACGAAGGGAACTTGTTGGCCTTTAAGAATATTGAGAATGGCAATAATCGATGAAGCGCCAAGAAGATTTACGTCCTTGTAGCGATTGTTTTCGATCGCCCGCGTAGAACCTTTGACGTCGGTAATAAGAATCCACCAGTCGTCGGGAGCCCGTTTGTAATTGGAAGCTTCCGTCAGCTCCGAAAACCGATGAAACGCCTTCATCTCTGAGTAGAAGTTCTTTGAATTGATCATTCTGGAAACCCTTCACCACCGTCCGGACTGACAGAGGAATCGCTGCTGGGGCTTGAATTTGTCGATGATTCTGCCGTACTCGGAGACAAGAGTGGCAAAAGTGATTTCGCCGCCTCGCTGATAATGCCGATCTTGTCGCGTAAACTTTCTTCTCCACCAGGTCCCGCAGCCATCCTCGGTATCGGCGTCACGGCGATTCTACGCTGCAGTTCGACTTCCGCAATTTTTCCCATTGTAAAGTCTCGCATCAGTTCAGCGCGTGAGGCCGGAACACGCACGAATGTACCGCGCGGAATTTCTCGATTCTGCTTCTTAATTTGCTGAGTTAAATGTGGATTCTGAAGCTCGGCCAACGGCGCTTCGCCGTCATAAAGATCAACCAAAGTTTTCCAGCGCGCCGGCTTTGAAATATCAACTTCTGCTCCGTTAAACTCGAGGCTCCATTTCACGTCACCCAAAAGAGTTCGAGCCTCTCTTTCGACGGCGAGCGCCGCTAAAAAGCAGGCATAGAAATTACTCGACGCAAATCCAAACCGTCGCGTCGAATAATTGTCGATGATAACAGCAAGGTCTCTGGTTCCGGTCTTTCGAACGGCGCGAGCGACGCCGGTCGCACCGTGATTGTAGGCCGTCAGTGCCAGCGGCCAGGTCTTGAGACGATCGAAATTAGCCCGCATCAACCGAGCGGCCGCGACCGTTGATGCCATGGGATCGTTTCGCTCATCGACATCTTTATTAACCATCATCCATGGCTTCGCTGTTCGCGGCATGAATTGCCATACACCACTCGCTCCGACGCGTGAGCGCGCTTGAATATTGAAACTGCTCTCGACAAACGGCAGTCGGGTCAGCTCGATCGGAAGACGTTCGGCTCGAAAGTGTTTTTCCATCTCTCGCAGATACCGACCGGAGTAGTAGATTCCGAGGATGAATTTATCTTTTTGCCCAAGCTGAAATCGGATCTTTTTCCTGCGAGCGGATGTTTGAAGCTTCGATCGCAAAGCCTTTAACTCCTTCGTCCGGTTTTTTTGGAAGTAGTACTGTGCTTTTTCTGGGGCGAACTGAGAAAAAAGTTTTTTGTCGATGTCGTCTTTCAAATCTTTTTCAGATTTAATTCGAGAAAGCCGTTCCAGTCGTTTTGAAATGTCGGCCCGCCGCGAGTCGACAAGCTTTGTTCGAGCACGAGCCTTTGACCTTAAAGACATCTGCGAGTCACTCATGATGGATTGAAAATCCAAAGCCTCGTACACGATTCCAAGGTCATCGATGTCGTGGAGAACACCTTGGTCGGTTGTGTACTTCGAGTAGATGCCTTTCCAAAATTCGACTCTGATCTTAAGGGACTGGGGAATTTTAAATAGATCGGGCTCCCATCCCAGGGCCCCGTCTTGGCCCGAATAGTTCGGAGCACGCCACGGTGTGGAACGAATCAAGTAGCGCTCGGGGAGAATTTCTAAATTCTTTTCGAAAAGTTCCGGATCGGTCGCGGCCTCTTCCTCAGACAAAACTTGAGGTTGTCCAAATTCGGCCGAACCAGCATCTGGTGCCGCTACTTCGGGACCACCGTCAGCACCAAACTCGTCGGCTCTCGATGGCGTTCCGGAGATGAGAAATGCACTGACGCCCATGAGCGCAACTTCGAAAATCACAATTAGAATGAAGCCCCGCAAGCCGGGCTGCTGTACCTTCGCCATCAGTGGTTAATCACCAGTGTGTTTGCCATGCGGTCAAAAAGTCGCCTTGCTGCATCTTCCCGACCGGCCGCTCCGTTGAACAAAAATACGAAGGTCAGAATCTTTCCATGCTCGTCACCCGTGTATCCAGCAAGACCGATGACGCCGTTGAGTAAGCCTGATTTTGCACGAACCCAACCGACAGACTCGAGGCCTTGAAAGCGGCTCCGCAAAGTCCCGTCGATTCCCGAAATCGGGAGTGACGTTAAAAACTCAGGAAAAATTCTAAAATCTCTTCTCATCGCTGTTAAAACGAGACCGAGTTGTTCGGCCGACATTTTGTTTTCGCGCGTAAACCCTGCGCCATTTAGAAATTCATAGGTTCCGGGTTTGAGTCCCGCAGTTTTTTCGATGTAATTTCGAACCCTCAAGATTCCTTTTGCGGTGGTTGCGGGTCGATCGCCAGCTTCGGCCGAAAGATTTTTAACCAGCATATCTGCGACGTAATTATTCGACCACTTCATCATATCCGAGACAATATGAGCGAGAGGTTTACTTTCGGCGGTCGCAAGAATTTTAGCTCCCGCTGGCGCGACACCCTCTCTGACACTTCCCTTCACGCGAATGCCGCGTTGAGCGAGAAATTGAACGGCGGCATGACCAGACCAAAGAGCGGGCTCGCGAATACTTTTGTAAATTGCTTTCTCCGCGGCCGTTTGCCCGACAGTTCCGCTGGCGAGAAAGACTTCTGCAGACTTCGGCGTCTTTGTATTCAGCCGTTCGACTTGCGCCGAGTTAGCGCTGCCACCTTGAGTTTTCGTTCTGTTTTGGAGCTGGAGAAAGGGACTCATGACATCCAATGACACTTCCGCTGGATCTCCCGTCTTTCCACCGGGTCGAATCCAAGCCGTGACCGAATTCCAATTGAGCGACATAGCTCCCAGAGGTGCATCATACGCTCGATCGACACGCTGGTCTTGGCGGTCTTCTCCAAACCGCACATTATCAAATCGCGAGTCATCGACGACAAGATCTCCATCCACTTCCGTCAACCCCGAGCGCTGCAGTTCGTTGACTAGAAACCAAAGACTTTCAGACACGAACGACGGATCACCACCGCCAATGAGATAGAGGGACCCTTTTAAAGTGCCACCTTTAAAAGTTTGATTGCCCAAAAGGTTCGGCGTGTCCCCATCGACAGCAAAGACCGTTTTGAACTTGTGACCCGGCGGTAAAAGCCCCAGGACCGCCGCGGCTGTCGGTATCTTTGAAGTGGAGGCTGGGATAAAAAGCTTTTTGCTTTCCATTGAGAAGATGGGTGTTTCTCCTTCAGCAATCCAGACGCTGATCTCACCCGACTTGAACTTTGCGTCTTTGAATTGTTTCTCGAGGCGCGATCCGAGTGGCGTCTGGCCATTAGATGCTGGCGCAATGAGCATTGGAAAAAATAGGGCTGCCACAAACAAAAGAATCTTCATCGTTCTCAAAGTGTAACGAGTACCAGAGCTTGCGTCGAACAGAACCGAGTGGGAAGTTTAAGACATGACGACAAACAAGACGCGCTCATTCCTTAAAGCCATCCTGACAATGCTCGCCCTCGTGACTTTGGTGAGCTGCACAAAAAAGTCTAAAAACGACGATTCGACTCTCTACGTTGGTCTGTCGGCTGCACCGTCGACTTTAGATCCTCGCAATGCGATGGACGCTGGCGGAATGCGAATCACGAACCTACTTTTCTCTTCCATCGTGCGTCTGGGACCGGATCTTGAAATCATCGGCGAAGCGGCGACTCAGTGGTCGTATAAAAATTTGGTCTACACGTTCACTCTGCGACCTGGACTAAAGTTTGATGACGGCTCGCCAGAAGGGCTACCGGTAACGAAAGAAGATTTCGAGTTTTCTCTAGAGTCCTTCCGAAAATCCGGGCGATTTGCTAGCTCACTGGAGGCGATCGAGTCTTATCAAGTTGAGTACGGACCCGCCGGTGGCAAACTGACAATTAAATTGAAGCAGTACTCAGCGACACTCCTTACAGACCTGACACCTGTCAAATTAATGCCCGCAAAAATCGTCAAAGAAAAAGGCGACGATTTTAGAAATCTTCCAATCGGAACAGGTCCTTTTTCTTTCGTCTCTTCGGATGCCAATGAAATTCGTCTGCGGCTCAATCCGCTCAACACTTACTCGCCGCCGAAAATGAAAAATCTTGTTTTCAAAATCGTGCGCGAAGACAACACGCGGTTTTTAAAATTGATGAAGGGCGAACTCGACCTTGTCCAACAAGAGCTACCTCCTGCGAAAGTAACAGAAATCGAGGCCAAGGGCGGATTTCAAGTCTTTAAGTATCCAGGTCTCTCTATGACTTACATGTTGGTGAATCTCAAAGATCCGACGTTTAAGAGGCTTGAATCGCGGCAGGCCCTGTCGCTAGCCATTAATCGCGATGAAATTATTCGGTTTAAACTCGAAGGCTTGGCGCAAGCTGCGACAAGTATTCTATCCCCCATCAATCCCTATCACGACGTTTCACTCACTCCGCCCTCGTTCGATCTTGAGAAGGCCAAACTGCTTATCGAAGCCAGCGGCCTTAAAGGGAAAGAGGTCATTTTAAAGACATCCAATTCTACTCAAGCTGTAGAAAATGGGAAGGTCTTGGCCAATCAGCTGACAGCCGCGGGTCTCAATGTGAAACTTCAAAGTTTTGAATGGGCCACGTTTTATAAAGACATGGACCAAGGAAATTTCCAACTGGCCACTATGAAATGGGTTGGAACGACGGATCCTGACATTTATAAAACTGCGTTTCATTCGCAAGAAGTACCTCCCAAGGGACGAAATCGCGGTTCATATTCGAATCCTGAAATTGATAAACTGGTCGATACGGGCCGAGCGATTGAGGATGTTCGCCGGCGAATCACACACTACAAAAAAGTTCAGCGTGTCGTTTATCAGGAGCTTCCAATGATCCCGCTCTGGTACGACTTTGAGGTCGCCGTCGCCAGCTCACGCGTACAAGACTACGCACCATCAAAGAACGGGGATTTCACGTCATTGACGAAGGTCCAGAAAAAATAGCATCCAAAAAATGACACCGACCGGACGCTAGATCTAGATTCGAAATCGATTCACTCGGTTCGATGAGTTGCCGATAAGTTCAGACGAACTGGGGTGTTTCGATGCAGCTACGTCGATTGGATTGGTTGATAGTTCTATTCCCATTGTTTTTTACTTGGGGTATCGACCAGGTTACGAAAAATTTTGCTGAGGGCATTCGTGGTCTTCAGTTTTTTGGACCTTTTGGCTTCGTGCTTCATCACAACCACGGCGCCATGCTTGGACTTTTTAGTGACCTTCCCGCCGTTCTTCGCATCGTGACGCTTTCGACAGGTGGCGCGTTTCTCATATTTTCGTTCGCCATTATTCAGTACCTCCTTCCGATCAAGTCACTTTTGCTTCGCTCCGGAATGAGCGTTTTGTTGGGCGGAATTCTTGGGAACGTTACGGACCGGATCATCAACGGCTACGTGATCGACTTTTTACTCATCGGATCCCCGCAAAATGCAACACCGGCCTTCAACCTCGCTGATGCATTACAGTGGGTTGGCTATGCGATGATCGCGATTGCTCTTGTGCGAGAGTCAGAAATATTGTGGCCCGCCGACAACACTCGAAAAAGAATGTGGATCAATGTCCGCTTTCAGCTTCGGTACTGCTTCATCTTGACAGGTGTTGGACTTGGTTTTGCTTTGATTGCCGGCGTTTTCTCGTACACTTTTTTGAGAGTCACAATCATCGATTTGGTGGGAAACAACCAAAAGCTCCTCGATCACTACCTCGCTCCGTTCGTCATGACGTTTGCCATTGTGAGTGTCGCATTTGCCGCAGTCCTCTTTTTGGTGGGTCGTGTTCTATCGAGTCGCATCGCAGGTCCGCTGTATGCTTTTGAAAAATTCCTCGATGATTTGGCGGCAGGAAAACCGCGGACGCTCAAGCTTCGCGCTGGCGATGAGTTTAAACATCTCGAAAATATCGCCGCACGTTTGAGCCAGCAAGTGATTGAAAATCAAATATTAAAACAGACACTCACAGAAGTTGTCGTTGTTACCGAAGAACCTGTTTCGCCCAATCCCCCGACGATCGAACCGACGAACCCAAGTTCGGGTTCGAATGTCAGGCCACTCAAACGATCGACTGAACGCTCTTAAGCCAATATCTTTTGGCAATAATATCGCCGTCTTCGACGGCGACCAAAGCGTCGCCATCTAGCTGCCGTATAAGACCCACCGGTTGAATCTGGCGCGGCTGACCGGGGCGACTCCCGCCTGCGTAAGTGAGCTGCACAGGCTGACCACTTCGAATCGCAGCTATAAACTTTTCGATCGATGGATCCTTCCGCAACTCTGAAATCGAAAATCTCGAGAAATACATCGGACCTTGATCGGTCGTGTTCCGTCGAAGCATCCGGTTTGAAATGTCCATCACCGTGAGCGGCGTCGCTGATTGATTCTGCAATCGTTCAAAAATGCGAAGTGCAACATTCAAACAGGCGCGAGCATCATCCAGCGCTCGGTGCGCTTGTCCGGGATCCACATTAAAAAAAGGAACTAATGTTTGAAGCTTGTGATTCACGGTCTCAGGCACAGTTGCTTGCGCCAAAAGTGACGTGCAGATCGTAGGCTCTTCGGGAAGTTCCAGCCCACAGTCTTCAAGTGCGGCCGCCACAAAGCCAAGATCAAACTGACTGTGGTGAGCGAGTAGAACAGAGCCTCGAATAAACTCTAAAAATTTTGGGAGGACTTCTTTTAGACTCGGAGCCGTCGCTACCATTTCATTGGTGATGCCGTGAATGCGGATCACTTGCTCAGACATTTGGCGTGTCGGCTTCACGAGAGACGAAAAGGAATCAACCTCTCGTCCCCCCTGCCACTTGACGGCCGCAATCTCACAGATTTCGCTCTCTATCGGGTAACGTCCGCTGGTTTCAGTATCAAATGAAACCCAAGAAGCCTCTGTCCAAGTTCGTTCGGTGAGATTCATAGAACTCAGATCAGGCGGCGCCATGACACTTTTTGTACTTCAGGCCACTTCCACAAGTGCATGGATCGTTGCGGCCAACTTTGGGTTGGTCGCGAACGACGGGAGCCGTCGGCGCATGGTGATGGTGATGCCCCTGGCCGTCGGCGTGCTCGTGAGACTCTGCATCGACAAAGTACCAACGATCGTCTTTTTCATCGCGGCGAAATTCTGCGACTTCGTGATGTCCAATTTTTTTACCGTTAAATTTGTAAATGGCCGTAAATTCAACAACGCCTTTTTTATCGCCGGCCTGCCCTTGCTTGGTGCTCATAATTTCAAGTCCAAGCCACTTCGATTTAGTGGCCCATTCGCGAGCACCGGCTTCATCGAACTCTTTGCGTTTTTCAGGCGCTAAAGTGCTTTTTATGTAGCTGATGTTTGCCTGCACATAGGCGACGTAACGAGACCGCATAAGAGCTTCGGCCGTCGGCGGATTTTTATCGCCAGAAAGATAAGGCTCACAACATTTCGAAAACTCAAGACCACTTCCACAAACACAATTTTCACTGGCAGCACTTGTTGTCGACATGGATCGAAAGTAAGGGAGCCGGTCATCAAGATCAAGAGGTTTGCAAATGGGAAATTGGCCTCGGCGCAAACGCGGCACTGAAGGCACGACGAAGTGACAAAGAGTGTCCATACGGCACGATCCAGGGCTCGCTAAAACCACTAGGCTTTCAGCCGAAATTCGCGGCAGTGGGCCCTATTTTTGAATAGTTTGCCTCCAGAGGCGGAATGAAAATGAAAAAGATGAAAATGACAAATATGACTTCGGGTCTCATTGGCTCTGCCTTGGCTCTAGTACTTGGCGCTTGCGGACAATCGGAATGGCGCGAAGTTCAGGCTCCCAACACGGGCGACGTTGCCGTTGAAACAGTTGTTGGCGACATTCGGCCCGGCGACGCTGAAGTTGGCGATACCGCGTACGTAGCTCCCGACCGGTTGAGAACACGAACCACTCCCGATGAAAATCCAGAGCTCACAACAGAGGTTCTTGAAAGAAATGAACCCGTTCGCATCGTCGATCCGGCACCCGTCGGACCAGATCAGGTCGTGCGTGTGGAGTTTAACGACAACTCGGCTCCTGTACCGCCACGAGTGGCCCAGACACCTGCGCCCAAGGCGGCCCAGGTTCCTAAGAAAACACCAGCGAAAGTCAAACAGGCTTACGTACCGCTTAAGTACTTGAAGAAGACGCCCGTCGCTATCACGGCGGAACAATCAAATGCGGACCGCTACATTATGATCCAAAATATCGCGACCGAAAAACTGCGTGTTTACGAGGTCGCCACGTCACCTGGCGCGCCTCATCGCTTGATTTTTGAAACAGATATGATTGCAGGAGAAAATGATCCTGCGAAAACACGCCGCACGTCTCTTGGCAGTTACAAGATTGAAAAGTGGATCAAATTCTACCAGGATTCGCAGGGACTTTTTCCATCTTGGTACGATGCGAAGCTTGCGTCGGTCCCAATGCCGGGCGCGGGACTTGAAGCCTGGACTCAAAAATATCTGATGCCAAACCCAAGCGACAAATCCAAAGGTCTCGTGCGTGGAGCTTTCGGATGGTACACCGCTAAGATCGGACCTAATGCCGATGCTCAGTGGACTCATGGAACACTTGGTTGGGGCGCCGACAAAGACTCTTTCATTCAACTTTCTAAATCTCAGCTGGCTCAGTTCTATTCGGACCCGCGCAGTTTTGGCTGCACACGCGTTGAAAACCGCGCCATTGCGTTTCTTCAAGACCTTCTTCCCGCTGGGACTCGAGTCATAAAAGTTTACGCAAAAGAGTCCTTGGGTGATTCAGCGCTCACTCGCTACAAAACCGCTTCGTCACCAGAGATCTTTGAGTGGATTCTGACGAAAGATGAAGTCCGCGTCGAAAAACCGAACTCGAGCTCGCGACCAAAACAGATCCTTCGCTTAGCAGATGACTCTTCAGTTATCGAAACCGGAACATATGAAGTTGATTCGATGCCTTCGGCCGTCACATTTAAGAAAACTGTCACCGCTGACAAACTCACAGCCACAATTGTTCGCGCGGAAGCAAATCTTTACGATCTTCCAGAGAAGTCGTTCCAGGGTGAATTCTTGGTCGATGAAGGACGTTTCGTAAATTACAAACATCCCCGCGAGCTTCGCCGTGGTGGCTACACCGACGGCTTACTGCCAAAGGCTATCCTCAAAAAGTAGACGCCTTAGCGATTTGTGCCGGAGCCACTGGCGGGATTTTTTCCCGTCGAAGACCCTTTGGAAAGATTCGCACACCTCGTGTCCGAAGAATCAAGTCCTCCACTGCAGCACGCTTGAGCATGATGTACTTGCGGCTGCATCATCGCAAAATGCTCTTCGGCATTCTCTAAAAGTGCGGTGGGAGAGTCTTTGGTGCTGGCGACACCTCTTCGGATTTCAGACGTCTTAAATTTCGGATCGTCGAAATCCACAGACCGACCGGCATTGCCGAAGGCTGACGTCTCTGGAAAACGAACGAGTTCCAGTTGATCACCATCAAACCTCATATCGTACTCTTCGTGCCTTCTTCCAGCACCGGTCACCACAGCGCGCTTCACAAGACCCTTTGAATCGTACGAAACATCCATCGAAAACCGTCGTCGGTTATCGCGAATCAACGCCCCGCCGTCTTTGCAGCTCACTTCGATCGACGATGACAAAAGCTCAGCGTGCACTTTTGCGATGACGTCACACATCTTTGGATGCCGTGTCAGCTCTCGTCGCTGAACCTCTTCTGGTTGAAGAGCGAAGTCCGTCGTTTTCGCGTTCCAACGCGGACGGTAGCTGCAATCACCATCACCTTCGACGGTCGCCCATTCCGAATCGACCTGCGCACATCCAACCGAGCTCGCTCCGACGAAGTCTGTGAGGACGCGGTCTCCCAAAGAACGGCTTGAATCGCGGTCCGACGCATAGGCAGCGGCTCCAGTAGCAAGAGCGAAGGCACCGCCACCGGCTTTACCGAGAAGTTTGAACCCTTCCCGCGCCATCCGACTGGCCGCACCTGCGCCGGGAATTTTTGGAAAACGCTGAGTGAGCTCCGTGCGCAGATAAGCCAGCCGAGCCAGCTGATGTGACGGCACTTTTTCCGCTAGCGAATCTAGCATTGCAGCCAGTCGCTCTGGAGATACAGACTTCGTATTGATCTCTGTTTGCAAAACGGAAAGTTCTTTGAGCGATGTGGCCGACTTTGAAAATTCGTTGGGATAGCGAGAGACAAAACTTTTGACGACATGCTTGCGCTCGGTTCCATTGGGATCAAGAGCGCCGTCTCGAGACCGAATCAAGTCATCGAAGATAGCATTCATTTTTGCTACTTCTGGGTTATTAAAGGAAGGAATTGTTGTGCGAACGACGCGACCGTTTTCATTTGTGATTTTAAGTCGGCCCATCAGCTGATCGGCTTCATCTTGAAGAGCTCTGTAACGCTTGTTGTCCGCTTCCAGCCAAGCTCGTCTCGAATCTGCATCTCGCGCCTTCACATCGGGCTTTGCACTTGCGATTGTTCGCTGGATACTAATCTGTTCATCGGCGATTTGAGTGAGTCTTGGATGTTCTGCAGCCAGCTTCGCACGGCCCGCTTTACGAACGGAGTCTTCAATTTCATCCGCCGCCTGTCCAAAGTGGTTCCGTACGTGACGAGCCATCTCTTGAGCAGGATCGGCACAGGTCGCTGCGTGAGCCGTTGAAGCAAACTTTTCCAACAAAAAAACTGTGAATGGTTTCGTCGACGTCTCAAAATCAGATCCCGAAAATCCGCGGATTCCACAAAGCTTCGGCCTACGGCGTATTCGGTAGGCGGCGCTCGCACCGACCGAGGCTCCAAGGGTTGCGGCCACACCACCGGCCGTCAATGCCAGATTTGATCGACATTCGCTCTGCGAAAATGTTTTTCCGCACTGAGCAATTTGAGCGAGTTCATCAATCTGCCGGGATGTTTTGGACCAATTGGCGTCGCTAGCGCAGTTGGCAGATGCAGCGGCTGGCATCATGCTCATTATGACGATCACTGATGTCACACTGATAAGTTTCATTTTCCCAACCATTCTAGTGGATTCTGGCACTCGTTTGTTTTGCGAAGCTTCGACTTGTTTCGCATCTCAAAGTTTTTGCCAACACATCGGCCCAATTTAATTCCGTAGTCCGCGGCTTTATCTTGGGGGATATTTTCGAGACTTGGATTTTGACTAAAGCACTTGACGAGAGACGACTTTACGTTGGCCTTGCACGTTTGGGTGTCCATATCGAAGCATTCGCTCGCAAACTTAGATTCCTCGCAGAATCCTTTTAGCAAATTGACTTCAAACTGCTGACGAAACTGGGCCTTGGGAATCGAACTCGAAGGATTGGCAAGGGCCCACGGTGCCACCGTGAGCACCACCGTCAAAAGCACACCACGAAAGAAAAATGCCGAATAGAAATTCATGCACGCCTCCTTTGGTGATTACTCTTTGCGGGCAGGTCGGCGAACAGATTTTTTCTCGGAAAGTTTTTTAACGTACTCACTGTAGGTTTTTTGCTCGGGACTTTTGGCCCCGAACACGCCTTCTTCCAGTGCGCGCGGTTTTTTTCCGGTCGAGGTTTCGGGGCGCTGACGGATTTCGATTCGAAGCAGTCCACCGCCGGCCTGATTTTCTCCCGCGCCGCGAGAGTCCGGCTGCTGAACGGCCGTGCCCGAGACGCCGACAGACTCGTGCTCGAGCGAACCCTTCACTTGAAGTTCAACAACAGCAAGACGTTCTTCGGCGACATTTTGTGCGACTCGAGCATCACCGCCGTAGACAGATTCTGTAAAAACAACCGACGTAATTTGAATGTCGGCGTCTTGAAGACCCGTCGTGATTCCTTTGACCTTATCCATCACCGCGACAAACTGGGCCGAAGGCATTGTCGTACCGGGTTTAAACAAAAAGAGATCTGGGATTTCAAAAACAATCGTGTCGGGAGTCACGTTGATGTTTGTGGCCACTTCTCCCAGCTGAGACATCAAGTGAGCTGCGACAACCTTCTTCATACCCATCGCCATCACGTTGGGCGTACGATCCATGGGATTAACAAAGGCTTGGAACACTTTCAGAGGCTCGTTCACGAGATCCATGAAGAGCTTTTCAAGAGTGAGTTCGACACCGTAGTTGTTGAATTCGTATTCGATCACGGAGGGTGTCGAGAAATAGTCGGCGACAGCTTTCTTTGACTGTTCACTTTGTGTCGCGAGAAGCCACATGACGAGAAAGAACGCCATCATCGCCGTCATGAAATCTGCAAATGCAACTTTCCATGCTCCGCCGTGGGCTCCGCCCCCGACGACTGTGATTTTTTTAATGACGATGGTCGCTTTTTTTTCTGCCATAGTTTTCTAAAGACTGCGATTAGGCGGCCTTCTTTGCTCCCTTAGATGCTGCATCGACTTCCGAGAATGTCGGACGTTCGTTGGGAAGAATCGTTCTTCGGGCGAACTCCACACAAACCAGTGGAGGAGATCCACGCTGAAGAGCGATCAGAGCTGATTTGATAACTTCAAGATAGCGGCCTTCGGCCTCGATATCGTTGTTCATCTTTGTGACCGTGGGTCCGACGAAGCCGTAGCACATCAAAACTCCAAGGAACGTTCCGACGAGGGCGACACCCACTGAGTTACCAATAACCTCGGTACCCTGATCAAGAAGACCCATTGTATGAACGATACCCAAAACGGCCGCGACGATTCCAAGACCAGGCAGAGCTTCCGCAATTTGATTCACGGCATGTGACGCTTGGTGCTCTTCGACGTGAGCGGCTTTAATATCATTGGTCAAAAGATCGTCGACATCATACTGCGAAAGATCTGCCGAAAGAGTGATCTTCATTGTGTCGCACAAGAAATCGACGGCGTGGTGATTTTTTAGAAACGATGGATACGCTTTGAATATCTCAGACTTCTCGGGCTCTTCAATGTGACGTTCAACAGCCTGAGGTCCATCTTTTCGAAAGATCTGAAAAAGCTGAAAGAGCAGCTGCAGAAGCTCCAGATAATCTGACTTCGAAGGGCCTTTTCCAATCCACCCGTGCATTGCTTTTTTGAGACCCATCTTCATCGTCGAAATCGGATTTCCGATGACGTATCCGCCCAGAGCGGCTCCGCCGATGATGACCAATTCGAGTGGTTGCCATAAAATGTACAAATGTCCGCCGTGGGCCACGTAGGCTCCAAACACACAGACGAACACCATGACCGCGCCAACTATACCCATGAAAACACCTCATCTGTTCTTTCGGCTCTTTTGAGAAACGTGTTGATAAGCGATGAGGTTTTTGAGACTTCAGTCTCGTTGTGAGGCCAAATTCTATGAGCTCAAATCCAATCGTCGTGTTCTTTCATGGCCTTAATACTTTTGGCGACGACCTGCTGCACTTAGGTCCAGTCACGCTGGGCCGCATGGATCTTCACTTACAGTCGGCTTTTGAAAGCCGCGGTTTCAGCTTTATTTCTATCGACGGTCTTGGACTTGGGTCGCCGGAGGCTCAGGCCGATCTGGCGCTTCAGCAGCTGTCTAAAAAAATTTTGACGATTCCGGGCTTCACTCCGGGAACTGCAGTTCATCTCTTGGGACAATCGATGGGCGGTCTTGTTGCGCGCGTCGTTGCCCATCGCTTATCGACAGATTTAAAGTCGAATCCCTCGAACCTTCTTGTGAAAAACATTATCTCGATCGGCACGCCTCATCGTGGCACCCTCGCTGCGAACTTCGCCGTCGACTTTACTGAAAAGAACCCGACTCTCGCGCGTCTCCTGGCTTCAGTCGGCTATGACGTCGCTGAAAATTCGGAAACATTTCGGCACTACAGTCCGCAGAGCCTCGATACTTTTAATTTGAAATACCCCATAGGAAACGCCTCCGCCGAACACGCGTTTATTTGTGCGGTTCCATTGCGGTTGGTCTCTCGCTATTTCCTTGGGTTCTATCCCCGCCTCCACGGCGTCGGGCGTCTCGAAATGATACGCGGGCTCCTGACTTCGAGCGATGTCTTTGCACCCAGCGATGGCTTCATTCCGATCGGAAGCCAGAACTGGGGTCGAGCCCACGGACCCTATCGCCTCGATCACTTCGGGCAAATGGGCTATTTTTCCATCGTGGCATCGCGCCAGGAGCGAGTCGCAGCAAGGCAAGAATTTGGCCGACTTTGCGATGATGTCGCGACGGTGGTGCGTTGATCACTTGAGGCACGGCCTAAGCCCTGTCGAAGTTTCAGACGCAAATAATTAAACTATCGGAAAATCCACACAATTGCATCGTGTTGAGACGTGCTATATTTAGATATCGGGCTGAGTCGCCGAAAGGCTTCGGGTGAGGTTAAAAATGTCGACACATCGTTTGAGTTTCATCGTCGGATTAATGGCGACCTTTGTCGGAGCTTTGTCATTCTCTGCGCCCGTGGCCGCTTCTGAAGACGTTAATGACGCCCCACTAAAAGCAACCGCACGGATCGAACTTGGTTCAAAAGAATCGAAAACCGGAAATGTCTTTATCGACATCCAATTGGACGCTCCTTACAAAGCTTACGCCGACAAATTTAAACTCGTCGTTGAAGAGCCCCCCGGAGCGAAACTTGAAGCTATTCAGCTGACTCCGCTTGTTCAGTTTATGGATACCTTCAGTAAAAAAATGAAGGACGGAATTCAGAAGACCGGAACAATGTCGGCAAAGCTGACTCTTCCGACGCCCGATCCTAAATCAGTGAAATTAAAGCTCACGTATCAAGCGTGCACGACAGAGCACTGTCTTTTCCCAAAACATATCTCGCTGGCGCCCGCTGTTGTCGTGACCAATTCGGTCGCGAAGACTGATTCTGTAAAGGGCGATCGCCGCCCCGCTCAAGCGGATCCAGTCGTCAGCGAAACAAGTGTCGGTGGTGGATCCGGAGAATTCGAAAAGGCCATCAGCGGCGGATTATTGTCCGCGGTTCTTTTTATGTTGGTCGCTGGATTTTTGACGTCTCTCACGCCTTGCATTTATCCGATGATTCCGATCACTCTCGCCATCCTCGGTGCCCGCGCGAAGAACCAGTCGAAGGCTCGCAGCTTTTTAATCTCGATCATTTATGTGCTTGGAATCGCAACCACGTACTCGATTCTTGGAGTGACTGCCGCCAGCACCGGCGCACTTTTTGGTTCGGCACTCTCCAATATTTACGTCGTCTCGGGCCTCGCTCTGCTTTTTGTAGTCATGGGCCTTTCGATGTATGGGCTCTTTGAAATCCAGGCGCCTGCGTTTATTCGCGACCGTATGGGACAAGGTAAGACTGAAACTGGATTCGCTGGTTCGTACTTAACGGGCCTTGCTGCCGGTATTGTTGCAAGTCCCTGTATCGGACCTGTTCTTGTCAGTGTCCTCGCGTACATCGCGCAGACTCAAGACAAAATGCTGGGCTTTATTCTACTGTTCAGTTTCGCCATGGGAATGGGCGTTCTCTTTGTGGCTCTTGGCACATCGTCTTCACTTCTTGGAAAAGTTCCGAGGGCGGGCGCATGGATGGATGGAGTCAAATTTGTCTTCGGGACCACGATGGTGGGCATGGCGATCTATTATGTCGCCCCCGTTTATCCTGACTGGGCTGTTCGCGCGCTAATTGGTCTTGCGATGATTCTCATCGCCAGCGCGTACGGAGTTTTCGCTCCGGCCACCACCGGCGGCGCCCAAGTTAAAAAAGGAGCCGCCGTCGCTGCGTTTTGTATCGGTATCGCACTGATGATGGCTTCGACCCTTGAGAAAACTGGATTTCAGATCGCGTCGACCGGCGGCGGAGCGCAGAAAACTTCGGTCGCAAAGCTTGAGTGGCAGCCGTACTCGGATCAAGCTCTTCAAGCGGCCATTGATTCAAATACGCCCGTACTTCTCGACTTCTGGGCGGACTGGTGCGGAGCTTGCCACGAGCTCGAGGAAAAAACTTTTCCGGATGCTCGCATCCAAGAACTGTCGAAAAAATTCGTCTTATTTAAAATCGATGCGACCAACGATTCTCCCGAAATCGATCGCCTCAAGAAAAAGTACAGCGTTATGGGACTTCCCACGATGGTGTTCTATGATCGCAATGGTCAGCTTCGCACGGATCTCACGGTGACTGGATTTATGGAGGCACCTGCCTTCTTGGATCTCATGAATAAAGCCGCTGAACCAGTGCCGCGCTCGGCAGCAAGTGAAGCCAATTAATAGCGATCGGCGCCAGCGATGAATTTAAAATTCGGGGCGCTCGCAATCGTGTTGTCTGCTTTCGCAGGGGTTTTGTTCCCTTACAAAATCTCAGCCGCAAGCCCGACGGCGGGCACCGAAGGTCCGTGCAATCTCGCCTTTCAAAAACTTGTTCCCGAACAAAAGCCCGCAGCACTTAAATGGCGACGACCCAAACAATCAGTCGCTGCAAAAAAAGCGCAGGCCGCAAAAGTCACTGATCTTTCGAGGCTACGAAAATCCACACGAGTGCTTTCAACATCAAATACGAATCACGCAGACGCGTTGGTTCAGCTGGAGGACGGAATTTACGTTTGGGGCATCGATAGCCGCGGCCACGTGGTGATCCTCAACCGAAACTTGAATCCCAATGGTCGAAATCCGAGCCCGCAGTTTCTGGGGTCTCACTCGGGCCTCATGCGGGTTCTGCAAAATGAATTCGGCAAAGATTCGCAGTTTTTGGCCACCGGCGAAATCGTTCGTCGCAACGGACGAACCATGCTTATCGATAATTCATCCGGAACATATCCCGGCGGCGCAGAGAACCTCGATTACGGAATCAAACAATTAAAGTCTCGTGGCCTTCCCATCGACGAACGCACCGTTGTAAAAAACCGCGCAGAAGATCGTGCCACAGATCCGCATGACGCCGCCTACATCCAAGTTCCCATCGAAACTCGCGTGCTGACCGACCCAGAGCTTCGCGGTGTCTATCGCGAAACGCGCCGAGTGATGAAAAAGGTCGACGAGAAGTTCAGCGATGGAATGGCTTTCTACCGAGCCTTCCGGCGCGCCATCGAAAACGGCACCATCCCCGAAAGTGTCGACGAAATTAGCGCCCCGTACATGGTCGAGCGTTGGCAAAACACCTCCGAAGGCACGGCCTACATCTTCGAATCCGTTTACCGAAACACAAAAGACCCCGAGGAATTCCAAGAAATGCTTCGCGCCCTGGAAAAAATCGCTGACAGCGAAAAGCCGAACTAAATCTTCGATTCTTACATGGACGTTAGTCTCGGACTCTTTCAAACGGCGACTTATTCCGATCTCAATAACATGGGATTTTATCTAAAGCGTGTCTGCCGTTTCATTATCGCTTTAGCCGTCTCCGTTCTCCTAACCTATCCGGTTGATGGGTTTGCCAAAAAGCTTTGTATTGAACACTTCGCCAGGATGGCGCGAGAAATTGATCGCGAAATTTTTGTCGCCAGTGACATCGCTAAGATTGAAGACATATTGCGAAATCCGCAAATACCTGGCGCCGAAGCTGTTGACCAGGCATTCGCGATTTACGTCGATGCACGATTGAGAGATGTCGGCGAAGAAATCGCCCAACCTTTACGTCGGCTGCTCAAAGAAAGATTGGTTGTCACCGAGAAGGGCTTGATGGGAAGTCACTACAACCCCTGGACTCAAACCATTCGAATTATAGGCCCGGACCGGTACGTGAGAAACATTGAAGGCCTCGGCATACGCGCTCACGAATTTGAACATGCTCTGATAGATCAAACTCACCGCACAATTTACGGACGACCAGGAATTGCTTCAACACACCAGTTCGGTTGGAATCGCATTCGATTCAATGACGAGCTTGCGGCGATGCGAGCCGAGTGGAATATGCTTCAGTCTATTCCGGTTGAAATTCGTCAACAGACCATTGCGGCAATCGAAGCGGATCCGAAGCTGAGAAAATCCGTGAAAGCATTCATGATCCGCGCCCTGCAGAATGCGTCGCTCGATCGAGCCGCCTATATCCAAGCAGAACATGCAGCCGGTCGATATAGCCAAAGTCAGCTGAGAAATATTGATTTCATGTACAAATCGATGTCAGGTACGCTCGTCGCGACAATGCTATTCATGAGCTCCATCTCTGCCTCGACAGAATTTTGCCTTTGGAAGACTCGAGATTCTAGTTTTGACCGCACCGCCGACTGGTATCAAAAAGTATGCGTCCCAAATAACTTTGTGCAGAAGGAAATAGCGAAACAGAACAAGTGATGGTCACTGACGTTGTTCGAGTTCGAACTTCCGTCGGTTGTGTATTGAGCATTTTAGCTCAAGATTTTCGATCGCGTCGGCGCCACCATCGGCAAGTCCTCTGATGTGATCGATTTGCAGCTGGTACGTCGATCCGCAAAAGTGGCCCGTTGAGTCCCGCCACCGACATGATTTGTCTCGCTGATGAAGGGCGCGAACAACGTGCACACTAATATAGTTACGCTGGATGCGTTTTGGAAGTTGGGCGCTCGGCCTCAAGGCGACCGTACTGGTTTTTGGCAAATCATCTTTCGAGTTCGAACTCGAACTGAAATTTTGGTTCGGTCCCGAGCCTACCTCCAAGTTCGAATCCGAACCAGTTTCTGAAATCGAATCGGTTTTCGCCTGCTGCAGGTCAATTTTGGTTTTTAATTTTCGTGGATCCTTTTTTTCTAAAAAGAACTTCGCCGCCTCAGCGACAGTTTCGCCGAGTTTTGCGTTGTGGTTTTTGTGCGTGTTTAGATCGCGGACCCGTTTTAGGTTTTCGAATTCTTCTTTGGAAAGGTGGACTTCGATAGTGACCGAACCGTCTTGATGCACACGAACTCTTTCAACGGGAATGATTTTGATATCGAGTTCCTGCGCTATGATTTGAGCAGATGCATGTTCGGACCTAACCGACCCACCGTTACCGCTTTTCGCAGTTTTTTCACCACTTTCGGCATGCTCGCCATAAAGGCATCCACTGCCCGTCTCAGCGTTCCCGCGATTTGCGATCTTCTCGACCAAATGTCGCTTTTGATCGACGGACACTTTCATCCCAGGATTTTCTTTCTCGGCCTGCCGAACACCCATCGAGATCAAAGTGATTTGCCCAAGACTAATCTTTCCATTGGCGAGCTCTTCTTTAATTTCCGGAACAGCGTCCAACAACCGAGCCGCATCGATTCGGTTTTGGGCGGTGGCACGCGGATAGCCAAGGTGATCTGTGAGATATCCGAAAATACTGGTGCACCCGTGATCGAGGTACAATCGTCGCACCATAAACTCATGAATGTGCGAGACGATCTCTGCCGTGAGCGCCAGATCACGCTTTGAAAGATCGCGAAGTTTTTCAGTCAAAGTTTCGTCCGATAGGATTTTGAGATTCATATTGGTTTCTCCTCCGAAAAAACCCTACCATCGGTTTTTTAAATGAGATTTTTTGCGTTAGAAGTCTCACCAGAGGGCCAAAATTTTTAACTCGAGCCGCTTCGTGAATTCACCACCAGCCGCTGAACCATGAGCCGATATGCGCTTTTGAAGTTGGCTCGAGAGCCATGTTGATACGCGGAAAAATATTTTCAAATGGCGGCTGAAAACACCGTCAATTTTTATTTTTGGAAATTTATCGAACCGACGATGATGCGTCAAAACTCGAAGATAATAACCACTGAGCCCTGGAAGAATCCTGCAAGGCCGAATCTCAGAAATCGAAGCAGGTAACAAAAAGCAAGCGGCTGCAACTGACGCCAGTTCAAGTTCAGGTTCGAACTCGAACTGAATTTCAGGTTCGAACTTGAATCAACCAGGCAATCAACCAATCGATACAAATTTTCACCGCGATTTTCAAATAGCCGCAACATTAGCTCTTCGCTAGGCGTTTTGCAGCAGGTGCCGCAAATCCTGCGGCTTTGCGGGGTGCGAAGGCTCCAAAAACGAGAGCACCAAATATGAATGAGATAACTGCGCTGCTCTTCTGCTCGCTTAATTTATTTCCAGAGATTTCGGAAACTATCTTTACTTCATTTTCTAAGTGCCGTTTCACTCGATTAAAAAGCACCGGATTACGTAGCGCTTCAGCCAGAAGCCCCACCCAGCACTTCGCTGAAATTGAATCGGAATGCTGATCAAGTTTTAAAGCGGCATCGATGTAACATTCTAATTTCTGCTCGGCCGGCTGATCTTTGCAAAAGTCAGAGAATCGCTTTTTGAATCCACCAATCAAACTGGTCAACAGCTCCTCTAACATTTCATTTTTGTCTTTAAAGTGATGGTGGAGTAGCCCCGGCGACAAGCCGGCATTTTCTGCCACGGCCGTCATTGTGGCGCCGGCAAAACCGTGATCGGCCAGAACCCGACCAAAGGCCGCGATAATCTCTCGCCTTCGATTTTCTCTTTCGCTTTTACGCCCCATAGATTGGTTGTAGGACCAATCTATGGCGCCGACAATAGCTTTGTGCCTGAAGAACCTAACTTGATGAGGAACGTCTGCGGAGCACTTGATAAGGAGGACTCTCTGAATGAACAATGAAATAGAGAAACTGACCGCCAGCGAGATCGACTTTGTGTTTGTGGAAACCACAAACCGCGGGCCCTTTGTTGAAGATAGGTTCTATCGAATTTACGGAGTCAAAAGAAGCTGGAGACTTCCGGCTTCCCAGGTTTCCATGGACTGGGTGAAGTCGCTGCCAAGTATCGATCTAGAAAGTCTTACGCTTTCGCAGTTCAGCACAGACAATGCTTTCTTTCTCATTTGGACGAAGCACCCCGAACTTATCGTTACGACTTCTCGAAAGACCGAGCTTCTCGCACGTCTTGATGGTTTTTTTCGCCGGCACTTTTCGATGGAGACTAAGCAGTCCGAGTCACTGTCGAAGTCAATTATCGAAACCTACGACGATGGCGCAAGGGCCTACCATTCGCTCACCCACATCAACCAATGTTTGTATGAGCTGGACACTTCAACCGACGGCTATGTCGACAAGGAAAAAATTGAACTTGCGATCTGGTACCACGATTTGGTCTACGTCCCCGCTTCGAAGAAAAATGAAGAAAACAGCGCCAGAAGACTACACCAAGATCTTGGCACTTTTAAGTCAGATATATCGCTTCCGGCAGTGGAATTGATGATCCTGGCGTCCAAGCACGAAAGTGATGTGAGGGGCGATGCCAGAGATGATCTTAGGGGCGATGTGGATACTAATTTGTTTCTCGATATTGATCTTTCAGTCCTGGGTGCCTGCCGTTTCTTGTATGAGACCTACGCGAACGACGTGAGAGAGGAGTACAAAATGATTCCGTCGGTCGTTTTTTACGCTGGCAGGAAGCGCCTACTAAAAAAATTAATGAGAGGCCGAATTTTTAGGATTTCGCAAATGCAGGAAAAGTATGAAGCCAACGCAAAAGCCAACATCGCCTCAGAGCTAAACCAGTGGCGCTATCGCCTTCTTCCAATTTAAAATATATATTTTTCCGAAGAATACCAAGAAGTCGAAAAAATAAACTAAGGTCGTTCAATCAACGAGGCAGGCCGCTTCAATATGCAAGCGGCCACGAATTCCAGCAGTTCGAACTCGAACTGAAACACAAGCTCGAACCAAACTCCGAACCCGCAGTTCGAACTCGAACTCAGACTCGAGTGCGAACTCAAACCGAATCTAAACTCGAACAGAACCCGCAGTTCGAACCACAACCCGAGCCCAACTCCCATCCCCAAAAAAATAAAAAAGCAAACAAAGCACGAATCAGGGATCGCTTCGGCCTCTCTCTTTCCGCGACCTCTGCGATGGGAAGTCCGCGTAAACGCGGGCCGAGGCCAGGAAGGCCGAGCCGTCGCAGCGAGGGCACGGAGGCCCGTGTCGCGGAAAGAGAGAGGCCGAAGCGATCCCACGTCGAAGAACAGCTTTTTTACATTCTTTTTAGGCGCGCCAAATCCGCGCGAGCATCTTCAAGAGCCGCGAACGCGCTCAAAAGTGCCTGCTCTTGATCGCCCGCAAGTTTTTGCAACGACGAGAGCCGGTTTTCGAAATTGCGGACCAAAAGATTATGGCGATCGATCAAATCTTGAAGCTTACTGTCGCTGACTTTTCGTTCGTTCACACGGCCTGCAAGCGAGGCGAGACGATTGCTGGTGTCGGACGTCAGTCGCTGAATTCCATCTTCGAGTCGCAAAAGCTGTTGCCCGTAGCGGTCGAGACGACCTTGATTGTCGCGGTTCGTTTCGTTGATTTGGGCCGCCATCTGATCAAGACGACGATCGAACTGCGAAAGCACAGCTTTGATTTGCAGAACCTGCGCTTCAAGCACTCGCATATCAATCGGTGGATAAGGAATCGCACGTCCTGGCTGCGTCGTTGGCGGAGCGATACCGGGATGAAGTCCATGGGTGGGCGTCGAACCGTGTCCCTGCGCCGGTGTCGACGTGGACCCTCCGAAGAGCCCAGGATCGAGCTCGCGAGTCACATTGGCAGTGTGTGGCGATGGGTTGTTGGTGTGATCTGTGTTCATTCGGGCCCCCTCGACACAACTCTAAATTCGCTGGACGAAAAATTCAAATCTTCCTAAGGTCATAGCATGGCAACTGTCACCGGCCTCGCAAGTCATCTTTTAAGTTTGCTGCAGCCTCCCGCAACGGAGGCCTCTAGTTCATCGGGTGGAGCAATCCCGAAAGTCGATGCCGCTCGGCTCGCGTTCTATCATTTTCTAAAAAACATGTGCGAACCCGGGGAGCCTCTTTCGACGGCAACTCTGGATCGTTTCTTTCGTCGAAGCATGACCCACTCGCACTGGGTGGAAAACAAAACCGCTCTGTTCAATGAGGTCGCAAGCAGTCTTCAGCACTTTTCCAATCAAACCGGCGAAGCTCTGCCGCTGCCACCTTTTGCGACGCCCAGTGATCTGCAAGTTGTGCGTGCCGAGAGCTTTCGAACTCTTGAACGCGTGGTTGAGAACTGGATCCACCAGCATCAAAGCCCGACAGATCAAATTAAAGTCTTACGAGACCATGAAGAAAAACTCATCGTCTGCCGACTCGCCATTGATCGGTCACTTTCGGTTTACGTTTTTGATCGATGGCTAGCGCTCAGTGACGGTCAGCTTGCGCCGCTCGCTGACGATATGGCTGTCCATTACACGCCCGAGCTTTTGATTGATTCCAACAGAATTAGTCAGATCGAGATCGCCCGCCATACAGTGGCGCGCTTTCGAAACGACGCGGCCGCGGCTTCTGGCCTTCGTGGGATCGCGGTTCGCGGTTTCACTTATCAAAAGGCCTCGGTCTTTGAGGGTGGCGAACTTCACCGACATCCGACGCTGTTCTATCCGCTCAAGCGCATCGAGCAGTTTTTCGTCAATCGGAGCACGGACCCGATGTACATCGAACTGACGGGCCTTCTTGAAAAAGCTTCCGATCTTCTTTCACAAAAGCACCCCGAAAGTCTTCGTTTTGCCGAAGCTGCGATGGAGCGCGGGCGGCTCGCCTTCGAGCAAGTTTTTGTTGAAGATCGCCTTTTGCGCCTCCTTCTTGAAAATTTGGAGCGAGCCCTGCTGCTTGAGAAGCGGCCGTTCTCGGACCCACCCGTCGCTGGTTCATCGGCGGCCTCTCCCTTGGGAGATCTCGCTAATTTGCCACCTTTGAACGTTGATATTGCACAACAAGTGGGCGATAAGGTGGGCAGTCATTTAGGTCTACGACTGAAACCCGGCGAAGAGTTTATCGAGCCGATCGGGCCCGACCTGGTTGAACTTCAAGAAACCAGATTTCAAGAGGCAGAAGCATGCGAAACAATCGCTCCGGTCAATCTAAACCCAAAAGCCCAACTCGTTCGATAAAACCATCCAATCCCGAAGAGATGCGCCTGAATCGTTTCTTGGCTGAAAGTGGCGTCGCAAGTCGCCGCGGAGCCGATGATATGATCACTGAAGGTCTCGTCACCGTGAACGGAAAAAAAGTTTACGAACTCGGCATCAAAGTAAATTTGAAAGATGACCGCGTCGTCGTGAACGGGAAGCCCGTCACCCCTGACAAACGGAAACTCTATATCCTCTTCAACAAACCAAAAGGTGTGATGACGACGATGGAGGACCCCGAGGGTCGTCCCTGCATTGCCGAGTACTTTACCAAACTCGAATCGCGCGTCTACCCCGTGGGCCGCTTGGATTACGACAGTGAAGGCCTTCTATTGATGACCAATGATGGGGAATTCGCCCAGCGCGTGACCCATCCAAAACACGAAGTTTTTAAAACCTACCTCGTGAAAGTCGATGGACAGCCCACCGAAGAGCATTTGCGCAAGCTTCGAACGGGAGTCACGATCATCGGAGGTCGCGTCGCCGCTCGTGAGGTGGAACGCCTTCGCGGAACTGCCTCCGACAAATACGATTGGTTTAAAATCGTGATCGGCGAGGGTAAAAATCGTCAGATCCGGCGCATGTTCGAAAAGATCGGTTTTGACGTGATGAAGCTTCAGCGAATCGCCATCGGCAAACTCAAAATGGGCGGTCTCGCTCGCGGTGAGTGGGCGATGCTGTCGGAAGAAGAAGTCGAAAAAATCTTCGCTGCTGATGCGGAAAGTTTTGAAGGCCGAAACCGACCTCAGCCTCGCATGGATGGAACGTTACCGCCCAAAAAGAGATCGTTCAAAAACGCGGACCGCGACGGACGACGACCTAAGTCGGCAAAAGCATTGGCCCGCGATGAGTCCTCTCGCCGCGGAATTAAGACATCGAAGCCATCGGGTCTGAAACAAGTTTCGGGTCGCCCTCAAGCGGCGTCACGACGTACTTCCAAGTAATTTAGGCAGATAATTAGGGGCCGGTTTTACCCGGCGCCAGTGGGATTCCCGGCCCGGCCGGAATATTTTCGAATTCTGCCAAAGGATCTTTCGGAGAAAGCGTCGGAGACGATGCCTTCGCCGGAGAGTTCGGCGCGGCCGACGGCGTACTTGAAAAGCTAGAGCCAGAAACATTACCGGAAACGCCCTGAGAGGCGTCTCCAGAAGCGTCCGCTCGCGGCGTCACGGGCGAAGTCGGTTGGCCGTTTCGCTCAAGCCGTCGGGCTTTTTCTTCCATCTTTTTCTTTAGATCCTGCTGCTTGCGACGTTCGGTGTACCGAACTTGGTAGGCACGAAGCTCTTGATTGAAAGTGTTTTGCGCCTCTCTCATCGAGTCTTCGACAGACTTACGCTCGTCTTGGACCTGAAGTTCGAAGTCTTTTCGTTTTTCTTGTTGATCCGCAAAAAACGAACGGCGCTTGTCGTCTTGTTCTGCAAAAAAATCTTTTCTGTCGTCGGACGATCGCTTTCGCCCTCCAACAAATGAGTCTCTTTGCTCTTTACTCTCTTTTAGAAACTGCGCGCGGTCCGCTTTTTCTTTTCGAGAAAACTGCTCGCGGGCAGTGCGAACCTTCTTATTCACAGCTTCTCGCTTTTTTCGAAGAGCTGTACTGAATCGGTCGCGAAGTCGCCCAGGATCCTCCTCGGACTCTCGAACGACAAACGACATAAGCATTGCGATTTCGTCATTTTGTTTTTTTACTTCTTCGGGAACTTCGCCGCGAAGT
This sequence comes from Bdellovibrionales bacterium Ga0074137, assembly GCA_001464715.1. Classification (GTDB taxonomy): domain Bacteria; phylum Bdellovibrionota; class Bdellovibrionia; order Bdellovibrionales; family JAMPXM01. The sequence goes on along the minus strand of LNDT01000018.1, from coordinate 37,046 downwards.
TTGTCGAGTTCCGACCGGTCGGCACGAAGGCTAATCTCATCGACCGTGTCACCCTTGGCATCTAAAAGGATTGGCGAGGGAGCTTCATTGTCCGTAGATTTTTTAGACGTTGCACAGCCCGTCAGAAGTTGAGCGGTCGTCAGTAAAATTGCGGCCATTATGAGAGCATTTCGTTGCGGCATTTTTAAGACTCCTATCGATCATTTTCTCGTGCGTGGGGCTTTGGCTTGTCGAATCTCTCGATCGACATCGCGGCTTTTCATCGATTCACGCTTGTCGCCAGAATTTTTTCCCTTGGCGACCCCAAGCTCAATTTTGGCCCACCGCCCTTTGAAATACAATTTCAACGGGACGCACGTTAGACCTTTCTCGCTCATCGAACGGTCCAAACGGTCGATCTGCGCCGAAGACAAAAGTAGCTTCCTCAGTCGCTCGGGCTCGTGATTGAGGTAGCTCGACGCGCGGTAAGGACCGATGTGAGCTCCTTGTAAAAAAGCTTCGCCTTTATTGATGACGACGTAAGAGTCTTTCAGCTGAATTCCATTTTCGCGAAGCGACTTCACTTCACTTCCGCGAAGAGCGACACCGGCTTCAATCGTATCGACGATAATATAATCGAAACGAGCCTTGCGATTTTCGGCGACCAAAAGAACGCGAAGGTCCTGCGGCTTTCCGCCCTTGGCACTGCCCGCTTTTGGGTTTCGACCTGATTTATTTCCGGACGTCTTATCGCCAGCCATAGGTCAGTCTTAGCGCAGGCGCCGCGACAGCTCAAGAAGCTGCTCGGGTGAGAACTCCTCGGCCCGGGCTGTCTTGGTAAAACCCATCGCCTCAATAACTTCTTCAAGTCGTCCACGGTCGAGCGGAGCCAACATCGCGGTTTCGATCGAACGTGACCAATTGAGGCCGGAAAGATTGCTCGCCAAAAGCTTTCTTCGATGCGAGTACGCCATTTTCGCAAATTTCAAAAAATCTGCGAATTCCTTCTTTTCAGGCGCATCCGCGCGCCGGCGAAACCTCAAAACTCGGCTTGAGACTCGTGGCGGAGGAAAAAAGTCCTGCCCACTGGCATCGCAAACGGTATCGACCGTCCACCCATTTTGCGCAATCACTGTCAAAAGGCCGAAGTCTTCCGTCCCAGCGCGAGCCGCAATCCGGCGAGCAACTTCTTTTTGAAACATCAGAATCATCGAAGTAATCCCAGCCGGATCAACCGAGCGATCGATGACAAGACTCGACGAAATTTGATAGGGAAGGTTCGAAACCAGGCGACTTCCAGGTGGTAAATTCAAATCGGACCAATTCAATTGAAGGGCATCGGTTTCAATAACCTTAAGTCCGGCTTCACGCCAATTCGCAGAGAACGCACTGTCGAGTTCGATCACTTGAAAAGAAATTTTTTTCGCACTCGCAAACTCAATGAGGCCCTCGGTCAGCGCGCCGAGGCCGGGACCGATTTCAATCAGCGAGGCCGGCCATGGTTCGTTCGTCGCATGACTTAAAATGCGATCAATCACGTGATCTGAAATCAAAAAGTTCTGTCCAAGAGATCTTTTTGGCCCCTGCCCTGTGGCTCGAATTTTTTCAAGAAGGCGCTCGCGCCGACTCAAACCCCACCGGTCCGTTCTTTGTCGAGTGGGGCTTTGGGTTCGGGGCGCAAGGCTTGCGGCGAAATCTCGCCCATGTTCAGTCTTTGAATACCCGCAAATCCGATCATGGCCGCATTGTCAGTGCAAAATCGAAGTGGAGGAATCGCGGGAATAATTGCATTCTGGCGACTCCATGTCTCGACGCGAGCCCGAAGGCGAGAATTGGCCGCAACCCCACCTGTTAGAACAACACGCGAGACGTTTTCTCTTAAGGCCGCTCGAAAAAGTCGGGCGCAGAGAACATCGACAACGGCTTCCTGGAAACTTGCACAAAGATCCGCGAGCAGGCCCGGAACAGGGTCTTTCGAACCACGAGCCAAAAACTCGTCGGCTTGTTTTTTCAATTCATCGCGGTCGTGCGGCATCAGTTCTTCAATCAGTCGTGCGCCGGAAGTCTTTAGACCCGAAAAACTCATATCGTCTCGCTCATCCCGGAGCATAGCTCTTGGGAAATCAAATCTCTTCGAATCTCCGACCGTCGAGAGTCGATCCACGCGAGCACCGCCCGGAAAACCAAGGCCCGCACGTTTGGCGAATTTATCAAACGCCTCGCCGGCGGCGTCGTCCAAAGTGCGCCCTAAAATCCGGTACTTTCCAAATCCATCGACTCGGTACAGTGTCGTGTGCCCTCCGCTGACGGCCAACGCCACATAGGGAAAATCGAAGCCCTGTGGTGCCGAGTAGTTTTCGTCTTTAAGAAACGGAGCCATGAGATGGCCTTCGAGATGATTGACTCCAATAAATGGTTTTCCAGTTGTTAGACTTAACGTCTTTACTGTGACCAACCCAACAAGCAGCGCACCGATGAGGCCTGGTCTTGAAGTCACTGCAAAACCGTCGACATCCGCAAGAGTCATTCCCGCACGGGCCAGTGTTTCTTCGATCAGAGGAAGCAAATGATGGGTGTGATTTCGAGATGCTATTTCGGGAACGATTCCGCCAAATCTTGCGTGATGAAGATCTTGACCGGCCATAAGGCATGCGAGCACACGCCCATCGGCCTCAACAACAGCGACCGACGTATCATCGCAACTCGTCTCGACAGCGAGTACACGCCGGATCATTTCTACTTCTTTTTCGAAGTCGCCGACTTCGTTAGGGCCTTCAAACGAGAGCGAGCGCGATCGGCCTCTTTTGATTTCGAAGCGCGTGAAATGACTTCTTCATAAAAAAGCTTCGCATCCTCGTTCATTCCAAGTTCTTGGAAAGAGACACCGATCTTGTAGGTCGCGGCGTTGAAGCTTTTCCCTTTTGGGTAAGCCTTTCGATATTCCTCGTAGGCAAAAATAGCGTCGCGCCAAGCCTTTGCTTCGAACTTCGCTTCGCCTCGTTCAAATGGATTTTTGTCAGTGCTGGCGGCAGAGCCACTGTTCGCCGCACCCCCGCCCGAAGCACCGGCCTGAATAGCATTTTGAAGCGCTTGATTCGTCGCTTTAACTTCGTTCAGCTCTGTTTGCAGCTTCGATATTTCTTCACGAAATGCGACAAACTTCGCATCCTGCTCTTTAAGTTTATTCTCAAGCGCAAAATCATTCTTTTCTGCGCGGTCCTTGATCTGAGTCATACGTGCATCAAGAGCTTCGGTGCGACCGCTGTTCTTTCGCAGCTCATCGTCGATCTCGCTAAATTTTGAAGAGACGTCGGCCGTCGACTGCTGCAGCGTCGTCACCTGTTTTCGAAGAACTTGCTTCTCTTCGTGCTCTTTCGCACCCGTGCGGGTCTCAAGACAGCCGGTTAATCCGGCCAGCAGAAAGGCTGTCGCGGCGATCGCTCTCCACCGGCGGGTGCGCCACCAACGAGAAGATTTCGTTACAGGTATTTTTGTCTTCGCATGAAACTTTGCAGTGGTCATAGTTACCCCGTCCTTCGCACTTTAGGGTGCGAGTTCCCCAGATTCAAATCGTGAGAGGCGCGCCGCATTCTCGGCCTGCTCGGCGAGAGTGCGGGCCTGTGCAAAACGCTTGGCCGAATTTTCGTAGTCGCGTTCACGGAAAAAAGTTTCGCCTTCTCGGTAAGCCTGCTCGGCTCGATACCAAAGCGCAGGAGCAAACCTCGGAGCTTCGGACTCACGCGCACCGTCCATTGCAGCCCGAGCAATCGTATAATCATCAACAGGAATAAAAGAAACGCAGCCCCCACTGAACGTGAGGGCTAAAATCGAGAGACAAAAACTCTTACTGAAGCGGAACAAAGTTCGCACGGCGGTTTTTCGAATACGCTGTTTCCGAATCGCCCTGGGCCAACGGTTTTTCCTCGCCGTAGCTGAGGACCGTGAGGCGACGGCTCTCGATGCCCAAGCCTTCGAGGTAAGTGCGAACAGACTTCGCGCGGCGTTCACCCAGCGAAAGATTGTACTCGGTCGAACCGCGAGAATCCGTGTGACCCTCGATCTGAAGCGTGAGCTTTGCATTTGCTTTCATCCAGTCGGCATTGGACCGGAGCGTTGCTTTTGCAGCTGATGTCAGAGCGGCTTTATCATAATCGAAAAAAATCGTCTCTAGGCCGCTGATGTTTCCAGAATCGGAACCTTGCGCATCGAGACCGATATCTTTATCGGCGAGCATTGGCGAAGCGGACTCGCTCATTCCAGCACCTTCAGCTCCACCTTCCCCATCGGCACGTTTTGGCTTCGTGCAGGATGCGACAGTGAGAACCAACATCAAGCACATTGCGATGAAAACAGATTTGCGAGACGAGGCGACCGAAAGAACAAGATTTTTTTGCATGGCGTAGTTCTCCTTCATGAGTGAACATTGTTGAAAAGGGCTTGGGCTTTGTCAAAGGTCAATGGGCGAGTGCCGCAGTCATCCACGCCTTAATATTCTAAGAGGGCCGCACAGAATGATGCATATCCTAGCGAAAAAAAATCTTAAACAGATCGCACGCCACGGGAAACGCCCGCTCACAGCGATTCTCCCGCTGTTTCTTTTTGTGATTTTGTTTTTTGCAGCAGCTCAGAAGAGTTTCGGCGCAGATCCCAGCGTCGAATGGAAAAAAATCGAAACTGAACATTTCGAGATCGTGTATGACTCGAGGCATCACCAGCTGGCAAAGGACTTCGCTCGCCACGCGGAGACTGCATGGACTACGCTTGTGCCTATTTTTCGAACTTGGCCGGATAAAACTGTCGTTCTGATCGATGATAGTGGCGATGAAGCCAATGGGATGGCGACCGGACTTCCCTATCCACAGATTCACCTGTACCCCGCTTCACCTTCGCCGGGAGAGACCATTGGCGACACGGGGCCCTGGGGACTCGAGCTGATGACTCACGAGTACGCTCACGTGCTGAACTTTCAACCAGCCCACGGAATTTTCCACACACTTCGCAATATTTTCGGAACCATCGTGCGACCGAATCTCTTGCTTCCGCGCTGGTACCTCGAGGGATTGGCGGTTGAAATTGAAACGCGATTTTCACCCTCGGGCGGGCGCCTCAGATCTCCAGATTTTACAGCGATCCCACGCGCGATGGTGCAAGACAATATTTTGCGTCAGGAAGATATCGCACGCGTTGGCGAAACGTCGATTCCTGATTGGCCTGGCGGTGCGAGGCCTTATCTTCTTGGTGGTTTCATCTGGCAAAAATTAATTAAAGAGAGCCCCTCGATCGTTGGTGATCTGAACGATCACTACGCTCGTCGTATGCCATTTTTCATCGACACTCCTCTTGAAGAGCGGACCGGGAAAAATTGGCAAAGCTATCTTGAGTCCACTTACACAGAGATCGAACAGCGAGCGGTTGGGCAGATTGAACTGCTTTGTGAGAACGGCTGCCTTGAGGGAGCAAAACTTGGTGAGGCAGGATTTTTCTCGCGAGCGCCCGTGATCACGCATGCACTTCCTTTTGAAAAACAAGCTTTGGCGTTCCTGACACGAGAGCACAATCACGATTCTGTTGTGATGATCGTCGAGAGAGCCGCGGATTCGCTCGACGGTGGTTTTGATTTCGCCAACGCAAAACGCGCCGCTGAACCGACAAGCGCGCACCGGATTGCCTGGCTCCCCGGCGGCCAGGAATTGATCCACGACGGCATCGACAGCTTTGGCCGCTATGAAGAGCGAAGCGATCTTTGGCTTTACCGGCGGAGCGACAAAAAGAAAATTCGCCTCTCAAAAGGACTTCGTGCGCGCGAACCCGATGTCAGTCTTGACGGAAAAAAAGTCGCGTTCGTACAGCTGCGCCCCGGACAAACTCACATTGCAATCGCCGATCTTGCACCGAACGCTTCGGGCAAAATGGAGCTTGGACCTCCGGCCGTTTTGTACGCGCCTGAAAAGGATCACCGTGTCTCGTGGCCGACGTTCACGGGGCCCCGAACACTGGTCTTTGTCGAGCGAAGCCCCGATGCGAAAGAAGTTTTGAAAGTGCTCGATTTGCGAACCGGCACGTCGGTCATAGCCCCCAGTGCCGCAGCGCCTCGCCTTGTCAACAGCGGCGGATCTGTCACGTTTCCGCGCCTTGTTTTGGATGCGAGAACCGGGCGCCGCAATTTGCTTTTCACTTCGAACAGAACCGGTGTTTCGAATATTTACATCGCCGATCTTTTGCGCGACGTGAGTCAAGAAACTTCGCGAAGCTTTGCTCTTGAAAATATTCGTCCTCTTACCAACTCGGTCACGCGCGCATGGAGCGCCGACTATGATCTCTCGAACGAAACTTTGATTTACTCGCGACTCGATGGCAATGGCTCGCGGCTTCGTCGCCTGACCGCCAGCGATCGTGGACAAAACCAAACGGTGCGAGAAAATCGGCTGATCAAAATTCCGCTTTTGATTGAACGGACCGAAGCGCCGCACATTGTTCCCGATGCGGCGATTCCCGAATCAGCATTGGCGGGCGAGGACTTTTCAGTTTGGCCTTACCTGCTTCCGCGCTACTGGATGCCTTATGCGGCCTTTGTTCCTGGCGGTGCGTTTTTGTCGGCATCAACGTCGTCAGGAGATCCGATGGGACGCCATCTTTTGGCGACGTCTATTTCCACCGATACGCGTATCGGTAAGCCGAACTTTTTTGCGGCCTATTCAAACGCGACGACACGGGTTCGCACGACGTTGATGGTCGATGATTTCTGGCAGCGACTTTCATCGTCGGGTTTTGATCGACGCTCGTCGACGGGCGATCTTTCGGGAACGTTTTTTATTCCCGCGCTGTCCAATTCGTGGCGAGGTGAGCTTGGGCTCAGTCACCAGCGAACGGAAATTCCCCTCACCGCTGGCGGTTCTGACGTCCGCATCCGCGGTGGCCCGCGCGTTGGAGTTTTGTGGCAAGATCTTGAACAAAAAGGTTTTGAGATCTCTCCTGAAAAAGGCGGGCACTGGCGACTCACGCACGCACGCTTTCTTCCGGAGCTGGGGAATCTTGTTTACGACAAAACGGACGTTTCGATCTCGTCATATTTGTCGCGAGTATCGACGCCTGATGTTTTCGGAGCGAAACTTTTCGGATGGCTTCCCGAGCGCCACGTCTTCAATGCGTCGCTGACAGCTAGCTGGCTTCCCGGGCTCGATCGCCTGCTTTTGGGTCCTTCCAGCGTCAGTCTTCCCGTGGAAACCGTAGCACTTGGCGCTTCAAGCACAAGCTTCGTCATGCGCGGCTATCCTTCGGGAACTTTTCTTGCGCGAAAATTTGTGCGTGGCTCGCTCGAACATCGATTTCCCCTTTCAAGTTCGTATCACGGATTCGGAACCAACCCTGCGTTCATCAAACGCTGGCATGGAGCCGTCTTTGCCGATCTCGTGACGATCGAAGGTGCGTTCTTCGACTTTGAGATCGATAACTATCGCTCGAGCGGCATCGGCAATATGTTTGGCACCATTGGCGCTGAAGCTCGCATCGACACGACGCTGTTTTATCATCTGCCGGTTCAGTTCATTCTGGGCTACCACTGGGGCTTCGACAAACGAGCCAATCCGAACGGCGCCTACCCCATCATCTCGATCGCTCTCTGATGTCTCCAGAAGCGGGACCGAATTCGGTCCCGTTTTCGCTTGAGCTCTCACTTCGGCGCGGAATTCACCGCCGCCGATTTTCTTCTTTGGAAGATGGGAGTTCTTTTCTATGGGTTCAATCAATCGAGTTATGATTTTGGGAGTCATCGGCCAGCAGCCGGAGCTTAAAACATCGCGGGGTGGAAAACCCTACGTGAGCCTAAGCCTCGCCACCCACAAGCGCTTCAAGGATGCCGACGGAAATGCTAAGCGCGATACCCAGTGGCACAAGGTCATGATCTGGGGGAAGAACGCCGAGCTCTGCTCGACCTACTGCGAAAAGGGCTCGCCCCTTTACGTTGAAGGCCACCTTGCCACCTACGTGCGCGAAGAGAACGGCCGAAGTCAGACGCAAATAAACATCGTCGCCGATCAGATTCAGTTCATCCCGGGCTCCAAGATGGCCTTGTCCTCAGAGCGCGGCGAATTCGAATCTATTTTATCCATTTCAAGCCTCGCTCCTCTTAGAAGTAGCGATGAAAGCGCGCTGGCTCTGAATTGAAGCGCCGAGGACCCTTCGCAAGAGCCACCGGATGGCTCTTGACTTCTTATTGCGGCAACGCGGAAAGTTATGAGAGGAGCGATTAGCTCTATTTTTCAGGGGGGTTCTTCCATGGACGGAATGGAAATCTTAGGCAGTCGACCGGGAACAAACACGAATTCGCAGGGCCTACGCTCAGACCGTCTTGGTTGGATCAAAGATCTGGTTCGCGCCGAGCAGCGCATGGAAGAGTCCGGAGTCATCGAATTCGGTCCGGCCTTCGATCCTGCTCAAATTCTTGTTGGTGAATCGGTCGCATTCATGAACGAACTCAAAACGGCTTTTGTCGATGCGGCTTCGGCCTTCAATCAACTCAAAGGTTCGTCTCTTGGCCGAGTGAAAATTTATGGCATCGCCAACACTCACGCCGACTTCATGCTGTTCCGAAACGGCTTTAAGCTAATTTTCTCTTTGAAAGAGCCCGGCGCAGTTTCTGTGCGCTTCCATTACGTCGGCGCGGGATTCCAACCTGCCGGCGCTTCGGCAGCTCCCGGCGGAGTTTCCGTATCAAGCCATGTCGGTGAAGAAGATCTCTTGATCGCTCGCTGGGGCGCCTTCGGCGATCTCAATTGGACCTACCGCGAACAGGCGATCAAGACTGATTACCTCGTTCGGTATTATCTCACTCGCTTTGTCCGCGAGAGCGCAAAATAGTCATAAATTGAACGACGATTTTGTGTCCGCGGGATTTTACCTTTTTCCGCGACACGGGCGTCGTACCCTCTGCCGCATCGGCTCGGCCTTCCTGGCCTCGGGTCGCGGCATACGCGACCTTCCCGATTCGGAGGTCGCGGAAAAAGGTAAAATCCCGCGGCCTCAATACTGATTGTTCAGTTTCTTCTTATTGTCAGATTCCGGGGTAAATTTCTAGTTCGGGTTCGAACTGAGATTTGAGTTCGAACTCGAACTGATTTTTTGTGTTCCGCCCTAACAGGTTCGTGCAACCGTAATTGCGAGTGGTGACTATCGCCTAATCTCGGACGCCGGTGGGCTCTTTTCATCTAGTTTACGTTTATTGCGGTAGCAGTCGCCCAACAAACTCTTCGAACCATAGTATTGTGCTTCGAGTTTTTCGGCATAGATGGCTGCCGCCTTCGCGTCTGTCTTGAGTTTTGCACGGAGACTCTTCGCGGTGTTCGAAAGCACAACAGTCGTCACTGGCTCACTGAGTGTCACGGTTTGACCCGCCGCTAGGTAACTCGAGATCAAAGTCGTGTCCGTCACTTGCGTGGCATAGGCCAAGTCATTCTGACCATCCGGCCCGACATCGCCCAATATAAGATCGAAATGTTCGCCGTTGGCCTTTCCCACGAGACGACTTTTTATTTCCCAGTTTGAAGCTTCGGTGCCGGTTTGAGTCATAGTGATTTGATCGCCGGGTCGAAGAGTGAGCGCATCGGCTTTTACGGAAATCCAGAAAAAGAGAAAGGAAAGGAAAATATATTTCATTTAGAATTGCCTCCGTTTGGATATGTTAAACGACATTCAAAATTATTTAAAGCACCGGCCTCGTTTCGCTGTTCACAATGGGGTATTCAGTGCGTTCGTCGAGCCACGGCAGTGTCAGATTGAGATGTCGATGCGGCCTTTTCGGCGTTGCTCGGTGGTGGGTTCTACGTATTGGAATTTTAGCGGTTGAACTTCCATCACGCGCAGGCGAACGATGCCGCCGACTTTTAAGTGCTGATGGGTTTGGTTTGAGACGCGCAGGAGTTGTGAGTCGGGCTCGTCAGGGCCACCGCCGAAGCGGACGATGAAATCGATCTCGTCGATCATTTCGACGATCGCGGCCTCAAGCATTTCTCCCCTTTGCCAGACACGCCTCATCGTCGTGGATCCTCACTCATTGCCGTTTAAATTCTAGGGAACTCGACACGCCGAATATTCTTGGGTGCGGGTGGAGTTGGTTCGCTCGCGCGAAGGGCCGCCGCGGCCGCGCGAGCGGCTTCGAGTTCAGGAATTGAAACTTCACGAGCTAGAGATTTAGTCGGTGCGGTATAAGCCGCTGACTTTTCAGTTGTCGCCGGTGATCTGCCGGCGACGGCCGTTGCTTTTGCGACCGCCGCTGTTGGATTGGCCGGCGTAGCTTGCGACGGAACAGTTTCTGCGGACACCGTGGGGCCCGGGCCTACTGCATAATGCTCGATAGCTGGCGATTCAGGTGTCATCATAAAGTGCGGTGTCGGTTGAGCATCGCGCTCGGCCTGCTCGACGGCGCGGCGGAACTCTTCACCCAAGCGTTCAAGACTTGTCGAGTCCGCGCGTGGCGATTCGAAGGCCTGAGTCATATCGGGAACGACATTTCTTTGCGCTCGGTGAGCGAGCTCGAGATCAAGATTTTTCATTTCAAACTGAAGTTTACTCAGCTTCTGAACCAAACCCGAGCTGTCGGAAGCATCCGAAAATCCGGGTATCGGATCGATTGTGGGCGAAGCCTCTTGCGAAGTCACAGCACGTGGGTCGCGCGCCCAGGCCGGCAAGTCTTCCTCGCGGAAAGACAAGCTGTCCTGATTTACCTTCGCGATGAACTCGATCTCGCCCATCGGGAGATCGACCTCTCGGGCGATGTCGGTGACCGATACCCCCGCGTGGGCCATTCGCGCGGCTTTGATGTACTTGACGGAATTCTGGCGTTCGATGATTTCGCTATGAGGAATTTTGTCTTGAAAGATCTGAGCGACTTCCAAACTCTGATCCATCGACTGTCGCACGGCTAAAACTTGTTGTTCCGCGAGAGCGATTTTTGATTGAAGCTCTTTCGACTTTTGATCAAGCAGCAAAAGCATTTGCTGCACTTGTGTTTCAGTTCGGTCACTCAAATCTTCAAGCACGGCGATTTTGCTCGAAAGAAGTTGAAGGCCTTTTGAAAGTCTTGGGTCATCTTTTGCGGGCCTTCTTAGACGCGCAAAAATAACGAAGATGCAAACCGCGAAAAACACATTGGCGAAAATTTGTAGAAATAGAGTGAAAGACACTTTTCAGGCCCCCTTCTCACTTCTCTTAGTGTGACGGGGACCTGACTTTTCGTCGACGGACGTAAGACCTGAACAGCGACAAATTGTCGGAATGACCCGGTTTCGCCAAGACAAACTCGACCAAAGCCGAGCGCCGAGGGGCCTAAGTAAACTCGGCGACCAGCGCTCCGAGCCGACGGATGGCTTCCTGACCTTTTTCTTTTTCAAGCGCGTAGCTGAGTCGCAAGTAACCCTCGAGACCAAATTCAACACCAGGAACCGCAGCGACAAGCTTGTCTTCAAGAAGGCGCTGGCAAAGATCCGCACTACCGTGAATCACTTCGCCTTTATACTTTTTCCCCAAGTACGGTTTGATGCCGACCCAAAGATAAAAAGCACCTTCAGGAACAACCGTTTTCAGACCGGGAACTTTCGAAAGTTCTGCGACCAAGAAGTCGCGCTTGTCTTTCAGCACAGTCACAGTTCGTGCGACATCATCATCGCAGTTCAAAACACCCTCTAAAGCTCCGTACTGTCCCGATGCCGAGGCACAACTGACCGATTGCGACTGGTAATTCGACATCGCCGTGATGACCGCTTTCGGACCGATCGCCCAGCCAATTCGCCATCCGGTCATCGAGTAAGTTTTAGAAGCGCCATTAAGTATGACAACGCGCGAACGTAAATCAGGAGCGACGTGCAAAAGATGCGGCGCCAACTTGTCGGTGAAACAAAGGCGATTATAAATGTCGTCGCTGATCACAGCAATCTTTGGATACTTTCGAAGGACTTCTGCAATCGCAGCCAATTCCTCACGCGTGTAGATGAGACCCGTCGGGTTGGACGGCGAATTGAGAAGTAGAACTTTGGTCTTTGGTGTGATCGCTTTTTCAAGGATCGCCGGTGTGAGCTTGAAGTTCGTATCTTCATCGCAGATCGCGATGCGAGGCACTCCATCGGCCAATTCCACCATGGTCGTATAACTCGCCCAAAAAGGTGCAACAAGAATGACTTCGTCACCTGGATCAACCATGGCTTGCAGTGCTGCAAACAAAACGAATTTTGCGCCCGACGAAACTGTCACTTCTGTGAAATCGAATTTCATATCCAGATCGGCCGAGGCCTGAGCCGCAACGGCTTTGCGAAGTTCTGGGATGCCAGAAGACGGCGTGTACTTGGTCTGACCTTTTCGAATCGAGGCGATCGCCGCTTCTTTGATGCGGTCGAAAGTTCCCCAATCCGGTTCACCAATCGAAAGTGAAATCACATCTTTTCCTGCGGCCTTCATTTCACCGGCACGAGCGGCCAACATCAGGATCGGCGATGGCTTTAGAAGTTGCGCGCGCTTCGCCAGCGAAATAGCCGCTGGGTTCGCGCCGGCCGTTGATTCTTTTGATGATGTCATACGCTTTTCCTCTTGTTCTAACTTTGCTGCGTTTCGCTTTTTTGGCGAAACTTCTTCAGAAGCGCTTTCTCAACGACGGCCGGAACCAGGTCGGAAACTTTGCCGCCGTGGAGCGCCACTTCTTTTACGGTTTTGCTGGATACGTAATAAAACTCTGGGCTCGCAAAGACAATCATCGTCTCAATTTGTGGAGCGAGCTTCTTATTCATATTGGCCATGACGAGTTCGTATTCGAAGTCCGTGACGGCGCGTAGGCCCCGTAGAATCACTCCGGCGCCGATTTTCTTCACATAATCGACCGTCAGGCCATCGTGAATCGCCACTTCAACACCCGGAATGTCTTTCAAAGCTTCGCGGGCCATATCGGCTCGCTCCTCAGGAGTGAAAAGTCCATCTTTCTGCCGATTGCTAGAAATGAGCAAAACCACACGATCAAACGAGGGCGCCAGGCGCGTGAGAATGTCGCGATGACCAAGAGTGATCGGATCAAAACTTCCGGGGTAAACAGCGACTCTTCGAGCTTTTTCCATCGGCTAACTCCCTTCGGAGGGTTCTGGTTGGGGGCGAGACCAAAAGCTGATTTTCTTATCTCCATAATCGCGTTGATCCCAACAAACAAGGTTAGGATAAGACTCGTCCACCCGTTCGTGAGACGACGCCTCGACAACAACAGTCGTCTTCGTACCGACGGCTGAGGACGATGCCAAAAGTTCGAGCGTCGCATGCGCAAGACTTTCGGTGAAGGGAGGGTCCGCCATGATGATATCAAAAGCCTCACCCTTATAGCGAGCGATCCACTTTAAAACGTCGTCTTTGACGATGCGATGTTCTTTACCGACCTTTAGTTCGATGACGTTTCGTCGAATGATATCGATCGACTTCGACGAGAGTTCGACCGCCGTCACAGACAAGGCGCCTCGAGAAATGGCTTCAAGGCCAATGTTTCCCGTTCCTGCAAAAAGATCGAGGACTTCAGCGCCATCCCAGTCGCCTTGAAGTTTATTGAACACACTCTCTTTAACTCGGTCCGTGGTGGGTCGAATATGATCGGCTTTAAACGAAACCAAACGCCGACCTTTGAATTTACCGGAGATGATTCTCATCAGCCTCGCTTTGCCTGTCCGGTGCTTTCCAAAAAATGCGCGATTCGCGACATCGAATCGGGAGGAACTGATTTGTAATGAACTTCTATCAAGTGAATGGTGGATCCGCCCCCAACACTGCCGACAGCACCGCCCGCGGTCACGGCTTGTGAGCCGCCAGTGAGCTGGTTGTAAATTTTCACAACCACGCCCGCCAAAATAACAGCGCCGTTCAAAACGGGAGTTGTGAAAGAAACTTCAACTTTGTCACCGGGCTGCACCGAAGAGCCACCGACTTCGATCATCAAGCCCTGCAAGGTCAATTTCAAAATCTGCCCGGGATAAGCTCCGCGGACATCTTTGAGCTGACCTTTGAACGGATACGGCTTTACACGTCTTACATTTGAACTCTCGGCCATTCACTCTCTCGATCGCATCTTGTCCATGACTCTTGCGGCTACGCTGTCTACAACGACGAATATATCCTCAAAAGGCTTTGGGATAAAGCAATCTGCTCCACATTCGAGAGCCAGTTTTTCACTATCTTCACCTGAAAAGGCCGAAATGAGTGCGACCACGGGACGATTTTGGTTGGGAGCGTCGGATCCTGCCTGCAGCGCTTGGCGAACGACATCCGGGCCGCTGAGACCCGGCATCAGAACATCGACAAAAACAGCGTCGAAGTGCGTCTCCTTCCAAGCTTTGAGTCCTTCGTGCCCGTCGACCGCTTCGACTGTTTGATGTCCGCGAGCCCGCAGCGCGCGCGCCAAAGATCGTCGCACCAGCGGCTCGTCATCGATGACTAAAAAAGAAAAACTCGAAGTCCTCAAGAGGATCCTTCCGGAGCGACCGGAAGTCGCACACGAAAGACAGTGCCGGCTTGGTCTTTTCGGTTTTCAACTTCAATGACGCCACCGGAATTTTCGACAACCCAGCGACTCATACTGAGCCCAAGTCCCGTACCCTGGCCCGCTTCTTTCGTCGTAAAAAACGGTTCAAAAATTCGACTTTGAATCTCGGGGGGAATTCCAGGACCTGTGTCGGCAATTTCGATTTCGACGCGGTCATGAAGGCGCCGCGTTCGAATCGCAATTTCTCCTGGGTCACGCATCGCCTGACAAGCATTGTTGACGATATTAAAAATAACATGCTGAAGAAGATGAGGATCCACCTCCACCATCACAGATTCAGGAGATGCCCAGTCAGTTTCTACGCGGTGCTCGTGAAGAGCAGTTTTGATCATATTCAAGGACCGTTCAGCGATTTCATTGAGAGAGACTTTTTCGCGAATACGATCGTCGGCTTTCGAAAAGTCTAAGAGGTCTCTGATGATGGCGCTTGACCGCTCGGCCGCTTTTTCAATTTCACGCATATCATTGCGAACGGTCTCAGGATAACTTTCGTCGGAGGCAAGAACCTGCGCCAGCGAACGAAGGCCCGCCAATGGATTGTTGAGTTCGTGGGCGATATTGCCAGCCATGAGACCAATGGCTGCCATCTTTTCCCCTTGAAAAGCATGCCCCTTAAGCTCAAGAGATTTCGTCACGTCCGAGTAATGATGGATCACGGTGCGAACCGGGCTTTCTTGGTCTTCAAATTCGATCGGATAACCATTCACATCGTAAACATCGGTCGAACGCCGGGCTTGCCAGTGAACCGGGGCTCGGCTTGCGACGACTTCGTTCAAGCCACAGCCGTCACACGGTGACGATCGATCTGCGAACACTTGGTAACAAAGCTTTTTTCCAGCTTCAGGAAACCTAGAAAAAGCCTCGTTCATGCGCAGAACTTCAAACCCACTTGTAATGACCGCGATCGGATCCGCAATACCGTCAAACGTCGCCTCCCATAGTCGCGAGGCCGCATGCATTTCACGATTGATGATTATTCGATCCAGCGCGGTTGAGAGGGGTTCAATTCGCGGGATTAAAAATCGTTTGAAGCGCTCGGATTTCGCCTCATCAAAACTGTGTTCGAAAAACAAAAGTGGAACGGCGCGGACAGGAACACCAAACTCGCGTCCCAATGGAATCGAAATGGTTCGTGCGACGGGGCGCCCGAGCTCATCAGCCAGGTAGGTCTGATCATCGGCATCACCCACCCGAATCGTCACACGATGGGTCCACACTTTTTTTACTGACTTTGATCCCCAGCCTTTTTCAAGAGCTCGCGCCGCGTGCTTTCCGCCGCCGGCGGCTCGGGCCTGCTGAAAGTGAAGACGTGCTCCGAACTCAGGAGAAACAACACCAAGAATGGGCGAGCGGACTTCGTGAAAGCTTCGTATCTCTTGATTGAGAAGCACGAGAAGTTCTTCGATCGATTCAGTTTGACTGAGCTCTTTGATAAAGCGCACAAGATCGCGCGTGGCCTGTGTGCGGCTATGAAGCTCGCGCTCGGCATCCGATAGATAAGATGTTCGTTCGGTCACGATTTTTTCAAGGTTCTCTTGCAGATCGTGCAGCTGACGGTTTCTTGTGCCCAGCTCGCGGCGACTTTTCTGATACGTTGAACGAGCTTCGATTTCACTGACACTTTCGCGCACTGCTTTTTCTACAGCCTCAAAAGAACGCGGAATCCAGCGCCTCAGTCGATGTGTATTGATCATCTGTTGAAGGTGGTCGGGAGAAACGGAAACATCGCCAATAATCCAAAGGGGCACATCGCGGTGACGGTCGCGTAAATCAGCAACGCGCTTTTCTAGGTCTGTGACATTTGAGGCGACAAGGATCGCGATGAATGATTGGCCTTCTTTTGGTTCTTGCTTCAAGACGCTGACACGTGCGCGGAACGCTCCCTCGCGCACAATACCGTCGGAATCTATACCTTCGTAAAAAACCGATGAAAGAGGCGTAGGGGTGATGTCGCTATTCACCTCACAAGTCTCTTAAGAACCGTTCAATCCGTCAAACAGGACGGCGCTCCGCCTCGAGTCTTAAGACAGGAATCCACATTTCAAGTGCCGCTGTGAGCTCGTATTCGAGAAGGTCGGCCGCCAGAACATAGTCCTTCCGGTCGAAAGTCGCGGTCAGCTCGGTGATAACTTGGAACAACATCTTCTCAGCCTCGTGCCAACGCTCGGGTTGACCAACGCTAGCTCCGATTCCCGAAGCCGCACCACGAGCGTGGTGGATTGTTTCAACAAACCACTGACAACCCTCCAGAGCTTCGTTCAGTTGTTCGCTTCCAACGTGAATATCGCCATCGCGAAAGCGAGTTGCTGTGTCGACACTCGCCGCCGTCAAAAGTGGTATAAAACTTAACGTCGAGCGCAGGGCTTGTCCGATGAGATGTTCGGGCCGATCACATCGAATCGATAACGACTGAATCTCTGTTCGCGGGTTCAGTTTTTGGGGATCATCGGACAAACCGAGTTCGGCTTGCTCGTCGATGACTTGTCCGTTGACGCGAATTTCGCAGATAACTTCACCCTTCGCCGCGATGATCGACTCCAGTCGATGAATGACCTCTCCCACTGTGGCGCAATCTGTAAATTCCGTAGCTATTTGATCAGATGTCCAGCTGATGTCCGTCACGTTGTTCCTCGATTTGGTTCATGCCTTGAAGGACCGAGTTCAAGCGGTCGTTGAGCACATTGTTCATTTCAATCAAATTCTCTTTTGAAGCCGGCGCCATTCTTACTTTTTCGGTGCTCCACCATCGCTCGATCGCTGCCAAGCGAGGATCCGCGCCAACAATCATACGCGCCAGTTCGTCCACCCGATCAAGAACTGAACTAATTTGGCGGCTATCGCCAACTCCACTTTTCAAAGCCTGAAGCTGGTGCCGTTCGATACCACACACTTCGATCCAAGAATTGAGTGCTTCACGCATCCGTCGATCCAATGCTTGCGGTAACGGAGTTCCCAGATAAATCGCAGAGATCAGACTCCAAGAAAAGTCAGTCAAATGATCAGTGGTGGTCTCGCAAATTTCTTCCAGAGGCCCTTTGACGATACGATCCGCCATAGAACCGAGAATCGATGGTGCCAACATCAACATCAGTTCACGAACAATGGACTCTGTCGCTGGTGCAGCACCGCCGTAACAAATGATTCGGCTACCGCGGCTGGTCGGGCCCGTCTCCCAATGTGAAACAGATCGAGAGGAAAGATTCAGAACTTGTGTTCCCACCAGAGAGGCTACGTGCACCAAGGCGCTATCACCCGCCACAAGGACCTCACACTGAGCGACAATACCAAACAAATCATCGATGGATGTTTGGCCTACCAACGAAAACACTCGACGCGTGGGTGCGTTCTCAGGATTTAAAGAAATCCCATGGCTCTCGACGGATTTCAAAATTTCATTGGCTTTTTCAAGCTCTCCGGAAGCTCCGAGCAGTACGACAGAAAGCCCCGATCGTCTCACGATCCGCGCGACAACATCGCCCCAATGTCGACTGTCCAAAGTTTTAGTCTCGCTGCTAGCTCCGACATGAACGGCGACAAATGTCTCAGGTAAAGCGATGCGCGATTTTTCCGACTTAACCGACGTGGGCCCGTGCCAATCGGCCTCAACGGGATCGACCTCAGCAATCGTTGCGAAGAGACGCGGCAGCGATAGACGGTTGACAATTTCAGTCGATGCAACCTGCGCACGATATCCGACTTGTGCGAAGAAATAGGCCGACGCATCGTCGGGAATTGAAAGCGTACCATCGTCATGGCGTGTGTAACCACGCACAGAAATCGCATGGCATCGGCTTCTGGCTCGATGCTCAAGATCAAACGCGATCCAAGAGGACAGCGGAGAGAAAGACAAATTGATGACGCGGTCGAATTTCTCAGAGTCCAAAGAAAACATCAGTGCGTCGATTTCTTCCATTGATGGCCGTAAGCCCTCAATCGGATGCGACAGAATGGGCGTCAGAATGGCCTCGGTGTCAAAGCTGTGGATCTTCTCCACAGCCGCGCATGACTTCGCGGCTGCCGCGAATCGGGGGCGCACAAGAATATGAACTTCGGCACCGCTCGCTTTCAACGCGTGCAATGTCGGCCACGTTTGGAAAATGTCGCCCAGGCGGGCCAGCTGCAATACAAGAACCTTCACTTGTCTGATCCGTCGCGGGAGATGATGGCCTGTCTTTGCTCCTCGACCGTTTCACCAAGAATTCTCATCAAACGCGCCCCTGTGTCGGAGAAGCTTGAGCGACGAATTAGCTCGGTCTCTTCCCGAATTCGGCGGGCCGCTTCCGTCAAACGATAGACCAACATTTTTTGATCTATGGGCGAAGCGACTTTGGTTTCGCTTTTTTCAGTTGGGACTTCTACGAACGTCGTCGGCATCGTCACTTCAGTTAGGACATTAGATTTCATCGAATTTCTCCCGTCACGTTTTCTAATTTTTCAATTTCATTTTCTACGTGGATTTCCAAACCGCGAACCAACTTCAATCCGGTTTTCAGTCGGACCTCGAGATCCTTGACGGCATCGCTCATCTTTCGGAATTTAGCGAAGGGCGCCGAGCGATCATCTTCAATGATTTGCACAAGAGGCTCGGCAATGAATCGTGTCCACGGGTGCAGCTGAAGGCGCGAACGTAACACCGCGATCGACGTCACCATTTCCCGCATGCGATGAGCGTCCTGAATGGACTCTTGAAGCCGATTTAACTGAAGATGCAACGAATTCAAAATTCCTTCGGCGTGGCGAAGACGGCGTTCGCCATCGTTCAGCGCATGTCTCAACTCCAGCGAGCCGACCGTAGGAAATCGATTTCTCAAAGACTGATGCGCCTTCAGAATCTCGCTTCCGAAGTAGTTTTTATCCAATCGTCCATCGCGCAGCTCCAGCGTCAGTCTCCGTGCCGATCGCTCGATACATAAAGCCAGAGCAGTATCACTGAGATCACCAGAAAGAATCGGTACAAGTGATGCGGGCCCCTCTGAACGATCGACCAAAAAGAGATTGGTATTTTTAAATAATTCGCGACAGACCGCGAGTGACGTCTTCAACGTCGAAAGCTCTTGGTCGTTGTTGAGCAAACTGTTCACAACAGCAGCAACGGCGGACGGCTTTACGGCTATCGCGCAGGCGTGGCTTGATCGATGACAAATTTCGGAATGACCGCAGGGAGCACACGGCTCCTGGCTTGAAATGATGAAGTCGCCAGCTTTCCAACTTCCTGTGCGATAAGCGTCAGCACTTCCGGCAACAACTTCCACAACGCGAGCGGGGCTGGCTGAACCGAAATGCTTGATCGACGTGTCGCCTGTCACCAGAACTTCAGCACTCTCTAGGAGACTGACAACACCACTCAGTGATGCTATCGCTGGCTTCAATCGATGCTTGTAAGCCGGCAAAGATTCACAAAAAACTTCGACACGAGCTCGCTCTGCCGGAGCACCTAGAACCAGAATCGAAATATCGAGATTACTTTCCAGGATCTGGCGAGCGAGTTCTAAAAAACGCTCATCGCCCCAGTCCTTTTTTTCATCGCTCGTCGAAATTTGTAAAAGAACAAACCGCCGCGGCTCGGGTCCCATCAGCGACGAGGCTTCTTCCCGTCCTTTTTTCGATTCTCTCAAAAGACTGTCGAAGAAGGTGGGACTTTGGGCAATTTCAGTACCACCGCAAGCTCCCAGAAAAATGTCGGTGTGGTTGAAGGACTCGCGGTCTTCAAAGTCGACCTGCTGATTCAAATGCCGAATCCACGATGACCCGTAAGAAACCGCACCTGAACCATCCAAAACTAAACCGATTTTTTCTTTTGAGTCTATCAGTCCACACAGCCAGCCCGAGAGACGATTGTGCGTAAAGTTGTAGAGAAGCTCATAACCTTCGGCGCTGACTTCATCGACAAACGCCTGCATCCAATCATAGGCTTCAAACATTGGACGATCCGCCTCGACGCAGGAACTTTGAAGCCGATCACGCTCGAAAACGAGAACTCGGTCGACGCCATGGATTTGTGCCGCGGCGGAGGTAAAGTTAGAATTTACCAACATGTGAATTTCGGCGTCGGGATAACGTGACCGAATTGCCTTCACAGCCGGCGCTAATGCAATCACATCACCAAGGCGCAGAAGATTCACAATGAGTATCTTCATCGAACCAATTCCTCAAGTACGCGAAAGATTCTTCGATCGATTTTCGTTTCCGAGGAGATATCCCACGTCTTTGCGAGGTCTCGAATCGAGATACGGCGGGACAGTGCCAAATCTTTCGCTCGCCCGGGGTTGATCGCCGAAGCGACCTGTGGACGAAGTCGCAACTGCTGTGAAAATGACTCCGGTGTACGCCCGAGAAGAATTTCTTCAATCTTCAGAAGTTGAGCACCGGTGCGAGCCAGTGTCGGGCGATGCGACAAAAGCGTGTAACTTTGTAAGATCCAAGACTGAATCTCGCCGGTCGTTAAAAATGAATCCGCGTCGATAACTTGTTGAAAAATAACACCCGGGCATCTGGCCTTACAAAAATCAATCGACGGTAAGCAAGTATCCACCGCATAGATTTTTGGAAGAGCGCGCGACGTTTCGGCCTTAAGGTTCGTCAGAAGTTCGACCAAGGCGCGAAGATGAAATCCCGAACCAACTCCCAAAACAACAACCGGCTCATCTTCTCGAAGCCACGTGAGTCGCTTTCGCTGCGCTTCAGCCCAACGCCGTCCCTCGGCCTCGGGTTGAACTAAAGAGGCCGTCGCAAGATGGCCCACGCAGAGGACCTCTGCACCGGATTTCGAAACACCAATCGATGTCGGCACTTCCTGAAGCGTCATCACTGCGCGGGACTCGCTTCGGCGACAATTTTTTCCGCTAAGACGCGGCGAAGTCTCATGGCTTCGTCTTGCTCTGGATCAAGCGCTACGACGCGCTCGCACTCGAGAAGTGCTTCGTCAAAGCGGCCAAGAAGCGTCAGACATTTCGCTAACGAAAATGCAATTTCCGCATCTTCGCCATCGGTATTCAGGTAAGCTTCCAAGCGGGCCGCTGCTGCCTGCACACGACCATCACGAACGGCCCATTCGACGATAAGCTTTAAAGCCGTGCGGTTAGAAAAATTCAAATCGAGAGCGCGCTCTAGGTTCGCCCAAGAAAGTTCAAAGTCACCCTTGGCACGATGGACCAGTGCGAGACCGACCCATGCACGATCGCATTCGACGTTAACGTTCAATGCTGACCGAAAGCGTGCCGTCGCAGCCTCAAGGTCGTCTCGATTAATTTCAAGCGTTCCAAAGTTAACAAGAAGTGCGTCGGACTTTGGATCCATCGCGAACGCACGATTGTAAAAGTCTTCGGCCGCATCAAACTCCCCGCGGCGAACAAGTATGTTTCCGATATTTTTATAAACTTCGAACAGCCGCTCTTCGGGCATCGCCTCGGCGGCCAATGCGTCTTGGTAGGTTGCGAAGGCCGCGCTGTCATTTTCCAAACTGTAGTAAAGGGCAGCAAGATCAAGTCGATTGTCGGCCGAAGGTTCAATGCGCATCAAAGCCTTGCGACATTTTATCGCTTCGTCCGTCTGACCCGATTTCTCTAGCGCGGTTGCCATCAACTTAATCGCTTCGACGTTCATCGAATCGCGAACAAGGGCGTGACGCAGCAGACTTTGCGCAGTCCTAAACTCTCGGTACTGAATCAAAGTACGGGCGTGTCGCAACCACTGGCCCATAAGATCTTGGTGGCCCACGAGGTCCTGGTCGAATTCACGAAGAGCCACTGCGACTTGCTCGATAGGCCGAACGATCGGAGCTGGAGTCGTTGGTGCTTGAGTCGTTGATATTTTGGTATCAAAATTTTGTTCGACAGAAATTGGGCGAGTCTCGTGGTTCTGGCTTGGCGCTTCCATGCGCTCCTTCCGTGGAATCATCTTGTTTCCACGTTTGAAGGTTGCAACGCGAGTGCCACCGGCCACAGGTCGAGGATTTTGATTTCAGTTGAAGATCAGATGAAGGTGACCAAATGGCGTCCAGACTTTGACGCCTCGGTGACGAGAGACCTGTCGAGGGCTTGACGGTCTCTCGGTTTTTTTCGATGCCGAGTTCCTCGAGCTAGACCTCTTCGTCCAGCTGCCGAGTCAATTTTCCCGAATGGTACGCATTGACGACCTTCCGGGTCTGCTTGGTGTTCTTCAGTTCTCGAATGATATTAGACTTTTCATCCTCGATCGCAGCCAATACGCGAAGATCTTGAGCTAAAATCTGCTTTGCGAGTTTGTCTTTATGCTCCATGAGGTCCTGAATCTCGGCGCGGATGCCAGGCGTGACAGCGCTGTCCGAAATTTGAGTGACCTCGTCGTCGACCAACGCGTCGATACATCGAACGATATCGAGTATCTTTTCTCGCGATTGGTAAAAGACTTCTACATTGTCGAACAAGCCGTCGGCAAAATGATGAAGCTCTGTCTCATTTAACTCGAAAAATTTCTCTAGATACTGATTCTTCTCGTCCAACAGCTCGACGAGCTTTTGAGCTGTTCCCAGATTCGAATCGTTCCTTGAACTCTGCATGCACCCTCCTGGTACTTTTGACTGAACTTCAGCCGACTTTTTCGCCTTGGTTTTTTTTAAGAGCTTCAACTGCCTTGGCCCAACCATCATAAAGTGTCTCAAGAAGCTTGAGAACATCACGCAGCGGTTTGGGGTCTCCACTGAGGTTGGCTTTCGTCAGTTGCTCGGTCATGAACATATAGAGCTGCTCAAGATTCTTCGAGATATCTCCGCCGACCTTATGGTCGAGCGTGTTGTTGAGCTCCATGATGATGTCGTAAGCGCGACCGATGTTGACGCCGCGGTCGGCAATCTTTTTTTCTTCGATCGCTTGAAGCGCTAGCTTCGTAAACTTGATGGCACCTTCGTACATCATCAAAAGAAGTTTCTCGCGACTCGCGCTTTGGATCGAGGTCGTCTTGTATTTCTGATAGCCCGTCTTCATGGATTAGATTGCTCCCGCTGTATCTCTATCGGATCTAAATTAAGTGAACTAAAACACAGTTTCAAACTAGCCACCGATGCCTCCTAGAAGTCCGCCGCCGCCACCTGCGATCGCAGCGACCTGAGCCCCTTGGCCCTTGATTCGAGACATTGTCTCTTCAAGTTTGGAAAACTTCGCTCGAAGCTGTTCTTCTTTACGGCCCAGCTGCCGTTCTTTTTGTTCGATACGAGTATCGATCTGAGTGATTTGAGATTTAAGACTTTGCGATCGATTGGCGATGGGCCCCGTATTCGCCGTCGTCAGGTTCGTGACCTCGCGACGTACTGCTGCTATTAGCCCTGTCGAAAAGCCATCGCCGGCGAAAAACTCTTGGACTTGTTCGGGTCTCGCTGCGAGCACGGAATTGAATTTCTTTTGATCGAAATCCAGAGTTCCGTTTCGATTGAACGTGATTCCGATCTGATTGAGCTGCCTGATCTCGCCCTTGATTCCGAACTGTGTGCCCTGAATCATTTGGCGCATTCGGCTCTCGACTGATCTTACCAGCGTATCACCGCCCAAGGTTTTGCTGGTGTCCGTGTCCTTGGTCAATTTGTTCTGGGTCTGCACGAAGCCGAGGACGCCGTTCAAAGCGTCAACGAATCCTTTGATTTTACCGCTGACGACTTCGAGGTCCTCTTTGACAGTAATATTGACGGCCTTTCCGGGCGAGGCTTGCTTAAGATCCAGCGTCACACCTGGGATCACGTCCTTCAAAGTGTTTTCGCCGATCTCGAACTCGAAACCGTCGACCTTGACGATGCCGTTCTTTGCTTCGACCTGTCCGTCAAAGTAGAGATCCTGATCGCCATCAAGGAAATAGAGCCGCGGATATTCAACCGACTTATCAGTACCGACCCCGTCGGACGAGAGTACGATCTTCCAAGGATTGTCGGTGTCTTTTCGGTCGTTAATGACGGAAGCTTTCACACCGATATTGGCATTGGTGATGGCTTTTGCTGCGCCTTCAAGGGTGTTGTTCTTCCCATCAATATAGACGTCTTTATTTCCATCGGGAGTTTTAAACCGAAAGTATCCAACGCCGATCTCTGTTTTGTCTTTATCCGGAAATCCATTGGTCATGACCGAAGCTTTTTGAGCCAACTGAATGACTTCAATATTCCAGTTTCCGGGCTGATAAGATGCGGGATCCACAGTTCCACCAAGGACCGACGGATCACCCGACGTCAGCTTGACGTCGGTAAATCCGCGCGAATTCGCAAGCTCTCCCAGAGTTCCGCGAATGGCTTGAACTTTCGTATTTAGATCTTCTACCAGCTTCAGTTTTTCTTCAGACTTTGC
This sequence comes from Bdellovibrionales bacterium Ga0074137, assembly GCA_001464715.1. Lineage (GTDB taxonomy): Bacteria > Bdellovibrionota > Bdellovibrionia > Bdellovibrionales > JAMPXM01. The sequence continues at coordinate 12,212 of LNDT01000018.1, read as the reverse complement.
TTTTTTTACTTCGAGCTGTTTTACAGGAATACGTTCCGCCTCGATCAATTGCTCGACGATGTTTGGCGGTAGGCCTGTATTGATAGATCCAAAACGAATGCCCGACATGAATATCAGTGTCGCAGATATATTTGTAAAAACCTGAGTCAAACAGTTGGCTTGGACCTCGGAAGGTATCCGACTGATTCCCGCCCGGTTTGAGCGAATTTCGTCAAATAACTGACGGCTCTCGACCCGACGAAAGGACCTATAGCGCCCTGGCCTCGGCGAACGTTTTTCAAAAATGGCAAATTCCTAGACGTAAAAAAATGACTTCCACAGTTACACGGAGGTTCCACGACGGCTCTTTCCTACGCCTTCGCTAAAACTTCAGGCTTTGTGAAGAAGTGGTTCAATTCAATCAAGGGCGATCGGCAACGGCCTCAGGAAACAAAATCGTTTCAGAAAATGAAACCCTTCCAATGGCACGCGAATCGCTCAGCCTCTCGGCGCCCCCAGCTGTACGTCCAAAGAAGCACGTCCATTTCGTGCGAAAGGCCTCCATGAACGCATCTCTCTTTGTTTCTGCCGTCGTCGTGTTCACTTCTTTCTTAACAACGTCTCCTGCTTCGGCGAATGAGTTCGATAAAAAGTCTCCAGACTTTGATACGCTTCAAGCGCCCGCGACAATGACTGAAACGGACGTTCAAAAAGCCGTGCTCGAGACCATGCAACGTCAATGTGACGCCGAAGGAAAGTGCTGGCTCATGGGCACAGACAGCTCAGGTTCAAGCTGGCAACTGGGTTTCAACGCTGGCGTTGGTTCGCGAAACTACGCAACAGGAACGACCGTCATCAATCTTGGTGAAGACGGCGGAGGAAATTCCGACGAACCGTATTATGGATTTTCAGTCACGTATCGTCGCTACAACTGCGAAACAAATCTTCGTGTTTCTCCCGCAATGAAGCGTCTTTTGGAGACGTATCAGTGGATGGGAGTTAACTCGGACGGATCGACAAAACGGACTTTCTCACCAGCTGACCTCGCTCTCTTCTCGCTCTACGCGACACTCAATCAAAAGCTCGAAACATGTCGGTCGAACGGCCAGCAGTAACGACCAGCAGTCACGGTCATCAATAAATAATTGATGAGACGTCTTTTGTAACAATTGAACTATGAGGTTCCTCCCGCCAGGGCGGAGCCCGTTTTAAGGTTTCGTCGTGCGCCCCATGAACCCCAACATTCAACAAAGGTCCGGCCCAGCGAATCTCGCTTTGGTGTGTTCACTCTTGTTCGTTGGTATAAGTGGTTTCATTGGGCCGAAGGCTTTTTCGCAGCCCACACTTTCGACGCAGTTTCGGCCTCTCGAATTCACGAATCGCGCACAGTGCGCCATTCAATCAGCCTCTCCGACGCGCTCGATGCTGGTCGTTGGCGATAGCTTCGAAGCAGGTCGCCTCGCCTTCAATCTGAAGTCCGCACTCACCTCAGCCTCGGGCACAGGGATTTCTAGTTTAGCGATTTCCGAAGACGATGCGATGACGGCGTTTCGAAAGTCGGTCGGCTTTACTTTTAAGATCGTGATTCAGAAACTTCTCGAGGGCGATTTACCTTACGTTAGTGGCCCTACGGCCGATCCTGCCTTCCAGAGTCTATTGAAAAGTTGCGAGCGCCAAACAGGCTGTCGTCAGCTAGAATCAAAAATTGAAGAGCTTTGGCTTTTGAGTCTACGCGCAAGCCCTCCTCAGGCCGCTGGTTCAGCGGCACGTTTGGGCTGCCACAAAGTCACGAAATTTTCGGCCCTTCACGGGCACCTTAATAAGACACGGCCCCAAGCGTCTGATCTCACTGAAATCGCCAAAGTGCTCACCGGCGCAAGTCACGGCGTCACAGCGTGTGACTCAAACGAAATCAGTCCTGATCGGCACTTTCTGCTTCAGCTGGATCTTCTGGCCATGAATGAAACGAGTTTTGAATCCCGCGGATTCGACTTTTGGAATTCCGTAAAAACTTATACTGCGTGGGCTTGGCGAAGGTCTCCTGAAGTTCATGCCGCGATGGGGCGTTTCGGAAAACTGTTTCCCAGTCTAACTCTTGAAGAACAAGTGCTTCTTGTTCCCAACGGTTGCCGGTCGGTGACACTTCCAAAATGCGAACTTCAGCGACTTTCCCTCGACGCTGTTCGCGAACTTGCAAAGCCTCCCGGAGTTGTTTCGGGTTTTGAACAAAATCTTCCCAATGGTCCGCAAGATGACGTGATCAAGCGCGGAGTTCGTTCGGTCAACAACGGATTTTTAGGCACTCAGGCCAGCGACGCAGCGGCATGGGCCAAGAACTTCGTCACTCGCTTTAATGAAGCGCGTTGGGTGAGCCGCAATAAAATTCAAGGCGCCTTACGAAACGCGCGTCTTTTAGAGCGAATTCCTGGCGAAACACTGCTTAAAGATATCAGCGCCGATCTTAAAACTTTTGATGCGGGAAAGAATCACGCTCTTTTATCACAGATGGCGGCCGTCTGCCTTGAAGCTCGAGTCCTTGAGGACCCGGGGCTAAAGATTTTGCGCCCCGACTTTGAAAATGTAATCAAGGCTGGTCTTCTTCCCGAATCACAAAATCGGCTTCAAGAAATAGCGCAGTCAGCCCTTGATCTCGCGCGCGGCCTTCGTCCCTTGTGTGAAAGTCTTGAACGTTCGCTGTTTCAAACGCGCCGATCGGACTCAAAAACATTTACTTGGACCTATCTTTCAGATTGGAGCCGAGAGCGAATGGGACCGCTTGTATCACTCGACGAATCGCAAGTTCAGGTCGATTCGAAAGAGCGGGCCCTTGGCTGGCCGCGCCCTGAAAACTATCTCAACTTAGTTTCGCCAAAAACAACGACTGACTCTTCGTCGGCGATCATTCTTTGCCGTTCGCCGCTCTCATGCGCGCAGTTAATTTTCAAAAGCTACGTCGACATTTATTATGTCGCGACGTGGTCGGCAGCGTTTCAAAATGCTCGAAAGCTAAAAGACACAAATCTGTTTAATCCCTACGCGGAAATGACGGCGTGCCGAATCTATGATCCTTGGTTTGCGACCGAGCAAGCCAATGCCGATCTCACCCAGCGTCTCATCGTATCCGCCTTATCCGCCCCACTTCCGGTTCCACTGTTTTTTGAAAGCACCGAGCGACGACCTCGCGCCATTTCGCTGCAACCAAAAACCTCGGGGCCCACGGCCAACCAGCCCGGAGAACTTCAGTTTGAAGCGGTCTATGCAGGCGAGGATTCTAAGAAAACATTCTTTACTGATTTGGGACCTCTCACGGGAGCCCCGTGCGCTGTTCAGTATTCCACCGACGCTGGCGCTCCGTTTCAGGTTTACGGCGTATCGGGCGTCACAGTAAACTTTTGCAGCGACGGAAAACAGGGCGTTGCGGACGCTTCGGATGACGGTACGACCAAACAGTCGACGGCGAAGTACTCCGTCTGTGGCGGCTGCACAGTGAATGCAACGAGTGCTGTTTCGGCAGCAAGTTACGCTGCGCCCCCGGGGCCGCTTCGATTTCTATTTGGTGCGATGCGAGCCTTCGGGCTTTACAGTGACGCGACAAAAGATGCCGTCAACCGACCGATTTCCTACACAGTCAATCCAGCCTATGTTGTCGACACTTACCGCGATAATGGCGCGACGATTCCTTCGTCTTGCACAAATTCGCTGACCAAGGGTTATCGTTGCCATTCTGACATTTGTGCCGCCCACGCCGCTGAAGTTTTCGAGGTCCGTTCGGGACAAAAAGCGATCAGCAGCGGAATTCGGTACGATGGCGAAGAGCGATCGTCCGTCGGCGGCCAACAAACGGGCGTCGTAGGACTTCGAGCAGAAGGTTGCGATTCAGAAATCTTAGCGCGCGTCCGCTGTGATGCCGCCAAGGGTGATTTCGAAGTTATCGGAGAATTTTCGGCCTTCTCGAAACAGTGTACATCGGTCATTCAAAAGATGAAGTCGAGGACGCGATGAAATTACTAATCGCATTTTGCGGCCTCATCGCAGCTTCCATTCTTTTTGTGCCCGCACCCGCACAGGCCAACTGGAGTCTTTCCCAGAGCGTCGTCGAGCGTGAGGATCAAATCCAAATCGTCAATCGTCTCACGTGTGTGCCTTCGAAATCCGGTTCGACATCAGTGAACAGCCTTTGCATGACACTTTGTCAGGCATCGACCTGTGAATGGAATGAACCCACTTGCCGGGACTGCCTCGGAACGAGCTCAGAAGTTCTGCGCGATATTTTCACTCGTCTAACTGCAACCTACCGAACCGAATTCAACACCCAAAATACGTCGGCGGACAGCGACGACTTTGCGACCACCCTGCGCTCGATGCCGATGATTCTTCTAGGGCCCAAAAGTCCCTACGACTTTTTCAACTCGAGCCAAGACTCCGAATTTGGAAGAAGTGTTGAAGCTTCGTGTGGTTCAAAAGATGGTTTTGTCGCCGTCGCGCTGGACGAAGACAGTCGGCCCATGGCCGCCGTCTTCGCCATCTGCAGTTCACGGATCGTGAGGCTGTTAAAATGAAAAGAAAATTGAAAATAGAATTCAAAATAAAAACAAAATCAACACATCTACAGGAGATACCTATGTTGAAGTCCGTACGTTCCTTTTTGTCCCTTGGACATGTGATCGGCGCCCTCGCGCTGATCGTCATGAGTTTCGATGCGAATGCACTTTCGCTTCGCTACAAATTTAAAGTCGATTCGTCGGGACCACGCATGTACGCGTGCAACGCCGGCATCATGGCTCAATCGACAAACAACCGTGTTTGCTATTTTGCAGGCACAACAAACACTTGCACGCCAACATCGTGCAGTGATTCGGATAAAGTTTGCCACTCGTCGTGCGTTTGCAGCTCGACCAACGGCGGCGACTATTTGATGAACTACGGAAAACTGAAGTGGACCGGACAAGCTCCAGCGACAGGCCAGGGTTCAAAAACATTCCGCGGCACAAGTCTTTCGCAGTACGAGCAAGCCTTCTCGGACAGCGAAGCTTGGGGACGAAAAATCACGGATCTATCGTTTCACTTGGGCTCCGAGCTTTATTCGGCAAAATACTTTGTCGACATTTGCTACAACGGTCCTCAGCAAGAGTATTACGAAGATGGCGTCGCAGCGAACTTCATCCTGAACTACGCACAGGCCTACGCGATCGACGCTCTTTACACTGGAAAAACTCCGGGCGAGAATTCGCGTGATGGAATGTTGATCGGACAAGGTCAGTACACGAAGAACGCCAACGTCCAGGTCGAAGCATTTCTTGTTTGCGATCTTCAAGGCATCGGAACCTATGTTTACGCTCGCAACAATCAAGACAAGTACAACACGCTCGACAACGAGGCGAACTTTGTCTTCGGATCAAATCAGCAGCCTATCAACGCGGCTGAAGGTTCAGCGTCGTTCTTTGCAACGACAGCACCGACAAGCCTCACTGGTGCGACTGTCGATCTTTTGAAAGACAAAACAATCACGAACAACAATACGAAAGCACCTCGTCATTGCAAAGTTCGCTACGTCTTTACAGAGACGAACTGGAAGTCATCGCTTCCAAAACTTCGTCAGTGGGAAAAAGAAGGCGCAGAAATGTGCACGTACACTGAAATCACTGAACCACCGGTTCAGCAGTAAGCAATTAAACACGAGGTCGATATGAGCCGATTTAAAAATGCACTGAAAAACAGCTTAGCCTTAAGCTTCGCTCTTGCGTCAGTTCAAATTGTAACCTCGGGAAGCTATGCTTCCGACGAGCGTGGATCGGCTTGTGTCTTCTCGCGAGAGGCGAAACCGTCTCTTCATGTTGACCCTTGGGCCCCGGAAGATCGTCGTCTGCAACGATTCGGAGCCACCGAAAATTCGGACGAAGTGACGATCCAAAGTTGCAAGGGAATCACAGATCAATACATTGCTCTCGTGCTTGGAAATCGCGAGAGTTCGCTGGCTTCGGACAGCGGAAACGTTATTATCGAATCGCAGCTTGGCCAAGAGCGCTGCGATTTTTCGTCTGGTATTAAGAAAATTCCTTGGATGATTTCTCAAAAAGAGCGCGAGGCGACGATCCAAAGCCGCCTCAAAACTCTCCGTTCCTGCGTTTCATTGAGCGTCATAAGTCTTAACGGGCGACCTCTTGTTCTTGGAAGTCACCCGCGCTGCGAGTGGACGACGACAGGACCCAACTCTTACATCGCCCGAGGCTCGACCTGCACTTTCAAAGTCGAAAGCTCAACGGCTGTCGCCGTGAAACCACTTATCGAACCCAGCTGTCTGACTCCGAAGAGATTTGAATCAGGAGAGTTGAGTTCAGCGGATCTCACAACAGCCCTACAAGCGTTTGTTACGAGCGATGCGAAAGCCGCTTCGTCCGAGAGTCTTATCGGCACCAGCAGTCGTCGCATTGTCTTTGCGCCGACGCCCGACATCGTCTCGTTTGACGATGAATCGATTCTTCGTTTTCCGAAAACGCTGGATTTAAAAATCCAGCCCGTCTCGCTTGATCTTTCGACGCAACGATCGAAAGACGAAGTGAACTCTTATGTTTCAATTCAAATGATGGTTCGAAACCAAGGTTCGAAGTCCTCGTCCTACCCAGTTCCTCTGGCGGCCGAAACAGAACTTCTCGAGCTCTCCAATGCACCCGACGGCTCGGTACGCACAAAAACAGTCGCGACGTGGACGACGTTTGCTTCCGGGCAAACTTTGATTCCTGCGGATTGGTCGGGCCTCTTTGTGACGGATCGTGCGGAAGTCACAGACTTCGCTTTCAAGCACGGTCGTCGCTACCGCATTCGCCTCAAGTACTTCCACCCCCACGACGTGCCGGGCCTTCTTCAAGCTGAGCTGAAGAACCGACCGCAGACGTTTTCGATCGGAACAAACAGTTTCGACGTCGCAAAGTTTCCAACGTTCAATATGGTGGGCCGCGTCCCACAGATGTCGAGCTTCCCGACGATGGGTCGCGGACCTCAAGACAACCAGGCTGGAAGTCAAATCTCCGCGACCGAGCGAGAGATCCTTCGGTTCTTTCGACAACTCGGCGTCGACGAGGCCTTCCCATCAAGATACAACCGCAGCTGCGATGGTGACTCGTGCATCTCGATCAGTCAGTCGACGTTCATCGGACAGTCCGTGATCGATTTTACCACAGACGCTACACCTGGCCAGGTCAGTGAAATGAAGGCTATTTCGCTGCAGTCTTCAACGAAGTTAACCGGTCAATCAACGTCGTCGATTTTGCGTCTTGAAGAACGTGAAGGAATTCGGTGCAACTAGATTCTGGTTCACGCCTTCAGCGTATTTTCAAATTCGTTTCGATCCTGGCTGTCGTACTGGCAGCCGTGATCTCGGCGAAAAACGCTTCCGCAGCGGTCTGGGAAATTTCGAGCTCTTGGACTCCCGAACGGGAAAAAGAGTTTGGAATTTGGTTTCATCAGATGACGGCACAGCCGACAACGGTCGACGGAAAAATTCCAAGTCGATTTTTTGACGTCGGCGAACCTCTTCACGGTGTTCCCGTCGATTGCGCCGATTTCGTTTACGCCGTTCGAATTATATTTGCAGCGAAGAATGGCCTGCCGTTTTCATCGAAAGTTAAACACAACGGCCGAAGGCTAGATGCTTCATTGAACCATTGGGATTCAGTATCAAAAGAGAAACGCCTCCGCGCATTTTTAAAAGACATCATTGCTGGAACGGGAACGTGGTCGTTACCCATGGACACCGTTCCGTTAACCAGAGTTTCCCGCGATGAAGTCACTTCAGGCACTATTCTTTTGGCTTCAAAAGCAGTCGGTCACGCCTGGATGATTCGCAATGTGCGTGAAACAGGAATTCCCGAGCTGGTGTTCGCAAGTGTCCCCGCACTTGAGGAACTTTTTTACCGCGACGGTCTTCCGCGCGGCGAAGCCGTTTTCGCTAAACTTGCACCTGGGACTGACCAAGCCGGATTTCGGTCTTTTTGCGTTCCTGGCGTCAGTTGTCCAGTGGCGCACGGAGCGCTGAGAGTTTCCTCGGATTCGTCGAATCTTTCGTGGCGCCGCCATCAAGACTGGCGTCCGCTGGTTCTAAAGAAGCTCGAAGTATAGCCTGAGCCTTTGATCGAATCCATTGGCCGCGAAATCGTAAATCTTTGCCGCGAATCGAAAGCGCGAGCCTCGTTGGCTCACCGAGCCTTCGAATTCAAGAGTAAGAAGAACACGTGTTTGCGCGGATCGGATTACTATAACTACTCGACGAACAATCGGGACCTTCGATTGAAGGAAGGGTTTCTTGATCTTTGGGAGCTTTGGATGACGACCAATTCGCTTCTCGACGACGCGCGAGATTCAGGTCGCGGCCTGACTCGGCCGCTCGTCTTGGTGATGGATCAGATTTCTCAGGTTTTTTCAGATGGAGTTATCGATGAAGCGGTGGAAGATATCGTTTGCCCCGTTGAAATCGATCAAGACAAATCGATCTCACTTCGAGATTTACGCCAGCTCACGATCTCTGGGCAACTAAGTCCAGATCCCAATGAATCAATTCTCGCCCGCTGGGGACTTGAGCCAGAACGTGGGCTCTGCCTTACATCGCGCGATTAAGAATATTCCCGGTGGTTTTGTTGGAGGCGGTCCGCGCCTTCACCTGACTGAGTTCTGTTTCAGCGATGCGACGAACTATTTTCCCATCGCGATCTTCAACATGGACGACAGGAATTCCTTCTTCTCCACGCACTAATTTGAATTTAAGACCGCTGTCTTTGACTCCCGCCATCGACTCAAGAATCGTGATCGCTTCTTGGATTTCTTCTTCGGTAAGATTTCTTCGATTTTCTTCGCCGGGATTCTGCTGGCGACCGTCACCGTCTTTGTCCGCGGAAGCTTTGGTTTCTCCCATGACAGACTCTTTGAGTTTCGTTTCCGAAACTTTGCCGAGAACTGGAGGAAGTAGGCTTCTCACCGCGTGCTTAATATTCATGACATATTCACTTCGGACTTCGTGCCTCAGGATTGAACAGGACCTGGACTGATACAGGACAAAAGACCGCCGAGGGCACAAAGTCCCTCGGGTAGGTACGGTCCCGGAAAGGAAGGAGTCTCCTTCCCTGTTTTATGGACCACTTTTATTAGGGACTAATTCCCCTGCGATCAGCCGATCAACTTGAGAGCCGACTGCTGAGACGCATTCGCACTCGCCAAGACCGACACTGTCGCTTGCTGCATGATCTGGTTTCGAGTCACTTCCGCCGAAGCTTGAGCAACATCGGTATCGCGAATTCGAGAGTTCGCAGCCGACAAGTTCTCGTGGGCAACAGCGATGTTGTCTTGAGTCGACACCAATCGGTTCTGAAGGGCGCCGAGGTTGGCTCGGAATCCGTTCACTGTGAGCTGTGCTGCATCGAGAACTGCCAAAGATTCTTGAGCTGCTTCTTTCGAAGTGTAATCAAGACCGTCAACCCCGATCGACGCTGTTGTCGCGTCCTGCTCGGACGACTCATAGCTGATGCGATCGTTGAAATCGTCGTTGTTGATACCGACTTGGAAATCGAATTTTCCACCGGTTCCGTCAAGCAAAGCGACGTTTCCGTACTTCGTCGACTTCGCGATTCGTTCCGCTTCGTTTTTCAACTGCACGACTTCTTTGTTCAAGAATCCGCGCTCGGTTTCACCAACTGTATCTGATGACGCCTGAACACCAAGTTCACGAAGACGTGTAAGAATATTAGAAATTTCATTCAGGCCGCCCTCGGCTGTTTGCACGAGAGAGACACCGTCCATCGCGTTTCGGCCCGCTTGCGTGTAGCCGCGGATTTGCGATTTTAAGTTTTCGCTGACGGCCAGTCCTGCCGCATCGTCGGCTGACTTTGTGATTCGAGATCCCGATGACAATTGAGCCATCGATTTAGCCATTTCACGAGAACTTCCAGCGAGTGAACGCTGAGCTGTGATTGAAGAAACGTTCGTTGCGATACGCATACCCATGAGAACTCCTTTAACCGGTCGTCTTTACGACACGGCACGTACAACTGGCAGCTCCTGCTGCGACCGGGTCTCGAATCCTACTTCGAGGGATCCCGGAGGCGCCGTACCTGGCGCCCTTGGGTTAAACACATTGGTGCAAGTCTTTTTCAAACCAACCAGTCAGAAGTGAAGTCATCGCAGCCACCAATTGCAGTCACACTTTTGGTTTCGCTCGTCCACTCGACCTTTGATCCGTCGAGCCTTACATCACACCTTTCGGCGAGGTCCGGGCCCACTAAAGTCGGGTCGAGCTGAACTGGACCTCGGTCGAGGGATTTTTCTAAAAAACCAGACCATCGTCGAGACCTCGACGTGATGTTGGTCGTGAAAACCCAGACCTTGATCGAGGAAATCTCGACGAGAGTCGCACAGACTCGACTCGATCTATCGAACGGCCAGGTTGGCTTTAGTCCGGTCTAGTGAAGTGACCGGTCTAAAGGAGTTTGTTTGGAGGAATTGATGAGATTCTGGTGCGGCTTTCAGATTTGCGCGGAGGCTTGGGCGACGGTTTTTGCGGCCTGGAGCACGTCGCCACCCAATGTGTTCTTAGGAAAGTGCGGACGACACACGAAACACAAGCGATCTCTGTAGATCGGTCCGTCGGTGCCAACAACTTGCAGCTTCACGCGCGACAACGCCGCCACTCTCAGCGGCAAGATCGCAACGCCCAAACCAGCTTCCGCGAGGCTTCGAATCACTTCCAGGTTTCCCGAATGTGTTTCCGAAGTGAAATGAACACCTTTTTTGTCGAGAGCTTTTAGGAGCCACTGTGACTGTGCCAACGCGGGATCGTAAATAATGTGATCTGACGTGATGTTCGATCGAAGTCCGACCAGAGCTACCGTGTCTGTTAAAAGTTCTCGAATCACAAGGCCGGGGCTTCGGACGGGATTGATCGCGACAGCAGCGTCAAGTTCACCTTCAATCACCATTCGTGTCAGATCTCGAGAAAGACCATGGATGAGGTCGAGCCCTAGATTTTGATAAGTCTTTCGAATCTCTTTTAGGAAATCAGAAACGAAATAGGTCGCGACCGACGGATGCATCCCAATCTTGAGCCGTGTCGGCACAGGGTTTTCTTCCGCCACCGAAGATAGCTTAGACCAAACAGCTAAAGCGGCTCGGCTTTCGCTTAAAAATCGACGACCTAATAATGTAAGTTTAAGTCCCTTTGATGTGCGCTCAAAAAGCGATCCGCCCGCCGCTTCTTCAAGGCGCTTGAGCGAATGACTCAATGCCGGCTGAGTCACGTGGAGCCGCTCGGCCGCCGCCCGAAGATTTTCGGTCTCAGCGATCGAGTGGAAATACAAAACGTCTTGAGGAGATAAAATCATAAGCCACCGTCCAATCTCCAAATCGATAACTTAAATGAATCGGCAGAGTAAACAATATTCAGTTCTATAATGGGCTGTGTGACATTACTTCATGGGCCAGGAGGTCCCATGAAACTGAATTCTAGACTCGCTTCTATCGCTCTACTGACCCTGGTTACACCGCTGGCGGCTCATGCCGAAACATCCATGCCGATAGCCGCACCATCTGGTGCAACCACCCCACAGTGGGAACAAAAAGAAAGCGTCGTTCACCGAACCTCGCATCAGCTAACGGTGGAGCTCAACGAGCAAACGGTGGTTTGTTCGCGCGCTGAGTACACGAGGGGCGTTTTAAAGGTCCTGATTCCGGAGCTTTCGAAAATCACTCTTCTCAACCATCAGAATACGGGGGCAGGAGCTCCGTGCATGACGACCGGAGAAACCTGCGGTATCTGGCCCGATCTAAAAAACTCAAGGACCGCCATTGACCGAATCGACGGCGGACCGGGATCTGAATCGGTCATCGTCGAAGTCACAGAGAAGCGCGTCTTGACGATCGATCACAAAGCGAAAACCTGCGAAGTTTCTCTTTTCGAAGAGCTTGAGATGAACCTTCGCGGCAAAAAATGGTTCCACGTCGTTGATGCACCGTTGGGACAAAGACCCTACAACGACTGCCTCTAAGCAAATGATCCCAAATAACAAAAGGCACCGTCGATGATTTCGGCGGTGCCTTTTTCTTGAATTGGTCAGAATGGTTGAGAGCTGCTGAGACCAGGCCGATCAGAAAACAAGGGCTTTAATTCGGGTCGATGATGACGAGTCGCCCAGTTCCTGATTCCACGAGCACGTTGTCCGGCTTCAATCTGACAAGAACTCTAGACCCATTTT
>LNDT01000017.1 GCA_001464715.1 Bdellovibrionales bacterium Ga0074137 | reverse complement strand
AGAGGTGGAATAAAACTCCAGTCCGTTTTTTTCTTCTGAAGCATGTAGCGGTTTTGAAGTGGAAAATCGGCTACGAAGTGCTTGAGTTGAAACACAACCAGGAGAAAGAAAACAAACTGCACCGGACCCACGTCAGCGAGTCTCAAGGTGTTGTCTCGCTTGGCAGTCCCGACGAAGATACTTTCGAATCGGGGGCTACCTTGAAGTTGATATCAAATTCCTCGTAAGGATCGATTTTTGGACTTCTCTCTTCGATTCCCTGCCGACGAATCCGTCGCTCTACAAATCGAGAACGTTCAAGTTCCTTTTCGGACTCACGATCAGCAATTTCGATTTCATACTCTCGCTCGCGGGCTTCAGCCAATTCCATCGAATAGCGAACCATTGTCTTTCGGTAGTCGGCGAGATTTTTTTCGTTTTCGAGTCTTGAAGCCTCGCGGGACTTTTTTAATACCAGTGCCGACTCCACTTCACTTTCGGAGGATTTCTTGCGGCCGGCGACATAAGCGTCGAAGTCACGTCGGCGCTCAATCAGAGACGTTTCGAAGTCGCTATCAGAAATTTCAGCCGAAGCTTTTGTCTGAGGGCCTAAGACCGTCACAACCATTAAGAACAAGACGACGAACCAGCCCTGACGCAATGGCGTCACGCACTTTGCAAGATCTCTCATCTCGGAATTCTGGTTCCGCGTTTTCATTGAATCTTTTTCGGTTTAATCGGCGTTGGACTATCGGAAAAAGTGCTGAACTCGCCCAAAACATTGTCGAAGCATGACTAGACCTCGACTTTGATCTGGAGGAAGATCCACTCATGCCGACACAAACAAGTAGCTTCATGGATCGCCTCATTCACTTTGTCTCTCCCGAGCTTCTTTTGTTCCTCGGGCAGACCACGATCATCGTGTTCGCGATTCTCGGAGTCGCTGCTGGATTGGTTGCACTTTTCTCAACCTTCGGCGGAAAATCGCGGCCGCACGCGCGACTGGAAGCAAAGTCGATCAACGACGAATGGAGCGAGAGAAAGCGTTCTCTCGAATCGTTTTTCCTTTCAAAAAAAGAATGGAAAGCTCGGATCAAAGCTGACGAAGAGGCAGAAAAAAAACGCGCAACAACCGGCACATCAAAACGGCGCCTTTGGGTTTTAGACTTCGATGGCGATACTGAAGCTTCGTCGGTCTCGTGCCTACGAAACGAGATCACGGCCATACTTGAACTTGTCGCTTCCGACGGAAGCGCAGAAACAGACGAAGTGTTGCTTCGCCTAGAGTCCCCCGGCGGAACAGTCACCGGTTACGGACTCGCCGCCAGCCAACTGGCGCGACTTCGCAGTGCGGGAGTGAAGCTTACTGTTGCGATTGACCAAGTTGCCGCAAGTGGCGGCTACATGATGGCAGTGGTCGCAAATCATATAATTGCGGGCCCGTTTGCTGTGATTGGTTCGATCGGGGTCATCGGGAGCCTCCCAAATTTCAATCGTCTTTTAAAACGTTTCGACGTCGACTATCTCGAAGTGACGGCCGGCGAACACAAGAGGCCCGTTAGTTTATTGGGTCCTCTGTCTGAGGATGGTCTGAAAAAATTCGAATCCCAGATCAAAGAAACTCATCTGCTCTTTCGAAACCACGTAAAAACCTATCGTCCTCACCTCGACATCGACCGCGTGGCAACGGGCGATATCTGGCATGGGACGGACGGCCTCGTCGTCGGCTTGATCGATGAACTGGCCACCAGCGACGAATTCATCGACCGCGCACGACTCAAAGAAGATCGCGACGTCATTCAGCTGAACTGGCGTCCCGCCCGAAGTTGGCGCGATCGCCTCGAGCAAACGGTGGAAAAAACCGCCACGCGAACGATCGAGCGCGTGCTTAAAAGACTTTCCCATTGACCCAGTTCCTGCGTTGAGTCAAAAAAGTGGCATGACCGCAGCCGCCGCCTCCGAAAATTCTTCACCTTCAGGCCTCACAGTCGCTCTTGCGCTTGTGCTCGCCGTGGTCGTAATTTTGGCGCCCGGATTGAGCCGACGGTCGTCTGCTGCCGCGCGCTCGCCGATTTCTGCGCCTTTAGAGAATATCGATTTAAAGCGAGATCTTTTGGCCGGATCAGATGCACTGTTAGAGCGTATGGTGATTCCGCCCAATCGCCCCGATTGGGTCGTGATGGATTGCGCTGGCCAATCAGACACGGTCACGGTCTTTGATAAAATTCGCGACTCACTCTGCGACCTAAAACGCAACTAACTAAACCCTGATTTGCCGGCCTTATTTTTTTTCTTTTTCCGCTGCTTTTTCGCTGCCGATGCCAAGAAGCCGTTCCGGAATCGCCCCGGTCACAGCGCCTTCTTGGATTCCTGCTTTTGACAACAGATTGCCAAGTTCGGGCGATGCCACCGTCGCCACCGGATTTAACCATGTGCCCGACACATTCCACTTAAGTCGTGAAACCAGAGGGTACTGCGCAACAATTTCGGACTCAAGAGTGTGATCGCGACCGATACGGCCTCGACTCGTTAAACTGACCCTGGGGCCTACAGTCGCTTTTGCTTCCGACCAATGAAACCCTGATTCCTTAAACTGTCCGCGCACGGCGACGGAACTCAAAACAAGGCGCTGGCCTTCGCGAGAAATTTCTCCTGGCCATCCAAGAAGGGTCGGCTCAAGGATTCGAAACAGGCGACCTGATTTGGCGACTTCTAGGGCCACCGACCGAACACTGAGTTCAATCTGCGGAGGTAGTTCGTCGGGTTCCGGCGTCGCTAACCGCGCTTCAACTCGAACTTCGCTGGAATCGATTTCGCTTCCTTGAAGTCCCTTCATGACAAGATTCGCTTTTAGCTTCGAGAGGCTAGGCGTGGAGACTTTCGCAGAAAGACTTGTCGACACTTTTGCTGTCCCCGAAATTTCGGCGACGGTTCCATTAAAGAGTACCTTTTCCACCCGCGGAGCCAGCTTTAAGTCTGCAAGTGCAAGGTCAAAATCTCCATGAAACGTTTTTGAATCTAAATTGGCCTTCATGACAATGTCTGCGCGCCCCTCAAACGGTTTAAAATCCGAAAGCTCGAAACCCCACCGCTGATTCTCTAAAGTGGCGACGATATTTCCCACCGCCAGTGGCTGAAACGCGACTCCCTCCGTCCCCGCAAAGCGGATCGCAGCACCTTCCCAGCGAGCAGTTCCTTTTAATTGTGAGCGTGAGGCGACGCTCAACATCCCCGTCATTTGTCCAAAGCTTGAAAGAACTCCTGACGGTCCGTCGATATCAAATGTATCAAAAACGTGAGCAAGATCGAGATTCATAAACTGAATCTCGAAGGGTCGCCAATCACCATTGGGCTCTCGCACCGCGCGCTCAACGTTCATGCGACCGATCTTTCCTGAGACCGCACATTCGAAGAGCGCGACAGGATAGTCGACCACGAGACGACTAAAAATTCCTTGAACCTCGGCCTTGCAGTCGAGCCACGCAAACTTTGGACGAAAGTTTTTCGATACGATGCCAGACTTCACAAACAAAGGTGTAACGACCGACAACGGGAGATTGTTGAGCGTTAACTTCACGTCCGCATCGAGCTCTTGTCGTTCACCGACAACAACGGGTTTAAGTAAAGCGCTAGCCTCAAGCGAACCCTCACTAAGATCCGCCCGAATCTGCGCTCGGATCTCTTCCCGTGCAATCGTCCCAGTAACACTAAATGTTGGAAGATTCTCGCCGAAGACAGCCGCCGGAGGAAATCCGAGGCTTGTTGAAATCTCAAGGTTAGGACCACGCCATCGAGCCTTTAGATTTTCGATGACGACACTTTTCATTCGGTCTTCGAAGAAAATCTCGGCTCGAGTGACGGCAAGTCCGCTGATCATCGCGGTAAGTTTCTGTTGTAGTTCCTCCGACCAAATCTCATGATTTTTCGGAAGATTTTTGAGTGCTTTTCCAGAGGCGGCCGTGCCGGTAAGGACCGCTGTCGCGGTGGCCGGCTCTGCGGAGTCAGCGGTGCTGATAGCAGTGCCACGGGCGGCGCTATCGGGGGTTTTGCCAGCGGCAACACCAGAATTACGGCCGCCGCCACGATCGCAATCTTGCTTTAAGCCATCGATATCGACGACCAGGTCGTCGATCGTCGCGCGCCCTCCGGCCGGCACGCCGCGAAGGAGGCTCAACATCCGAAGTGGAACACGAACAGAGCTCGCTCGAAGCGGCGCCGCATCCGAGCAATGTCTCGGACCCCGCCACTCCACCCGACCAAGAACGATTGCAAAATCAGGGAGCCAGCCATTGGCGAGAGATACTTTGGCGGTCGAAAACGTAAGACTTTCGTTCAACTCCGAACGCGACAGCTCGTCTCGAATTTTGCTCTCAATTTTTTCAGGAGATAGAATCAAGCGGACGACGAAACCCAAGAGGACTGCAAAAAAAAGGCTCGCGAAAAATCTTCGTTTGCCTCTTTGTTCGGAAATCTCAGCAGCAACTTTCATCGTCGTGTGATTGGCCTACTTGAAAAACAGGTTCGTGATTTCGTACTCTCTATCAGCCTTCGGACTCCGCACGGTCACGATATCGCCAACTCGTTTCGCGATCAGCGATCGAGCGATCGGCGACAAAATTGAAATGCGGCCCTCTTTTACGTCCGCTTCGTCAACACCGACGATCTGGTAGACAAATTTCTCGTCACTCTCGGTATCCACAAGCTCAACATGGGCTCCGAAAATAACGCGATCCCCTTTGAGAGTTGATGGATCAATCACTTCAGCGCCGGCTAGGTGCCCTTGAATTTCACCAATGCGACCCTCAATCAGCGATTGGCGTTCTTTAGCTGCGTCATACTCCGCGTTTTCACTGATATCGCCGTGAGCCCGCGCCTCTTCAATGGCACGAATGACAGCCTGGCGCTCGGTGTGAATGAGACGCTTCAACTCCTCCTCGAGTTTTGCTTTTCCTTTGATCGTGATCGGGAGTCGATCCAGTTTCAAGGGCCCTGCATTCTGTCCTGAACCGTCAGCTGAATTGCCTGTCATCATTCGTCCTTCGTGCTGCTAAGCGCAAAAGATCCGAAACTAGTCGAACTGGTGACAGTGTCAAGAGACGATAAGTCGCGGATCGGCTCAAACCATACGATCAAATCGAATTAAAATGACATAGGACAGCGCCTTTATGAGTTTGAGTTCGAAAAATGCCGCGTTGGTAGACAAGATTAACGGCGTAAAGACCATCTGGTTAACGACCCATCCGCAGGCCGACGGGGACGGTTTGGCCTGTCAGGCTGCGATGACGTCGGCCCTTTTCGAACTTGGAAAAAACGTCAAGGTCATGAATTTCGAAGCCCCCAGCGGAAAGTATCGATTTCTTTTTGAACGCGCCACGGGACGAAAAATCACTGTCGCCGTTTTTGATGCTGATCTCGATCCGGCTCCACCCGATCTCATTATTTTATTCGACACGAATGATTTTCGACTGATCGAATCCATGGCGACGTGGGCCCGGGCGCGCAATGTACCGATCGCTGTTCTAGATCACCACCAGGGCCAGACTCCACCCGAAACTTTGGCGTGGACCGATAGCGAAGCCGCCTCATCAGGGGAAGTGCTATTAACTTTGCTTGAAGCGATGAAAGTTCCGATGACGGCCGCCATTGCGACGGCTCTTTACGCAAGCCTTGTTTTTGATACCCAAAATTTTCGCTTCATCCGTGCGAGTGCACGGAGCCACATTATGGCGGCCAAACTTCTTCCCCTTGTCACTGAACCAGAAAAAATTCATGAATCGCTCTTCGCGAACCTCACTCCCTCGAAGCTCGGCTTTATTGCAGCGTCGCTGGCTGCGATGAGAATTGAAGCCGAAGGAACTCTCGCCGTTGTGACTTTGCCAAAAACGATGTTTCTTCGCTACGCCGCTGATCCATCCGATTCGGGCGACGTGATAGACATGGCTCTCAATGTGAACTCGGTCAAAATCGCATTGCTCCTTCGCGAAGATGAAAGCGGGCGATGGAAAGTTTCCATGCGCTCAAAGCGAGGCTTTAGCGTTCTCTCTGCCGCTGAATCGCTGGGAGGCGGAGGTCACTCCAATGCCGCAGGTGCCACTGTTTTGGACGCTGACCCAAGCTCTATTGAACTGAGACTTAAGCCTTTGCTCCTTGGAGAAATCCGAAGCAAAATGACGTCATGACGGGACCAAAAAAGGGACCAAAAACGGAGGCAAGCGCAGAGATCGTCTGCCTCTGCAATCAGATCACACGCGGTGAAATTGAAACTGCAATTCGAACGGGTTGCGACACTCTCAATAAAATTTTTGATCGCACAACAGCAGGTGTGGGACCGTGCGGAGGTTCGTGTCGCCGTTATTTGGGACCGATGCTTGACGACTACTTAAAGACTGGTGAATTCAAGTCGACACCGGTTCGCCCCGTAAAACAAAAAAAAGACCGAAGACGTTAAAGCGATTTTAAACGAAACTCGATCATCGCTTCGGTGTCGGGCTTACATGTACCGCAGGATGTGCCGGCCGACGTGGCTCGTGCGACGCTGGCGACGGTTTGACACCCTGAAACGATCGCACGATCGACAACATCGGTGGGCACGCCACGACAGTGGCAAAGCTCTATGTCTTTGTAGGGTCGCTCAAACTGGTTTCGCGCTTTTAAGATCAACTCTCGTATTAGAATGGACACGTGGTCTCTGTCTTTAGGAATTAGATCGTTAAGCGCCTGGCTTCCTTGAAGTCGACGATCCGCCTTCGGAAGTTGGCGAATCTGGTCGATCAACAGATTCAGGCGTTCAAGAAATTTCGTGCAGCCCGAAGCTTCAACTTCAAGTCGTTCAATCGTGGCTTCCGGTGTTTCATCCGCGACGTGAAATTCAACCACCGCTCGGTCGCGGCCCAGCAATGAAACTTCGACTCTGTTGATCATCTTCTCATATTGTCGCAGAGACAGATTGAAGCGTCGAGCCCTCACGTGTTCAAATTAGACCTGAAATGATACGCATTCAGACGATTCCATGCCTCTCTGACAATTTATCTTACCTGCTGATCGACGACGATGACCGCAGCTGTGTCATCATTGATCCCAGCGAGGCCTCGCCATTCTTAAGCGAAATTAAATCGCAGAACTTAAAGCTGAAGGCCATTCTTGCGACCCACCATCATTACGATCACATCGGAGGCCTTTCAGAGCTGCCTCCGGTTCCAGTCGGGTCCTCAAAGCGCGACCGAGACCGAATTCCCGGAGCGGCTGGCGGTGGGCCTCGCTTTACCATGGCCGACGGTGAAACAGTGACGTGGGGGTCGCTGGGCGAAGAAGAAAGGACGCCGCCCGATTCGTCTGCGACTTTGCCCTCAATCACTGCTTTGGAAATCCCTGGCCATACAGAGGGTCAGTTAGCCTACGTGCTTCGCTCAAAGAGCGGCGTCGATGTTTTTGTCGGCGATACGCTTTTTTCTTTGGGCTGCGGTCGATGTCTTGAGGGAACTCCCGAGCAACTTTTTTTAAGTCTTCAGAAAATAAAGTCTCTTCCGCCTCAAAGCCGAATTCATTTTGGTCACGAGTACACAGAAAAAAATGCTCTCTTCTGGCTTTCTCGTGGAAGCACTGAAGGAGATCATTCGCTGATTGACCGTGTTGCAATTCAATCTAAGCTCGCTCGGGCCACGCAATCTCGGGAACCGCGCAAAGCCCCCACGCTCGAGTCAGAAGTGAATTTGAATCCGTTCCTTCGAACGAAAGACGCCAGCGAATTTCGTCGCTGGCGTGAACTAAGAAATCGATTTTAAACGCGCTGACGTTGGTCAGCGTGTCCGGACTTACTAAAGAGCTTTCTGAACGATTTCCATCAGCTGATCGACACGGCCAGGGAAAATCTGATCCGGAGCGATAGCAAGAATCGGCGTTCCAGAAAGCTTCATTTTCTCAGCCAACTGACGAACGTGTGCGAGTTCTGCTGTGACAGCTTCGCCGGCCATATCGGCTTTCCACTTGGCGACATCCAGCTTCAAACTTTTTGCGACTTTTTCCATCGCGGCTTCGTCTTTGCTCTGCGACTTATAAAGACCATCATAGAAATCTTTGTAACGCCCCTGCTGATGGGCCGCGAGCGTCGCGCGCGCCATCATCTCGGACGAAGGAGCCAAGATCGGAAAATTTTTGTAAACGATAGTGACGTCTTTTGTTTTTTTCAAAACCTCATTGATCGTCTCGCCCTGCTTTGTGCAATGGCCGCAATTAAAATCAAAGAAGTAAGCGATCTTAACTTTGCCGGTACCGACGGACGGACTTCCTGGATTTTCAAAGAGCTCTTTTGAGAACTCTTTTACCATTTCTGGTTTTGGCTGATTGTCTTCCTGCTGTTTGCGCTGAAAACCTTGAAGCGACTTGATGATGGTCTCAGGATTCTTCTCAACCCAGTCTTGAATTTGTTTATCCGAGGGACCGCAGCCTGAAAGTCCACCAGCCAATGTGCCAGCGACGACGAGGGCCAACAATGCTGCGGCTGTTTTGACTGGTAAGAAACGAAACGCCATGAAAACTCCTTTTTTATTCAACCCTTCGATTGTTCCCTAACATCGTCGCTTTGCCGAGAGTTTACGGTCAACACTAGACCCGACGAATTATGTAACAAAGTGTTCTAAGGCGCTGGGTATTTGATCGCATTCTTCACGAGCTTTCGCTCGAGAGCCTGAGCCAGATCAATTTTTTGAAGATTCGCGATGCGGAGAAGGAAAAACAAAACATCGGCCATTTCATCTTCGACCGCGACGCGGCCCTCGGGTGTTTCGACGAACTTCTGACTCTCTTCGTCTGTGAGAAACCGAAACGGCTCGACGAGCTCTGAGGCTTCGGTCACCGCACCTATGGCGAGATTCTTGATTGTGTGAAAGCGACGCCAATCGCGGGCCTCGCAAAAGACACGCACTTTTTCTTCGAGTGATCTGATGTCCGACATGCCGCCATCAGTAGCCAGCGCCGGCCGTACTTTCAACTGAAAGTTGAAGATTGGGCTGAACTGAAAGTTGAAGATTGGGCTGAACCAGAAGTTGATCAATGTTCATCAGCTCGTCGGGCGATGCCGCGATTGTCAGCAACAGCGCCGCCGAATCCAAGGACTTCGCGTCGAAGGCCGTCACGTCCACAGACTTTGCGTAAGGAAAAGTTCCTGCCGCCGCCGGAACCGCAATCAGTTGGCGCCATCGCTTAAACTCAGACCAATTGATAGTAGAAGCGTCGATCAAAGACTTCACTTCAGCGTTCAAGTGGGCCGGGTTCACACTCGGTAGCTTTTCGCCCGAATTCTCTCGAGCCACGTTGTGTGCGATAAGTTGCGCCACTTTTTCTTGTCTCACAAACTTTAGCCACCCCGAAACAACGCGAAGACGCTCTGAAAACTCATTGGCATCTAAACTCGAGGCGCCGTCGGTGGTTCGGCCGCCGTTGGATTCAGCGCCATTCGATTCGTTGCCTGACGACGAAGAATTTTGATCTGACTCCGACGAGAAAGGTAGGCTTCCGGCCGATCTTGGATCCCCGCCGGCGTCGGTCGTGTCTGTTGAAAACTGAATTTCAGATGGAGGACCACCTTGCCCGGCGCGATCGTTCAGAGAGCCCGAACATGCCGTCGTCATCAAAAGACTCACAAGGGAAAGGCCGATGAGAATCGCAGTTCCCCAGGAGCTTTTTTCTAAAGCAGCGCCGCTTTTCGGCACAGCTGCTATTTGTTGATCAAAAAGTCGTGAAGACGACGTTAACGAATTTTCGTTCGTCGATTCAACGACTTGGCACCAAGAATCTTGCAAGAACTCACTTTGAACACTCATTTTTTCCAACCACTCTTCGGGTCCAGCCATCATCAACGGGCCAAGACCCCATTCTACCTACGTAGCATAGCGATTTTTGCGCCAGCGTCGCAGAGCATGCTGATTTCCAAAATTTCGGCGTCGCCGCAAGCGCGGCCGAAAATATGGTGATGACAACAGCGCTCGGCGAACTACAACCGCCGGAATGGCTGAAGAAGCTCTCGTCCAAGAATTCGTTCCGCAGCAGCAAGATTGTGCGTGCGGCAAAGGACGCGAAGATTCGCCAGGTCATTGCCCCCACCAAGTGAAACGGGAACTATGTGATCGATCTCAAGAAGACTTCGACTCTCACACCGATGGCCCGTCCTAGGCTCGACGAATTGGCACTGCCCGGTAGCAATTCTAAGAACTGCATTTCTTAGCGAAGGTGAGATTGGTATGCGCACGATCTCTACTTTATCCGGTGTCACTTCCGGCGCCGGAAGTGAAATCGGTTCGGCGTCCGGTGACGAAGACGCATTCTTCTGAGATCGCGGTTTGACCTCACGCAGAAGCGGATCCTTCTTTTCCAAATAAGAACTTGCAAGCATATCGATGATTTCTGACAGCGATGCTCCAAAGTGAGAGTGCGAATTGACCTCGCGCACACGGTAGAGTTTTTGAAGCTGCTGACACGTCAGAGTCACTTGAACGCGAACCTCTGTTTCGCTGATGGATCGCACAGTTTCTGGTTTTGCAAAAGACTGTGCGGCTTCAGGAAACGCAGTCACCAAAATCATTTCGGCATCGCGTGATGATTTTTGTTCGACCAGAGAAAAAGTCTCGGTCCGTTTTTCAAGACTCAGTCGTTCACCCGTTCGTTTCTCTTCGGCGCGAATCACAGTTTGAACTTTTGCGAGGTTCGTCAGGTTGAGCTCTCCCGACTCAATCTTTTGTTCTATCGCAGGAACTTCACGAAGAGCGCGCGCCGATTCAATTCGCCGCATCGCCGCCGCCGCCGAGTAGCCAAGCGCCTTGGTCAGCCATTCAAACAGGCTTGGATATCCAGCTTCGGCGTAGAGACGCCGACTGTGCGCTTCGTTGATCAGGTGCAAAATCTGGAGCGTCACCTTTCGCTCTTCGGCGACCATGGCGCGAAGTTTCAAAACGAGGTTTTGATTCGTGAGATTTTTAAACGAGTTCATAGTTTCTCCTTTGCGAAAGACTTCGTATGTTTCACAAGAATATCTACCACCGTTTTTAAAACAGAAATTTTCCTCGCTTATAAGCGCAACATCGAGTCTTCTGCGAAGGGGACGCAGCCGGGATCAACTCTTACAAAAAGTCACTCGCCCGCAACGCGTGCAAGAAAAGAAGGTACGTCCAATCAACCACGAACTGCGGATCAAATTGGATAGCGCTTTTCCGAAAAACTGCAGTCAACATTAAAATTTCTAGTGAGCTCGCGAGTCACGATTTAACTTGGCCTCTGAAAATTGAAGGCGACCTGCATTTAGCCGTTCAAATACTTCGTCGCCGCCAACTGGTAGTAGCGCGAACGGTAGACCTTGTTCTCTTCGGAACATGTATGGACGAACTTGCACCAATGATCGTTGTCGGAGTGGATGGCTTTTTCGAAAAGTTCGTTCCACTCGAGTCGATCGTCTTTAAAGTCTTCTAAGACTTTGGGCGCTCCGGTCGTCACATAAGCCAGGCAGAACGGAAGCCACAAGTTTTCCAACAGGCCACCGATAGGCCCGACTTTTTCGCTCAGGACGCGCGCGGCATGACAAGATGTTACCAAATGCAGACCCGTGAAGGTCGGTTTAGACAGAAAAATCCTAATCGCGCAGTTCGCCATTTGGTCTAGTCGGAGATCAACGGGGATCGCAAAAAGGCTCCAAAAGTCTTCATCGTTCGCTGCCGCTTGCATGCGAGCAACGACGCTGGGTCCCTGATATTTCTCCGAAGGAAACAAATCGCTCACACTAAATAGTCTCAGAATTTCTTCCGGCGATTTTGAGGACCTTGGCTTATTCAAGTTGAATCCGCCAAAATCGACGTACCCCATGCCCCATGAAGCCAGCGCCTCAGCGATCTCGTCAATCTGACCAAGCTCCAAAGCGTAGGCGAGTCGAATCAACGGATGAAATGCCGCCCCGCCAATCCCAGGCAGGAGTTCCGCCAAACTATCGACGAGACACTTCTCGACACCAACAGATCCTATTCTTGAACGGAAAAGATTGTGGAATTCCACGTTAAATGAATTTCGACCGAGAAACCTCTGCCAAACTTCGGGTTGAAAATTTTCAGATGTTTTTCTTGGAAGTAAACTATCGGAGTAGGACGAGTAGAAATTTTGAAGCCTAACGTCATCGGCGCCCAGTTTTCTTAGTGCGAAGAGACACATTGGCAAATGGTTCGAAATTCCACCGACATCGCCGATAGCATATTCCGCCGAAAATTCCCGGTTCGCCTTTGCGATCAAGTCCGCCAACACGTCCATTCGGCAGATCCTCTACCAGACTCACTCGACTCTTTGTTAAAAAAAATTACTTCGCCCAGGCTTTTGAATTTTAGGGAAAGCGCTGAACAACCTTCCCGGATTCATCGAGAAAACTTATTGATGCTGCGCCTTCAGCTTCGACTTTAAGTTCAAGTCGCACTCTTCCTTTTGCATCTTTCATTTTGATGATCGAGGACTTATCTCGCTCTTTGCCCAACCTTAGGCGCTCGGTCATCAGGAGACCTTGATCGCGGAGCGCCTGATAAGCGGAATCTTGAGCCTCTTTCGTCGGAAGGTCGGAGATTTCTTTTTGTTTTTTGATGAGGTCATTGAGTGGCATATTCTGATCGCTCATTTTTAAACCAGCGAAATAGGTTTCGTCCTTACCTTCTTCATGAATGAACTGGATAGTCTGGTCGCCGCGAAATTTGTCAAAGGTGAGCGATCCGCCTTGGCCTTTGTCGCTATTGCCATCGAAGACCAAGCCGCCAAGCTCATCTCCTTTTTCGTTAAAAAACATAAGGCCCGGCGGTCTTTTTCCTCGACGCTCTTCGTAGGTTATCCCGTCCATGACGCCTGGATGCTGCCGCTCTTTGTTAGAAATAACGAGGCGAAGCGTCCCATCTTTTTCCAGAACATTGATTCTCTCGACATCAATTTCATCGAACTTTGTGTTTGAAACTAAGATGAAAATTGCTGCAGCGAGCCCCACACAAACAAGCGTGAGAAGTCCCGCATAGATCTTTAGAAAGCGAATTTCGTTTTCAATTTTACCCATTCGATTTCATTAGCAATCGAAAACAATAACGTCAGTAAATAGATGATCACCGAACAGCGCTGCGAACTTTGGGAACCCACGTCTCGATCATGGCTTCGGTTCGCATGGCAACGAAGCCTTCGTTGCGCCAAGCGGGTTTTCCGTAGGCCATGGGAAGCCCGGTCTTAAGTGAAATCAATCCGCCGCCGGTGATTTCCAAAAGTACCTGGCCTGCGGCTGTGTCCCACTCGGACGTCGGACCGAACCTTGGGTACACATCAAACGATCCCTCGGCGATGAGAGCAAACTTTAACGCCGATCCCAAACGCGTCACTTCAGTGACGTTCCAAAATTTGTAGAGATCATTCATTCGTTCGCTGGGAATCGAGCGACTGCCAAGCACACGAAGCGGCGCTTCTGGCCCGACTTCTGGCCCGACTTCCGAGCCGCCCTTCAAAGGGACTTCTTCGCCCTGAATCCGCTTCACCAACTGAGTCTCTCGACTGCCCCACCATGTGGTCTGCTCGGTCGGATCACAAATGCAGCCGAAATATGGTCGTACGCCCTCAGAGGAAACGCGCATCAAGGCCAGCGACACTGCGAACGACTTTTCTCCGGCCAAAAAATCTCTAGTCCCATCCAGCGGATCGGCGAGCCAGAAAAACGGCGAACCCAGCACACTTTCTAGATCCGGCACGCCACCGGGGTCCTCTTCCGAAACGATCGGAAATGGCGAGCATTCCTTAAGCTTCTGAACTAAAACTTCGTGCGACGCCTGATCGGCCGTTGAGACCGGACTTCCATCCGCTTTTGCCTCAGCTTTCGATTGAATCGAGCGAAATCCGCGTGAAGAAACGTCCTGAACGATCGCTTCGGCGGCGTATTCGACGGCCGCGACCACATCGGCGTAAAATGAGTCCAAACTTCCGACCTCGCGAAGCAGCTGACTCTGACCCTCGGTCGTCTGAAAATAGTTTGTTGAATCGCTCAAAATTCGGTCCCCGTATTGACCAGTGGATCTTCTCGCCGGTTTATCATTTTTTCAAGTTATTCCATTGGCTTAGGAGATTTCATCTTGGTTTTCCGGGGCCCGATGAGCCGCGATCGACCTCGCGGCAACTCCGGTTCATGCGAGTCCAGCTGTGATAGTTCCTTGTGCTTCACTTGAAGAGCGGAGCAGCGAATGGCAAAAAAAGGTAAAGTACGTATCATCACGATCGAGTGCACAGAAGCCCGCAAAGAGGGCAAGTCGCCATCGCGTTACACGACGACAAAAAACACACAGACTCACCCCGAGCGCCTTGAGAAAAAGAAGTACAACCCGACTCTCAAGCGTCACACAGTCCATCGCGAACTGAAGTAAGCACGTCGCTCGCGCGACCTGACTTTTTCCTCGCAGAAGGCCCGGCTTTTAAAGTCGGGCTTTTCTTTTTTTAAAAGCAAAACCCTCCGCCTCACGGCCAGCTATCGGCTCCTGGACTGCCGTGAAAGTCTCGCGTCAGTTAGATTCTAGTGATGGCAGCTATTGAGCAATTGTTCGCGATGATGGTCAAAGAGGGCGCCTCTGACCTTCACGTCTCTTCGACGTATCCCCCATTTTTCAGACTTCATGGTCACATGATTCGTCTCAATGTTCCGCCGCTCTCGCCCAGCGCCGCTGAAAAATTAATTTTCGCGACGATGACCGATGATCAAATTCGAACGTTCAAGCGTCGAAGCGAGCTCGACTGGAGTTACAAAGTCGAAGGTGTTGGACGATTTCGCGCGAACGCCTTTGTTCAGTACGGCGGCATTGCTGCGGTTTACCGATTCGTGCAAGAGCATATTCGGACGCTCGAAGAATTAGCTCTTCCCGATTCGCTAAGATTTTTGGCTGACAATGTTCGTGGCCTTGTCCTGGTCACGGGTCCTACGGGGTCTGGAAAATCGACGACTCTTGCGGCGCTGATCGCTCACATCAACAACACCCGCAAAGAACACATTATCACCATCGAAGATCCGATCGAGTATGTGCATAAAGGGCGAAACTGCCTGATCAATCAACGCGAAGTCGGCCCTCATACAAAGTCATTTGCAGGAGCCTTGCGCGCGGCTTTGCGAGAAGACCCTGACGTCATTATGGTTGGCGAGATGCGCGATTATAAAACGATGTCGCTGGCGCTGACCGCCGCCGAAACCGGACACTTGGTTTTTGCGACACTTCACACGAACAACGCCGCAAAGTCGATCGACCGCGTGGTCGATTCATTTCCCGCCGAACAACAACCACAGGTCCGCGTGATGATGTCAGAGAGTCTGCTGGGAATTGTTGCGCAAACACTTCTCCCTCGCAGCGATCAAAAAGGAATGGTTCCAGCTTTGGAAGTGATGATCGCGACACCGCCTATTAGAAATCTGATACGAGAGAACAAAGGGTTTCAAATTCCTTCCGTCATGCAGACCAACGCCCGGCATGGAATGATGACGTACGAGACCTCAGTCAAGCTACTCGTACAAAGCGGGATCATCTCGCCGGCGACAGCGTCGAACTTTATGCAAACTGCATCCGCCTAAAGGCCTGCCGCACCCTTCAGGCAGCGGTGGAAACCACCGATAAAACAATAAGATGCGACGTAATAACTCGCCACCGACAGATGCCGATCGGTGGTTTCTACAAATCAAAGAGCAAGTTGTCGGCCCGATTCCGGGCGCGAAAGTTCTTGAACGTCTTTTGAATGATGAAATTACGGTGATGACTCGCGTGTCTCGCGATCGTCGCGAGTGGGCGGCCTTCTGCAATACTCAGTACTTCGAAGATCTCGTGAACTACCGCATCCGACTTTACGCTGGTGAAACGAACCAGGTCGGACAAATGAAGCCTGGTGGAGACGACGCCTCACAATTTGAGATTAGCCAAGTTTTTGGACTTCATGGAGCTACTGACGGAATCTCAGAGCAGCTTGACCACGCTAGGCAGCTTGAAGAACTTACGGCCAATATTCAAAAACTCAACACGGTACGCAAAGAAATTGCGATCAATCGAAAAACCGTGGTGCACGAAAAAGAGTCGCATGAGGACTCAATCCACCCGGACGACAAGAACGTCTTTGTACCGGCTGCGAATAAGAAAAAGAAAACACTTTGGGATGTTATTCGAGATGACGGACGAAACAGAAATCGCGTCGCACTTTTTGGCGCCATCGCAATCACTGGAACATTGATCACGACGAGCTACCTTTATCTTTCTGAGCGCGTAGAAATTGAAACTGATCGAGAAAAATTAGCCGCCTCTGTCGCCGCCGGTGCAAAGGGCGATTACGCTCGAGCGATGATGGATTTTAAGCAGATCAAAGACTTCCAAGCGGCACAAAATTTGGCCTCCTCAAAAGATTTGATCGCTCTGGCCGATGCCCACATGCAGGGCCGAGATACAAAAACGAGCCAAGCGTTACTGGCTCGAATTCTTGAAATTAGCTCAAACCCCGTTGAGCGAGCGGAAGCTTATGCGATGCAGGGCTTAATGGCCGCTGAGTCCGGCAATCTTGACGAAGCTGCGGTGGCATTTGAAGCGTCTTTGAAACAGAGCGAGATCTTTTCGACACTTCACAATCTAGCAAGTTTACGGCTAAAGCAGAATCGCCCGGTTGATGCGGAACCACTTTTCTTTAAAGCCCTTGAACTCGCATCAAAGAGTCCTTCAATCGATGCGAGTGCCACGACGATCGGAATGTTCGAAACCGCAATTCGGCTTGATCGAGAGGCCCTAAAAAACCTTGTGCCGACGGCGTCAGCTTCCACCGACGTACCCATCGAAGAAGTTGTTGCGTCGCCTCAGATGCCTCGCCTTTCCTCCGTCGCTCTTTTGTTAGAGACACAGGTTCGCAAGAAATCTTCAATGGAAGAGCAGCTGCGGCTGGCCCTTGCTCTGAGCCATTTTCATCTAGGCAATATGGAAGGGTTTCGAAGGTCCGCGTATGAATTGATGGATCAGCGGCCCAAAGAGAAATCGGACGCTTCCTCACCTGGTCCATCAATGAGCCGCCTTGACACAGACTTCTCGGAGTGGCGACACCTCTACGGGCATTGCACCGAGGTTTACAACCGTCCTAATCCCAATGATTTCATTGCGGCTTTCTATGCGGCCTGCCTTCGCCGAAGCCATAATGCGACCAGTGCCATTCCTTACGCCAAGTATGCTTTGGCCCTTCGCCCGACGGACCCCGTTTACATCGGTCTTTTTTCAGATTTGCTTGTTGAGCTTGGACAAACAGAAGATGCGAAGCAACGGCTTCTTCCTGGAGGTCGTCCTGTGATGGGTTCTCAATTAGCAAAACGACTGATCGACCAATTAGCGTTGGCGACTGTTGAGCCCGCATCAGCCAACGTGCCATCGCTGGCTGACGCTGCCGCAGATGTAACGCCCGAAGCTTTACCAGAGGGTGCGCCAGAAAGTACGCCAAGCACTGCGCCAGAATTGGCGAACGAGTCTTCAGCAGAAGCTGCAACGAACGAGATCACCACAGTCCAAGAAGAGCCGACCAAAGCGCTCACTGACGAAGTCACAACCCAAGCGCCTACGAAAATTTCCGGAGAAAGAGAACCGGCCGAAGCGGTAACACCTTCTGCCGAAACGACAACGCCGTCGCCTTAGATTTTTCTAAGTCGTTTTTTTCGCGCTAACAAACTTCGAAAAGAATCCCGTTCCCTGGCTCGCGATTGCAAATCCTGATTCGGTCAAAAGATTTGTCATCGGCGTCTCGATGTAGTCGCGGTAAAACGGTTCATGGTACTGAGTAGGAAACTGCTTGAGTCCGCTATCGAGCTCAGGCGTATCACCCAGCTGAAGACTATCCACAAACCCATAGAATCCGCCCGGCTTTAAGACACGATGCCCTTCCTTAATAACCTGGCGTCGAACTTCCCGCGGCAATTCGTGGAACAAAAATACAGAATAGACGGCATCAAAAGTCTGATCCTGAAATGGAAGCTTTTCGCCGAGGGCTTCAAAGAAACCGTGACGTTGATAAGGTTCCAACTGTTTTTGCGCTTTCTTCAAATAGGGACCGCTGGGATCAACGGCGATGATTTTCGCTTTCGGAAAAGCCATGCGAACAAAGAGCGTCGCTCGTCCGGTTCCCGCTCCCACTTCCAAAAACGTCAGACCCTCTCCATCACCAGGGCCAAACTGTTCTCGAAGCGGCTCGATAATCATCCGTCTCATCGCATCGGCTGATCCCGCGAACAAAACTTCCACTTGATGCTCGTAAAGCTCGGCGGACCTTTCAGAAAGGTAGCCGTCACCTTGAAAATGGAAATTGCGCTGATAGTACTCCGGTAGCCCTCGCAGAAGATCCTTCGCCTCTTCACCAAAGACTCGTGCTTTTTTGCTTTTACGACGGAGGGACGCTTTTAAGCCTTCGGAGAATAAAACTGGAAAGCGTCGAAAGTGCTGAAGAATGTGTTCCGCTCTCAAAACCTCGGCTGGGTAAATTCCCCGCTCGATGCGGTCGATGTCATCTTCAATAACCTTGTTGAGCGCATTTCGAGCGACATTGAAAAAAGCCATGTCGTCACTTGGCAGATGAGGACGCTTTCGGTTCACCAGAAGTTCGATGACAGGTATCATCAGACTCTCGCCTGTGTAGACGATCGACCGTGTTCGAGCGAGCGCACGCAAACCAAAAGAAGATGACGACTTTCCACCAAGACCTTCGGAGAGGGCCCGAGAGAGAGCCTGAGAGAAAAATTTAGATGCGGAATCTGCGGTTTCAGACAGGAGTGATGCCATGGCCTCACTATAAGGCGGCCTCATAATAAAGGGAATGGGCGAACGGAAAAGTGACTTTTACTTCAACTTTTGCTCAACTGGTCTCATTACGGGTCTGGTAGCAACTCACGGAAGGTTACCCTATGAAATTCGGTCTTTTGGGCTTCTTAATCCTTGGGCTATCTAATTCGGCTTACGCCCTTCCGGCGCCGACAGCGTCCACGGGGCCCTTTGGCGTCTCAAGCCAGCTTCTCGTTGATACACCCGCACCAAAAAAAAGCGATGCGAAAGTACCAACAAAACCGGAGCCCGTTTCTTCGACGGCAACACTAGAATTTGGCTGCGGTGACCTTCGCCGTATCGCTTTGAGACTTTCCACTCATGCTTCGAATCTCGCCAATCGAAATACGACGCGAACTCCTGCGGGCGGTCCTTACAAGCGGCTCGAAGTCGTCTGCAAAGCGGCCGGAGGAGCGTTTTGTAACATCGTGGCCAACAACGAGCTGCAGGTCGTTCACAAGCCTGGACACCCCGATGCCGATGCGACAGGGAACGTCCAGTACCCCGTCATCAATGTCGGTTCCGAATCCGCGGGACTCAACATGGCCGCTGCTGAACTTAGAATGCTTGCGAAAGACGGCGTCTGCGGAGCGAAGATCATCGAGCAAGACCGCCTCATGATCGTAAAGTACAATCCTGACTTTGATGTGATGATGGATACCATCAATCTCGCACCCGACGGCCGAATGACCCGATGGTCAAGAACGACACGAGATGGTCGCACGCAAAATCTCTCTTTTTCGGACGACGGGACTCCCGTCGGGCTCTAAGCTGGTTCCTAGTTTGGATATCAAGTCAAAAGGCTTTTAGACCGATAAAGACTTGAATGATGAAGACGACCACTCGTGACGTTTTTGATCGGCTATCAAAGCGTCAAGACACCGAACACAAACAAGCTTTGATTCGTCTCGGTATCGTCGCGGCCGCTCTTCTCTATATTTCTTGGACCAATGACTTTACCCTTCAGAATCTCCAGCGCGGCGACTTTATTTTACAGACAACGGCTCTGCTCTCGGCGGCCTTCAGCCTCACACTTCTTTATCACATCATACTTCGACCCGAAGTGAATCTCATTCGTCGAGCCGTCGGTATGGCTCACGACGTAACAGCTGTGACAGTGTGCTTTTATTACGGCGATGCGATCGCGGCCCTTTTCCTGTTTGTTTATCCGTTCACTGCGATTGGTAATGGATTTCGTTATGGCGAAAAGTGGCTTCTCTTTTCTGCGCTGATGGGCTCGGCGGGCCTGGCGGTTTTATTGGGAATGTCCGAGTTCTGGAAAAGTGTGCCGATGATCAGCACTGGGCTTGCCATCAATTTTCTAACAGTGGTGACGTACACGGGCCTTCTTTTACGAAAACTTCGTGCGACCACGGCGAAGCTTGAAGAGCTTGCGACTCATGATGCACTGACAGGCCTACCGAACCGTCACAATCTCATGGAACGCCTGCGACAAACGCTGACATCGCCGAAAAGCGACTCCCTTACGCAAAAATCTAAGAACGACGGGTTTGTCTCGTGTCTCTATTTTGATCTCGATGGATTTAAGAAAGTGAACGATACGCTCGGGCACGGTGTCGGCGATCTTCTACTAAAAGAAGTAAGCCGCCGGACAAGAGACATCTTGCGTGACTCAGATATGCTGGCCCGGCTTGGCGGCGATGAATTTACAATTGTCCTTGGCAACATCAGTTCGCGCGCAGATGTGGACGGAATCTGCATGAGAGTCATTCGAACCATCGAGGGCATAAAAAATATCGACGGTCACAATATTGCGGTTTCGGTGAGCGTTGGTTGTGTGATTATTTCGCACCACGCTCTATCGATCGTGACGTCGGTTTCGGAGGATGCAGTGCTTCGTCATGCTGATGAATGCATGTATGCTTCGAAAAAAGCTGGAAAAGGTCGCTACACCGTCACAGAACCCTGGACACCCGTCGCCCGCGCCGCTTAAGACAATTCAAATGAACCAAAACAAAATGACCTACCTGCACACGATGATTCGGGTGAATAACCTTGAAGAGTCGATTCGATTTTACACTGAAATTCTGGGCATGAAACTGATCTCGAAAGATGACTATCCGGATGGAAAGTTCTCGCTAGCGTTTTTAAGCTACGGAACTTCAAAGAAAGATCCCTGCATTGAACTCACATTTAATTGGGACCGAAACAGCTACAATTTAGGTGACGGCTACGGACACATTGCCTTGGGCGCCTCGGACATTTACGCGACTTGTGAAGCCATTCGGTCGGCGGGCGGTAAAATTGTTCGCGAGCCTGGCCCAATGAAGCACGGTTCAACAGTCATTGCCTTCGTTGAAGACCCCAATGGCTACAAAATTGAGCTAATTCAAACAAATCACTAAATCGCATAGCGGCATTCAGAAGATTGGCAATTGGGCTTCCTTCTGAAATACTCGGCAGCTTATGACACAGATCCTCGTGATCGCTCTCTGCCTTGCGCTCAATGCGATTTTTTCAGCCGTTGAAATGGCGTTTGTCACAACCGGAAAACCCGAACTTCGAAACCGCGTCAAACGCGGTGATCTTAAGGCCAAACGACTCTTGAGTTTGCGTGAGAATCCCGAGCGCGCCCTCTCGGTCATCCAAGTCGGCATCACGTTGGTCGGAGCAATTTCCGCAGCCGTCGGAGGAGCCGGTGCCGAGGAAAAGCTCGCACCAATCATCGAACAAAGTTTCGGCCTCCGCGAGCAAGCGGCCGAATTTATAGCTGTGACCTTAATTGTTTTGCCGCTCACCTACATGAGCGTCGTTCTTGGCGAGCTTGTGCCGAAAACCATCGCTCTCAGATATCCAGCTCAGGTTTTAAATTTCGGCTCTTCGATGTTGGTTTTTGGAAGCCGGTTTTTAGGTCCCGTGCTCAATGTGTTCGAAGGTTCGACCCGTTTCATTATTCGACTCGTTCTTCCAAAACTTCCTGTAGAAAATCCTGACGCCCACTCGACCGAGCTTGATCTTGCGGGACTGACGACGCATCAAAGACAGTACATTTTGAATCTTGCCAATATTGAAACCAAGCGTGTTCGCGACGCTTTGCTACCATGGAGCCAAGTGGACTCCATCACAAGCTCCACGGACCTTTCGGCCGTTTTGCACACCGTTGTACAATCCGGACACACACGAATTCCCGTTGTCGACAATGGTGCGCTCACAGGGATTCTACACTCGAAAGAATTTTTGGCGTTTGTCGCTGCCGGAAGTCAGGACTGGCAATCCATTCTGCGCCCGGCGATCATTATCAAACCTACCGATGAGCTTTTAAGTGTCTTAAGAAAGCTGCAAGAGCAGAAGCGGCACATGGCTATCGTTATCGATAAAAATGTACTCACCGGGATTCTGACCCTTGAAGACATTATGGAAGAAGTCGTCGGCGAAATTTATGATGAAGACGACGACGGTCTCGTAAAAAAAATGCTGAGCCTTCGCGCCGGATCGACGCCTCGACGGCTTTAGAATTCGCCGTCGGTGAGCGGAATGAGATCGATGTTCTGACAAATCACAATTTCTTCGGGCGAAGGCCTCACGACCGAAAGATTTTTTTCGATCACCTGCAATAAATTTTCGCGCAATTTTACGAAGTCTTTTTTCGAAAGACTGTAGGTCGCCGAGTAGTGAAGATTCGTGGTACTTTGTGAATTCATCCGCCTCATCGCTTCAAGCCGCCAGTTCGAGTGATGCTGCTGAAGAAATGGTGACTCTGGGCCCAGGTGAAGGTGCACGCCACCCACGCTGTAGCGGTCCCCGTTTTTTTCCGCAAGCCCTGACGCTTGAAGAAAATCGAGAATGCTCTCGACACGATCGCTTGTCAGCCTCAGCGCTAAGCACAAGGCTTTCACTGTGCGTAAACGCGGAACCGCCAGCGCCATATGAACGGCCGCGAAATCACTGTGGCTGTAGTACCGTGCCTGCTGGCCTTCGCTGAGTTCTTTTGTGGCGACAACGCGGTTTTTGATTTTCGTTCGTTCGTGTTTGATGTCGTCGACTTGCTTTCTAAAGTACTTTTCAAGCTCGGCACTTCCGGCGCGATCTTTCTGTACCAGAAGCATAAAGAAATGAGCCTCTTGATGGTCGTGCGAAAGATGCTCATTGGCCTTGAAAGCCTGCTCAAGACTCAAGTGAACGTCGCCGCTCAAGACTTGTGAGACGTAGGAAGCTTGGCAGCCAAGAGCCGTCGCAAACTTCGCCCGAAGGCCGGACCTGGCTCCTTCACGGGCCAAAAAGTGCCGTAAATAGGCTCGGTAGTGGTCAAATTCGAATAGGTTTTTTACAGTCATTTCAAGTACTCACGGACATAAGTAAGTGTTTTATTAATTATATCATCAGTAATTAATAAATTAAACCTGTTTCTAAAACGCCAGCTCTCTTATCTTCGTCTGAGCCCAGGAGGCCTCGGCCAGGCATCGACTGGGCCCCGATGTTGCGTACAAATAACTTTTGAACTTACGAGGATACCAATGAATCAGACCCCACTTTCAAACTTTAGGAACCTTGCACACAGTCTGTCCGTCACCGTTCTTGCGATGGCGACGGTTGCTGCTTTCACCACGGCCTGCAGTGGCAATTCGAGCTCGGCCCCAGGTCCTGAGTTGGCCGGTACGTCCAGCGGCGGCGGAAGCTTTGGCGATGAAAGCTCGATGAAGCTTCTGAATTGGAGCAAAGGATTTACGGCAGCATCTATCCGCCGTGCGAACCCCGCGGTCTTTGCCAATCTTCCAAAGGGATGGACGCAAGAGCGCCTCGCAAAACTAATTGAAAGTACGAAAGCAGAACCCCGCACGGAAGCCAACCGTTACAATCGCGAGCTCATGTTCGATTATCGAACGCCAAAAGCTGGAGAGCCCTATTTGGTTGCTACAGCTCTCTTCTTTCGAGCGCACGCCGCAGTTCCCGTCAATTCCTCTTACCAGCAAGATTTGGAGCCCTACTTCCGAGAGATTCGAACGAAGCTCTTGCACGAAGCAGCGCACGTTATCGGAATTGGACTGTCGGAAACTTCGGACATAAAGGCACGGATCTTTGCATTTTACGTGGCGACTGAAATTTTGGCCCGAAACAATATTCTCTGCGAAGCGGCGAATACTCCCATTAATTACCCGGGAAATATCGAAAATGCGCAGGTCACTGAGGCCAGCTCAAAGCCGGCTGATAGTTCGATGGCAGTAGTAAAGTCAGCGAACTACCTTTGGGCTTTCAATCGTCCCACAGGCTTTGGCCTTCAATCTCTAAAGTCACCTCGCATGGAAGATGAAGGTCTGCTGCCCTGGCTCAAACAACTTCGTGATGGAACACCCATCTACCACCCAAGCTTTTCTTTATTCGCTCAAGCTCCTGACCGAACGGCGGCGGTCGAATACATGCGTTGGTACACATCACCGGTGCAGGTTTTGTGGGCGAAGGATCGTCTCTCGGCTCAATACTACAAAACCTACGGGACTCTGGGCACTCCAATAAGTAAGGCGCTGCTGGGCGCTTCTAGCAGCTATTACATCCAAGACGCCTCGGGCGTAAAAACTCTCGAATGCGATGAATCGGAAACTTTTGAAATTCCGATTTCGTACGTAGGAAGATTTGAGTCGACCATCACTTATCGAGATTCGTGTGGATTGCGCAACCCCGGCGAATCGCGAAACCAGGATACGAAAGAAGTTCGTTTCAAAGTGACGTGCCGTGAAAGCTACGACGTTTTGGAGCATATTGATGAGTTTTTCGGGGAAAATCTCAAATTCTCAAACCAGAGGCTCAACGAATACCTACGCCAAAACGGTGAAATCGACTAGGTCGTCTCAAAGAAACCGAAAGCTAGAAATCGAGGTCTCGTCTTGGACGAGGCCTTTTTTATTTCCGGCGGCGTCGGCGTCCCATACTTTGAGGCTCGTGACGGAAAGCTCGACCAGATGAACATTGATCGCGTGGATTCGGCCACGTCGGATATCGGTCTTTAGACTGACGACTTTGTAGAGAAACTTTCTCTCATACATGCGGCACTGCGATTCGACGCACTCGAAAAGCTCTTGAAGTTTTGATTGATACTTCACGCCGGGTTCTTTCAGAAGAAAGGTCGTCGATGGCGGGTTTCGAAGAAGTCTTCGCATCTCGGAAACCTGTCGATTCAATTCGGCTCGATTTTCCGGAGCCATGAGATAGGTGTCCAGATCGCCAAGATCCAAGTGCGCTTGCGCCGATAGCGGCGCACCAAAAATCACGACGGCGAAAATCAAAGCGGCGATTGAAAAAGTGCGAGCGATGAAATGACGTTTCACGAGTCCCCCTGCGGTCGCAGTTTTAAGGGGACTCACCCGCACCCGTCATGGCTTGGGTCCGAGGTTGTAAAAAGGTGGCCTAATCTCGAACTACTTACAGCTAATTTGTGGACCTGAGGCCATATCGAGAGATGTCGTCTGGCACTTAAACGTCTTTTCGCTGATTCGAACGCTAAATTCGAGCGTGTCTTTCGTCCACTTCATGTCTTGGGGACGGCAGCAGCCATACATCGATTCCGCCGATTTTTCCCTCGCCTTGTCAGCAGCCACTTTCAGACCTGGCAAACTCGTCACTTCGAACTTTTTTGAATACGCTACTTTTTCGGAAGGTCCATAGTAGCCTCCAGAGAATTTCTCCAAAACCAAATCGACGCCGCCCTCGGTCTGAAGTGGGCTCAATACCGATGCTCGGTAGCGAGATCTTGCACCAAGCTTGGTGTCGTAGTCACCATCGCGGCTGACAGTGCTCGCAACGGATCCATCCATCACAAGGCCACTTTTCGCGGGCTCACCAAAGCTGACGGCAGGTACACCAAGCGCACACAAAACCATAGCGGCGAACGAAACAGAAAAACCGAATGGACCGACATTACTTGAATTGGCCAACTAAAATCTTCTCATCTCTGTGATCACTTCCCGATCTTTGCAAGAACGTGTGCCTTTACAATCTGAAAGTCCTTGATGATTTCAAGTCGTTTGATTTGATTCTCAAAGAGCTTTTCGGAAGCGCCCAAGACGTCGGGCGAGTTTTTTACGCCGCGCGCGTATTCTGACTGCGTGAGTTTGTAATATCGCTCGGCGCGCACAATGTTCGCTTCGGCATCGTGGACTTGGTCATGAAGAAATCTGAGTTCTGCAAATTCACTCTGCATGTGCGCTTCAACCTGCCGTTTTTTAAAATCGGCTCGCTTGCGACTGGCACGAGCCAAATTGGAAAGAGACGACGCTTCACGGCTGTACTCAAACAGATTACCTATCTCCATTTTTAGACGCACACCCAGCACTGTTTCTTTCCGCATATCACTTGATGTGTTGGGGCCTGCCGAATCAATTCTTTCGTCGTATTCATTGTAGGCAGCAAAGGCTTCGACAGCGGGCCACCATGAACGATGTTGTATTTTCGCGGCCAGTTCACTTTGCTCGGCTCCGAACTCGTCATCTTTGTAAAGAAACTCATGATCTTTGGCCTCGTGTTTTAAAACCGCCTCGAAATCGTGATTGTGATCCAGTCGTTTTGGAAAAATAAGCTGATCC
Source organism: Bdellovibrionales bacterium Ga0074137 (assembly GCA_001464715.1). Classification (GTDB taxonomy): domain Bacteria; phylum Bdellovibrionota; class Bdellovibrionia; order Bdellovibrionales; family JAMPXM01. Next base: position 10,429 of record LNDT01000017.1, on the reverse strand, counting down.
GACGGATTGAAGTTAAGCAAAATAGCAAAATCGCGGACGAGATTCGACACATTCAACTTCGTTTCAGAACTCTCTCGCTTCAGATCAACAGCCTTCATTTCAAATTCGACGCGGTCCGATTCAGTCCCCACACCGCTTCGAATGCGCTTTTGAGCCGCCGCAAGATTCTGACTATTGACCGTTATTGCAGCTTCGATCTGCTCGAGCTTTTCTTGAGCAAAAACAATATCCCAGAAGGCTTTGCGAACGACTTGAAGTTCATCGGAAACCGTCTGCTGAAGCTGAATCGTTTTCCGATCGGCTTCAAGCGCCCTCACTTCGGATTCGATTTGGTCGCGACTGCCATTGAACACATTGATCTTTGCTTCGGCCCCGAAAGTCGGCTGAAATTTCTCGCCGCTGCTTCCAGTTTTAAATGTTTGCTGAGCTCCGTAAGCTTCGATCGTCGGAAAAAAAGAGCGCCCAAGACTTCCTTCTCGGTCCAAGGCCGCCTGACGCTCGAACTCGGCCGCTTCGACTCTTGCACTTCGAGAATCCAAAAGTTCCTTTAGCTGATCAAAACCGATCTCGATTCTAGTGCCACTCTTGACTCCGGTTTTTACCTCCGCTGTTGCATCACCTCTCTTTAAGGGATGTTCAGCCTGGGCCGGAATCGCAAAAAGACAAACGGCACAAAAAAACACAACCAGCGAAAATACAGAGTCAGTCGAAACGGGTTTCATATAGCCCCTTACTTCCTTGGCTCGATTGTAAAGGTCATCTTGTCATCGTGACCGGTCACAGGATCTTTGATCGAAAGCAGCAAAGTGTAGCGATGACTTCCCTTTGCATCAAAAGAACCTTCAAAAACGTTGTCCTTCGACGTCAACTTAATCTCTTCCGTTTTCTTTGTACGCGGCATCTCGGCCTTGGCCGTCACCAAAAAACCTTTGGCTGGTTTTGGAACCAAATTCACGTCATAGAGGTAAATGAAGACACTCTTTCCCTTTGAGACCACTTCAACACTCGTCAACTCGAGCGATTTCAAAATTCCGCCCTTTGGCGCAGTTGCCGTCAATGGAGTGTCATGATCGTGACCATCATGCGACCACGCCGGTACTGAAGAAACCAAAATCATTGCCGCCATCGATAAAAACAAACTTACCGTCTTCATTTGAACTCCCAACTTCAATTTAAAAAACTTCATACGATCTCATCTTCATTACTATTTTGCGCATAGCTTTCGGCTGACTTTCTGCCGAACCGATAAAACAACGTCGGCGTCACGATAATATCTAAAATGGTGGAACTCAAAAGACCACCGACGATCACAACAGCCACCGGATGTAGAACTTCACTTCCGGGTTCGCCACCTGCAAAGACAAGCGGAAGAAGGGCGAGGGCCGCCACAAACGCAGTCATCATCACCGGGATAAGACGTTCCTGCGAGCCGCGAACAATCATCTCGCGGCTAAACTTTTCGCCCTCGTACTTCATCAAATGAAGGTAATGAGAAATCATCATAATAGCATTTCTCGAAGCCAGACCGCAAAGTGTGATGAAACCGACAAGACTTGCGACAGTGATCGAACGATCCGTGAAAAACAGCAAAACGATACCGCCGATAAAAGCGAGCGGCATCGTGGCAATGATCTGCGCCGAAATCATCCATGAACCGAAATGACCATAAAGCACGATAGCGATACCGAGTATCGAAAGAATTCCAAAGAGAACTATCTTACGGGTGGCCGCTTGCTGATTTTCGAACTGACCGCCGTAGACAACGTAGTAGCCTTCAGGAAATTTCACCGATCGTCCGACGCGATCTTGTATTTCTCCGACCACACCACCAAGATCTCGTCCACTCACGTTCGCGCTGATGACGATTCGTCGCTGACTATTCTCACGATTGATTTCGTTCGGACCCGTTGTTTCATAAACATCAGCGACGTCTTTCAAAAGAACTTTTCGACCGTCGGGCATAACTTTGAGAACCGTGCTCTCCATGAGCGCAACAGACGCCCTCGAATCCTGATCGAACTGAAAGAAAACATCATAAAGACGCGTCTCTTCCATTACCTGCGCCAGCGCTTCACCGTTGAACGCGGCTTCGAGAAGCTTCGTGATTTCACCAGGACTGAGACCGAATCTAGCCGCATCTTCTCGAAGAACCTGAATTTTTACTTGTGGAATCAACCCTTGCTGCTCGATCCGCAGATCGACAAGACCTGGTGTGTCCTTGATGGCGGCTTGAAGCTCGAGCGACTTCTCGCGAAGTGTGGCGAGATCAGGGCCGAAAATCTTAATCGCGATTGCAGCACTGACTCCAGAAAGCATGTGATCAATCAAGTGTGAGATCGGCTGACCAACGTTGACGCCGACATCAGGAAACTGAGCTTTCAACTTCGTTCGAATTTCATTTAAGACGACTTCTCTTGGACGCCCGCCTTCTTTGAAGTCGACATCGATTTCACTGACGTTGACCCCCGCTGCGTGTTCATCCATCTCCGCGCGCCCCGTTCGACGAGACACAGACTTCACCTCCGGAACCGAAAGCATGATGGCTTCAGCTTGTTCGCCGATCTTACCAGATTCCGTCAAACTAATGCCCGGTCTCGCGACCACAGCAACCATCGCGGTGCCCTCGTTAAACTTGGGAAGAAAATCCCGACCCATCAGTGGAACGAGAGCCACTGAAACTGCAAAAAGAATTGCCGAACCAAAAAGAATAATAGACGACCTGGGTAGAGCCCACTCTAGAACCTGACGATCAATCCGTTTCAAGAAAACGACAAACCGCGTTTCCCCGTGGGCCGAGAGGTTCTCTTTAAGGAAGTAAAAACAAAGCACCGGGGTGATAGTGAGTGACACAACGAGGGACGCAATCAGCGCCGTCAGGTAAGCAATCCCCAGCGGAGCGAAAAGACGCCCCTCAAGACCGGAAAGATTAAAGAGCGGCAAAAATACGAGAGCAATAATCACCGTCGCAAGGACGATGGAATTTCGCACTTCACTGGACGCCTCGAAGATGACCTTGAGCCGCGGTCTTGGAGTGACTGACGCCGCGTTCTCTCGAAGCCGTCGAAAAACGTTCTCAACATCGACAATTGAATCATCGACAAGCTCACCAATCGCAATCGCGAGGCCTCCCAAGGTCATCGTATTGACCGTGAGTCCGAAAATCTTAAAAACAATCGCCGTGAAAAGGAAAGAAACCGGAATCGCCGTGAGGGTAATGACCGACATCCTCATGTTCGCCAAAAAGATAAACAAAATGACGAAAACAAGAATCGTCCCAAACTGTAGTTTTCCGATAATTCCATCAATTGAACTTTGAATGAAATTCGCCTGCTTAAAGACATCGGGGTTTACGACGACACCTTTGGGAAGCGACGGACGCAGCTCATCAAGAGCTTCGCCGATGGCTTTCGTTATGGCGACAGTATCGGCACCCGGTTGCTTCTGAATGGTCATGACCACCGAGGGCTTCCCGTTAAAACTTCCGTCCCCTCTTTTTAGTCGAGGTGCGACTTTTACTTCTGCAATGTCGCCGATCAAAACCGGGCGACCGAAGTGAAGACCAACCAAAGTCTTTCGAATATCTTCAACGCTATCGACGACACCAATGTTGCGAACCAGAAACTCTTGGCCTTCCTTTTCAAGAAATCCACCGGTCGTATTTTGGCTGATCTGCGCAAGCTCGCGATCAACTTGTTCAATCGAGAGCTGAAAGCGGTTCAGTTTTTCCGCCGACACGAGGATTTGATACTGCTTTAAGCCTCCGCCGATCGAGATCACTTGCGAAATTCCAGGGATCGTCATCAATCTAGGTCGTAAAACCCACTCTGCGACGCTTCGAAGCTCCATCGGATCGACTTCATTGGATTCCGTCGTCACAGCGATTTGCTGAATTTGCCCTAACAGAGATCCGATCGGTCCAATGACTGGAGAAATATCTTTCGGAAGACGCTCTTTTGAAAGATTGAGTTTCTCTTGGACCAATTGCCGATTGCGGTAGATGTCCGTGCCCCAAGCAAACTCCACGTAGATCGCAGATAGTCCAATACCCGACTGCGAGCGAATGCGCTCAACGCCGGGAAGCCCACTCATGTAACTCTCAATCGGAAGTGTGACCCGAATCTCCACCTCCTCCGGCGCCATTCCATGAGCTTCACTCATGATGGTGACTGTCGGCTTTGTGATATCGGGAAACACGTCGATAGGAAGCTGCTGAACGATGATCGCTCCGTAGACAATCATAAACGCCGTGGTTGCTACGACGAACAGGCGATGGTTAAGCGCAAATCGAATAATGGAATCGAGCAATGTAGCCTCCAGCAGCTTCGTCCGAAATCAAATTGATTGGGTGTCGAAAGACGAGGTGGAACCATTTCTCGTGAAACGAGAAGTAGTTCTTAGGCGGCGCGAGGCGGCTGGAAGGGGCCTTCTAAAAGTGGGTCTTGCTTGGACGGCAATTTCAGCTCTTCAAATTCAAGAAGCACTGGAGGTGAGGATCGCGACACCAGCATGGCAGGCCGCAAAATAAATCCTACGGGATGGCAACATCCCGAGCGATGTGTCGGGCATTTACAGTCTTGATCCTGATCCATCGGTGAAGAGCTCTTTTCAACGTCCCTCGGCGCCGTGTGCGAGTGGCAATCAGAAAGGTGAGACTCCGCGCCGAACAAGTTCACGCCCAAGCCAAGATCAATCCCCTGGCTGGGTAAGAACGAAAACAGCATCAAGATAATCAAAAGAGCTCGCATCGGGGCCAGGCTAGGATCCAGGGCTCGGAGTGTCAACTGGCAGAAAGCCCTAACTTATAATCCCAGCGCCTTTGCAGTAGCGCATCAAAAGGGCGTGGGGAAAGGCCAAGACCGAAAGTGTCACGATCACGTACTGAAATAGGTGTCTTTCGAAGTCGTGAGCCTGATAGGTGCCCACAAAGCCGTACAAAAGAAAAAGAAGCGGCACACCGATCAGCGCAAAGCCGTCAAAACCCATCCAAAAATGACCGATGAAAACGCGTGGGGATACATAGCTAGCCTTCTCGGTATTTCGCCGATGTCACCCTCCGGAGTAGTGCTTCCTTCGATAGTTCCACTTTTGATTGCTGAAGAAGATGCGGGTGCAAAATGAAAATGATAATGTCGTTCCTCACGTTTTGTTTTTCGATACTCTTTTTTCAATCCACCCAAGCGCAGACGCTGACTTCTTATTTCAGAGGTGAAACGCGCAACGGACATTTTTTAAAGTTAAAGTACGCAGGCCCGTCGACGTGGCTTCTTTCAGACTACGCACCTTGCGCAAAATATCCGTGTGATGTAAACGATCAGACGACTGAAACGAAGCTCACGGCACGTTGGATTTCTTCACTCACAGTGGCCGACGGCCCTACGATCATTGGACTGAGTAACGGAATGATCGTTACATTCGTCAACAACGGAATGGTCCCGCCAAATCCGGATGGAACTCGCGTCGAATCTTATTGGCAGCTAGAGATTCCTGCGGTGGATGGCGGAATGTCAGAAATTGTGCGGTTGTCTTTTTCGCCGATGGTTGATTGAAGACCCTGACGCCCTACTTTTTCTTATTCATGAGAGTTTCAGTGTAGGCAAGCATGACGGAGCTAAGTAGGAAAACGACGTGAATGATGACTTGCCACATGACTTGGTCGTTCGATTTTTCTTTGATGTTGATAAAGGACTTAAGAAGGTGAATGCCCGATATACCAACCAAGGCTGTCGCAAGCTTCACCTTCAAAGTTCCGGCGTCAATTTTATCCAACCAGTCGGGCTTATCTGGATGATCGTTTAAATTAATGCGGCTAACGAAAGTCGCGTAGCCTCCTATGATAACCATCACCAAAAGATTTGCCACCATCGTGATGTCAACCAAGGTGAGCACACCAAGCATCAATAGCTCTTCAGTAATTTCGTTGACCGAGACAACCAAATGCGAAAGTTCGACGACAAATTTGTAAGCGTAAAGAACTCCTGCCACAATGAGGCCAAGATAGAGCGGTGCTTGAAACCAGCGACTCGCGAAAATAACTTTTTCCATCGCCGATTCCATTTTACTGCCGTTCACACTGACTCCTTCGGGAATATTCTTGCGCCTCTAAAAACTATCGAAAACCCGAGACGCACATGCCGACACAAACCTGCTAAAAGAACACAGAAAAATCAAGGAGCGAGATAGAAGCCACCAAATGAATCGCTCACTGATTTTCCTCCGATGTAAATGCACAATAGAAATGCAAAGCAGGCGTCTTTGGCTCGTAAGATCGCACATAGGTTTGGGTGTGACGGCTCAAGCTGGCGATTTCAGACTGCAAAGTAGAACTGTACTTGATCAACTAACCAAGGTCGCGAACAGAGCGGGCGGCCACGGTCACAAGCCCAGTGACTGTCGTCCCCCATGCAACGTCTGTGAAGGTCATAGCTAGTGTCCAGTCTTTCAGCGTCGAATAGTTCGTAAAGTCATACGTTGCGTAAACAACGAAACCAAGAAGGGCTCCGGTTCCAAACGTGGAAAGCCAAGAAGTTTCTGAACCGATTTTTGGCAGAACAAATTGAACAATTCCAAGAGCTAATGCTGCGTAGACAACGCCAGCCGCCCAAAGAACTGGCTCGAACTTATCACCCGAAATCCGTCCAATGGGTCCCAATTGCTTCACATAGAAGCTTTTCATGACGATGCCAATCCAAATGAAATCCACAACGACAAATGTGACAAAGCACGCAGCGTAGATTTTTAATTCTGCGAACATATGTTCATCCCTTCAGTCTATTGAATCTGCTCGATCTGCATTTGAACTTCATTCCGTCGCAAAAACGGAATCACCATGGGCCCATCATATTGAGCCCAACGTGGCTCAGAGGTTATTCGATATCGACGTGTCGTTTCAATCAATGATCGAAGCTTGCTGGCCATTTGTTTCATAACGGACTCATTCGGAATGCCCGTGTACGTAAGAACCGCCCACTTTTTTGACGGCTCGACGCCAAGCTGGACCCGCTTGTCTTCTGGGGCGGGAACCGAATTTTTGGTGAGGTCTCTTGGTAAAACGAAGGTCATCATCCAGCCGTTCGATTTGCTTTCGATAAATACGGGAGCCGTCATCGACATCTTTGTCCCAGTTTGATTGCCTCCGAAAATGTATTCAGCCAGGCGCCAGAATGACTTTTTGCTCGAACTTTCATAGCTGGAAACTGTCAAAGTTTTGGCAACCGACAGGTCTTCATACTCCCGCACTTCAAAATCATTCTCCTGCTTCAAAACTTGATGTTTTGGGTTTTCGTCCAAACGAATACCAAAAAAACCAGGGATCGATTTGATCTTCTCAGAGAACGGGATAGAAAGTTTAGATCCCATAAAAACCTCGTTTTTAAAATTTCCAGGTCGCTGAAGATCTCAACTTATTGTCTTAACTTCTGACCGCTCCTACGCCGGAGTTCGACTGTCCGAACCGTGGGTTTTAACAATTTTATTGTAGAGCCCAAGCATCAGAAAAGACGGAGCCCATGATCCGACAAAATTAGCCATGCCTTTACGTTTTGATGATGCAGCCAAGGCGGCTGATATAACCATAGATCCAACCGCTAAAGCCAAATAGAAACCTGAAGGAATTTTGGAAGTTTGGTTTTCAATGGCTTTTGTTACGTCACCTTCAAGATGATCCTCATTCATTGACAACAAACTTTTCGATTTTTCTACGAAAGATCCCTTCACGCTCGATGACTCTTTTAATGACTCATCAGAAAGACTCGCGCCTTTAGTTGTCGATGGGTTCGTGCTCTTGAGTGAATTTACAGGCTGTTCCATAGTGACTCCTTTTTTCAATCTAGCGTTCGCTTCTGAATTTACTAAAACTACCTCAAGCTTTGAATTTGCAAACTGGCGGCCATCGGACAGCTGTGTCTGCGACGAACTCGCGCCATTTGTTGAGCGGTGATACTTTTTCCGAGGTGATAAACACCTCTAAAAGAGGAGAATGTCCCCGTTTCATTTGATGTTTCAAACGATCAGACGAGGCTCAAGTCCTTCGATCCATTTGCTTTTGATTCTCGCTTAGGTAGGAGTAGAAGAGACTTTTCCGCAGGGGCGGACTTAAAGTCCGCGGTCCATTTCGCCGACCGCTTTTCTTGCGGCGATTTCCGCAGGGGCGGACTTAAAGTCCGCGGTCCATTTCGCCGACCGCTTTTAGCGGTCGCCTGCGCGCGAAGCGCGCAGAGGCGAAATGGAGGTGACGTAGGCGATTGAAGAATTTCAAACACTTAGCCACCATTTCCACCAGGTTGCCACCTGATTTCTCAAATGGCAACTGGGATAGTCTCTACTCTTGTTCCTTATCTAATCTTGTCTAAAAAGATTCACAACACGGCCCATCACTTCGCGCTCTGGTAAAAGCTTAAGTCCTTGAGTTGCACCCTTCACTTCAATTCCAGCAAGCCTGATGTAGCGCTGCATGGTCTTTAGATCTTTCCATCCGCAGATCTTCATCACCACCGCCGGAGCGATACTGTCGCGAATCAGCTGAGTCGCAAAACAAGCTCGGAGCGTGTGGAACCTGACCGAAGGAAGCCCAGAACCTACGCAGAATTCGCGTAAGATTTTAGCGGCCTCCCCTTTTGACCAAAGGTTGAAATGATGAAGTACAAACTTATCATTCCCACGCTTGATCTTCTGCTCTTTTAGAAAACCTAAAACCTGCGCTGACTCGATGGGAACAGACCTCCAGTAACGACCCTTCGTCGGACCGTAGCCATTTCGGTTTGTCCAATTTTGCTGAACGTAAATCAGCTTGTTTTCGAAATCGACGTGCTTCCATTCAAGGCCGTACAGTTCGCCAGAACGCATACCTGTGAAAAGCGCTAGCGCCCAAATCGGATACCAAGGGTGATCTACTTTTTCAGCGTAAGAAAGCAAAGTTCTGATCTGTTCGAGATTTAAAATTTCGGGCATCTTTTCTTCTTCCTTCAGTAAAGATTTGAATCCTTCTGTTGGAATTGATGTAAGCCCCTTAAGTCCTCCCGAAAGAATGCCCCACTTAAAGACGGCATCAATTGCCGTCCTCAAACGCTTTCTTCGAGAGATAGAAATTTCTCGCTCGACCCGATCAAGAACCATCCACGCTCTTGCGCGATCAATTTCTGCAACATGGAGATTCATCCACTCCTTGCAGTGATCGCGAATAATGTAAGCGTAGTCATCAATCGTTTGTGAGTTAAGATCTCGAATAAAGATGTCGCCCTTTCGGGCCGTGACTTCCCATTCGTCTACAAGATTTTTCCAAAGACACGACTTCTGCTCGGCACCGACCAATTCTCGTTCTGCTATGAGAAAGAGTTTTCGTTCTGCACGCTCGGCTTCTGCTCGCGTCTTGAAACCTTGCTCACGCCTGTCGATTGCAAGATTAGGTTGTGTGGTACTTCTTCTTTTGATCCGAACCTTAAATAGTTTTTCACCTGTAGAGGGATTAACGTATTCACCTATCGCCATTTGAATCCTCCTTTTCGAGAGGACTCAACAAACGTATCTAGTTCGGATCGTTTGAACAACAATCGTCCAAATGGTTTGTAGAACGGAATTTTACCTTGGCTTACAAGGTTTCGAATCCGCCCTACGCAAGGACTTCCGTCCTTACTAAGTATTCGTAAATAAGAGGCCGCCTCATCGGCACTGATCCAATCAGAACCATCAAAATTATGATTTACCATTTCCGCATGCAACTGCTTCGCACTCACGAAAACACCACCATTTGAACTGTAGAGACTATTTTGATTTCAAAGAACGATGGGCCATTCGGCCCTAGAATAAGTTTGGTCACTTGACCCCTAGCTCGAAGCCATTTTAAATGGCTCAAGAATGTGGTTTTTGCAGACTCAACTTGATCGGCTCCTTAAGGCTTTTAAGGACTCTTTAAGAAGCTGTATTCATATTGACACATCCATATTAACGTGTCAAATTATATACTATATATGCGAAAAGTCCCAGCTCAACTCAAAAAAGGTCCCTTCACGTACCAGCAGGCAATCGCTCAGGGCCTCAATTTAAGGTCCTTCCGAGAACTGGTCGCTGGCGGCGTCTTTGAACAGGTCGTTCGCGGCGTCTATATGCCTAAAGGACGTGATTACTCGGAAGAGGATCAATTCCGCGTCGCAACACTTATTGTGGGTGAGCCTAGTGCGATTTGTTTAATCTCGGCACTTTCATACTACGACCTTACCGACATCATTCCCAAAAAAACGTGGATCATGGTTCCAGATACCAAACGAAGCCAACTGCCTGGGCTCAAGCTTCAACGCCAGCGAAGCCCCGACTGGAACATTGGAATTGAAAAACACGATGGCTACAGCATGACATCTGTTGAGCGAACAATTGTTGAAGCGATTTGCAACCGCGCAAAAATCGGAACCCAAGTGAGTGTTGAGGCACTTCGTAAATC
>LNDT01000016.1 GCA_001464715.1 Bdellovibrionales bacterium Ga0074137 | reverse complement strand
ACTCCGTTGGAAGCGAGCACCGGCGGAACAATTCGAAAGCTTTGCCAACTCAAAGACGACTTCTAGAGAAAAACTGCAGTCAAAAATAGAAGACAGGAAAAATAGAAGACAGGAAAAATAGAAGGCAGGAAAAAATCAGAAGACAGACAAACCTTTAAGACAGGTCTCGAAGAGCAAACGGAAGCATATCGAAATGTTGAGTCACCGGCTTGAGCTATAGATTGGGGGCTTGAGCTATTGAGATGTTGGTGTTCGGGCGCCAGAGGAATGGAGCCAAATGTGATGAGCTCTTTGTTAGGGGAGACGCGATAGACTGTGAAATCGGGGTGAGGAGCTTGTCTGGCAAACTTGGACACTCAGGATAGAAGGACACTCAGGATATAAGGACACTCAGGATATAAGGACACTCAGTATGAAATGACCTACAGGGAAAAAGGGCAGTGAGAGTGAAGGGGCGGTTAGGAGTTACGTCAGGCGAAAGCGGTCGGTGACGGCGAAGTCGCCGCGGTCGGCGATGACTTGGGCGGCGTCGAGGTAGGGATCGTGTTCAAAAAACAGGTAGGCCTTTTCTTTCGCCGCGGCTTCGAGAAGTTTTGCTTTTTCTTCGATCAGATCCAGCGGTCGTAAGTCATATCCCATCACCCACGGAAGACGCACATGGCTTGATGTCGGAATTACGTCGCCGCAGTAGTAAAGCGTGGTTGTGCCATCAGAAATCCGCACATACTGATGCCCTTGAGTGTGCCCATGGCTAAGGCCGACCGACACACAGGGAAGAAGATTTTCGACAGCACCATCTAAAACTTCAAGAACTCCGGCCGAAACCAGAGGTTCAAAATTATTGGCGTAGTAACTGGCGCGCTCGCGGCGATTTGGATTTCGAGCCGTTTCAAGATTCTGTTTCTGAACATAATATTTCGCATTCGGGAACGTCGGACGAAGGGCGCCGTCGCGCCACGAAACGGCAGCGCCTGCGTGATCGAAATGAAGATGAGTCAAAACCACGTCGGTGATATCGGACGCACTCAGGTTTAAGGCCGCCAATGATTTCTCAAGCGACGTCGCACCACTATCGACGGCATAAATTTCGGCAAACTTAGGGCCGATTTTTTCGCCGTACTTTTCAATGAAGTCGCCGCCAATACCCGTGTCGATTAAGATCACCCTTGGGCGACCTGCGGAATTTTTCGCCGATTTCGCCTGCAGTAAAAGCGCGCGAGCTTCCATCGCAATTCGATTCTCGGTATCGGCAGGGTTCGACTTTTGCCACAGAACTTTGGGAACAGTTCCAAACATCGCGCCGCCGTCGAGGCCAAAGAGTCCCGTTGGCACGGCATGAACGCGGTAATCACCGATAGTGAGATCTAGATTTTTCAGCGTCGCTGCAAAAGGATTTTCAAGATTATGAAACGACGTCATGGGTCTCCTCATCGCGAAACGCGTTGGGATTTATGCCCATCACCCAGTCGCGGTAGCGTTCGTAAATAAGCTCAATCGGTGCCGGTGGATGGACGGGGCCAATGTGGATCGTCAAGGGACCTGGCACAGCGAAGATTCTTCCCTTGGGCCAAAGCTCTGCGTTGCCTTCAAGATACAAAAACAAAAGAGGCGTCGTTGTTCGTTCGCTGAAAAGACTTACTCCGCGTTTAAACTGACCAATGAATCCGTCCTTTGAGCGTGTGCCCTCTGGAAAAATAATAAGCCATATCGCCTCAAGCCGCGAAAGCAGTGTGAGGCAAAGTTCAACCGCTTCGCCCTTTTTATCTTTTCGATCGATCGGAATCGCCCCCAAGCAGTGCTTGGAAAAAAATGTGAAGAGGGGGTTTGAAAAGAAGTAGTCTTTCGCGGCAGCAATGTAGAGATCCATCCAGTAGCGAAATGGAATGGCGGCCGCAATCGATACGGCATCAAGATGGCTCGCGTGGTTGGAGATCACTAAGAGTTTGGGATAATTTTTTCTGACTTCGTGAAAGTCGCCGACCACTTTTAGGCGAATGTAGAATCTAAAAAACCAATATTTTAAAAGTAGCGACCAGGCCGAGCGAAACATGAAACTTACCAGGTCATAGTGGCGCGTAAATAACGGGAGATGTTTCAGGTAGCCGGGAAGCCTTGTCCACTGTTCATTTTCATAATCCCAATCTCGCATCACATCACCGGTCGAGTTTCAAGATACCACATGAGGTAATAAAAAATCGGAGCGACGAAAATCAAACGATCGATGACGGAAAGAAAGTCTCCACGGCCGATAATGAAAACTCCGACGTCTTTAATGCCCAGATCGCGGCGGATGACCGACAGCACCAAGTCCCCGAGGCTTCCGCCAAGCACAGCGGCAACGCCTGAAGTGAGCCAAAAAGCCTCGGATCTTTCAGGAAGCAAGTGGCGAAAGCTGAAAGCGAGAAAGATTGTGAGTGGGGCTGCGATCGCAAAAGCCTCCCAGTTTCGGCGGGGAGTAATCCGAGAAAACATTTTGTGTTTGCCGATGAAGCGAGACAGCGCCAAGGAAAGGTTGTCGAACACTTCCGTCAGGATCGTGATGTAGATCAACAAATAGGGGCCGCGGTCGAGTTTCAAAATCCAACCCATGTGAAGAAACGACCATCCCAAAAACATGAACGCCATCAGTGCGAGCGCCATGTATTGGATCATCTGTTTGTGGGAATTTCTGATGATTGGAATCAGGCAAATGGATCCGAAGAAAATCATCGGCATCATATTGAAAAGTTCACGACTGCCGATGTGAACGGCGTAGCAAAGAGCGGCCACACCAAAGTACGAAGCCCAAATAAAATAGGAGCGATGATACATTCCGGTCAGCTGAAAAAAGATCTTAAGACCTGAAGTCGCAACGATACCAAGACCGATCAGCGCCCACGGCCACGGCGCTGAAATCAGAGCGAAAATAATCGGAGTGGCAATCGACCAGCTGACGAGACTCGCCCAGCCCGCCTGGGCGTGAGTGTTTCGATTGCGGAGGAAAAAAAACACAGCTGTGAGAAAGAGAAGAACACCCATGACGAGCGCGAACGTCTGCACGTAGACGGGGTCTCTCCACATTTCCCACATTTTCATTTAGCTCCCCTGCGAATTACTTTCGGTCCAGACCGAAGTCTTTCATCTTCTTATACATACTCGATCGAGAAATTCCTATGCGTTCAGCGGCTTGATCGACATCGGATGTCACACGAAGTGCTTCGCGAACCACGCGGGCTTCGAACCTGGCCAGAAGTTCATTGAGACCTATTGACAAGTCGATCTCGTTGCCTGCGGAAATCGAACCATCACTAGAGACGAGTGCACCGGCACGTGCGATCTGTGGGAGACCCGTCACTACATCTTCGCGTCGCACCAGCGGGAGGGGGGCATAAAGAGCAATCTGCTCACAAACGCGCTTTAGCTCGCGCACATTGCCGCTCCAGTCATGCTGCTGCAAAGTTTCAATCGCTTCTTCCGTAAGTTGCTTGTTTCGGCGAGGCCGCTCGAGATCGAAGAAGTATTTCGCTAAAGCGCCAATATCATCTTTGCGTTTCCGAAGCGGAGGCAGAGTGAGCCTTTTCCCGCTCACTCTCCACATAAGGTCCTCGCGGAATTCTCCGGCCGAAACCATGTCGCTCAGTGAGCGGTTGGTGGCTACGATCACACGTGTCTGCACGCGAATCGTTTCTCGCGCACCGACGCGGCGAACTTCGCCATTTTCTAAAAACCGAAGAAGTTTCGCCTGGCTCGTCAGCGGCAAGGCTTCAATTTCGTCCAAGAACAGATCCCCGCCGTGGGCCGCTTCACAGAGACCCATTTTGTTTTGATCGGCGCCCGTGAACGCTCCTTTTACATGCCCGAATAGTTCAGATTCAAAGACGCTCTCGGGAATTGCGCCGAGGTTCACTTGAACGAAAGGTCTTGGAGGACTTCCTGGACGCAAGTTCGACCTTTTCTCTTGTGAGTGCAGGAGCCAAGCTGCAACTTCTTTTCCGGTTCCCGATTCACCTTCGATAAGAATCGGTCCCGATTCGCCGCGAAGACTTGCGATTTTTCGTGTCACTTCAAGAGATGTTGCTGAATCACCCACCCAGCGCGGCTCGCGTTCGTGGGACGATGTTTCCACCTGAGCCGACGCAAACTCTTTCAGCGTTAAAAGAGCTTCAATTTTTTCAAGTGTCAGACGAAGTTCTTCGGTGCCGATGGGCTTAGCAAGAAAACGTGAAGCGCCAGCTTTGAGTCCCTGCTCCATGAGATGCCTATCGAAGTCACCAGACATCGCAACGATCTCAAGCTGAGGCTCGGCACGATGAAGCGACCTCACGACGTCCAGCCCTTCAGCCTTTTTGAGATCTCCGGTCAGATGCATATCGACGAAAGCCGCGACAAAACCTGATTCCGGAATTTCTGAAACCTTTGAGGCTTCGATCATTGTCCAATTCGCCGGCAATGCAACCCGAAGACTGGCGGCGACCAATTCATCATCGTCGATAACCAGGAGCCGGCGCTTTTCCACGGCACGAGGCGGCGCCGTGTCAGTCTCCGGAATAGTGTCTTGGCTCTTGGTCATTTTGCATCCTCTCGGCAGTCGGTCCTTGCACAGTGTGGCCGTTTTCTGGGTGTTCAGCCAAGCATGTCTGTGCCATCATGGCATCATGCGAAAAACAAGAGTCCTTCTTCTTGAGGCAATTCATCCCGGTGCAAAAGAAATGTTGGAGCGCGAGGGTTTGATGGTTGAACTTCATCCCCACTCGCCCAGCGGAGCTGAGCTGGATGAGCTCTTGTCAAAAGCGAATATTGTGGGGATTCGGTCAAAGACTCAACTGACCGCCAGCGTCCTTGAAAAGCATCGACACCTTGAAATGATCGGCTGCTTTTGTATCGGCACGGATCAGGTCGACACGAAAAAAGCGAACTCGATTGGAATTCCCGTTTTCAATGCACCTCATTCGAATACACGAAGCGTCGCTGAGTTGGTGATTGCCGAAATCGTGGCCTTGTCTCGGCAGCTGGGAGACCGAAATTCCAACGCCCACAAAGGTGTGTGGATGAAGTCGGCCGATGGTGCGCGAGAAGTCCGCGGAAAAACATTGGGCCTCATCGGCTATGGTCACATTGGAAGCCAGGTCAGTGTTTTGGCGGAAGCGTTCGGTATGCGCGTGATTTTTAGCGACATCATTAAAAAACTGCCCCTTGGGAATTCTCAACGCGCCGATAGCCTCGACGAACTGCTGAAGGTTTCGGACTTCGTGAGTCTTCATGTTCCTGATACGGCTCAAACGCGCGGTTTAATTTCGAAGCGCGAAATTAAGATCATGAAACGCGGAGCCTCTCTCATCAATGCCAGCCGCGGTTCCGTTGTCGACATTGAAGCCTTAGCTGAGGCCATCAAAGTAGGGGATCTTGCCGGGGCGGCGATTGATGTATTTCCGGAAGAGCCTGCCAGCAATAAGCAGAAGTTTGAAAGTCCACTTCAAGGTCTTCCGAACGTGATTCTCACTCCTCACATCGGCGGAAGCACGATCGAGGCGCAAGAAGCGATCGGCCTTGAAGTCGCTCAAAGTTTTTTGAGCTTCCTTGCGCGTGGGACGACGTCGGGTGCCGTGAACTTTCCGCAAATCGATCTCGCACTTCTACAAACCGAGGAAACTCGTCGCGCCGAGCGACGTCGTGTGATGAATGTTCACCGCAATGTTCCCGGTGTCTTGGGTGAGATCAACTCGATTGTCTCTGACCTTGGCGCGAACATTCAGGCGCAGGGACTTGCGACAGATTCGACGATTGGTTACCTCGTCATGGACGTCGAGAGCGTCGACGGCGTTGAACTTTGCAAACGGATCCAAGCTCTGTCGACAAGTCTTCGTACGCAGCTTCTCGTTTAAAGTCGCTAGACCTTTGGCGGGGCTGCGTCTTGAATTGCGATAAGCCTGGGACGGCGTTCGGCGAGAAGCGCCCCGATGCGTTCAATGGCTGCCTCGAGTTTGGTAAGTTTTCTCTCCAGGGGCTCGGACAAATTCGTCTCAGATCGAGCGAGCTCATCACGGTACGCCTCAACAAGGCCCGCAGCGGCGGCAAGAGGGTTTGCAAGATCGTGAAGAAATTGGCGCTCTTCAGCCGCAAGTTCGAAAACATTTTTTGGCAGTGAAGGCTTATTGGTCGTGACGTTCATCCCATCATTTTAAACGCGGTTTCCAAAAAGGTTCAACTGGCGTGTCGACCGTCTCAAATCTAGACCTCAAATTGGTCTGCGAATGATTGGGTGCTTTGACCGATAAGAAGATATGACCGGTCAACCACTGCTTCGGGTCCTTATCGTCGACGATGAACCCGATATTTTAGACGTGCTCTCGCAAAACTTTGCCGATCTCGAAATTGAGATTGGCTCTGCAATGTATCCTGTCGAAATTGTAACGGCCCTTCGTGGCGCCGAAGCGCTGATGCGGGTTGAGGCCGGCTGGTTTGATGTCATTATCGCTGATATTCAGATGCCGAAAATGACGGGGCTTGAATTTTTGGCGGCCCTTCGTGGCGGTGGTCACGACAATCCAGTTATCATTCTGACGGCCTTCGGCGACGCGAAAAATTCGGCCGAAGCTTTGCGCCTCGGGTGTTACGCCTTCGTCGACAAACCCTGCGCGATCGAAAAACTTAGAAAAGTTCTGGTGAGCGCTGCAATCCACGGTTTTGCGCTTCGCTCTCGAGCGATGGAAGTTGAAAAAGGCCTTAAGAAATTTACCCCTGACCAATCCGCGCGAAAATCACAGCTGCGAACGGTCCTCCGTTCCGTGGCCATCGGCAACGATGGAAGTCATCGCGCCGATGTCTGTCCCGTTCCGGCGGCCCATGAGCTCAAGAAAAAATTTTCCCGGGGTTCATGATCCCATCGGGATCGAACATACTTTTCACAGCTTTCATGAGTGTGACCTCCTCGAGACTTCGCGTTCTTAAAAGATCGTCTCGTTTCACAAGGCCCACGCCATGCTCGGCCGAGATCGATCCTTCAAGTCGCTCTATAATTTCGAAGAGAACTTCATTGACGCCTTTGCAGCGTTTTAAGAACTGATCGTCGCCCAGCCCCTCGGGTTTTAGAATATTGATGTGCATGTTTCCATCGCCAATATGGCCAAACCAAACGACCTGAAAATCGGGGTAGCCTTTTTTCAGGGCTGCATCTGTCAGCGCCAAAAATTCCGGGACCTTGGAAACCGTAACAGAGACGTCGTTTTTGTAGGGCTTAAATGGCGATGTCGCCTCTGAGATATCCTCGCGGAGTCGCCAGAAGTCTCGCGCTTGCGCGTCGCTGGAGGCAATGGCTCCATCCGTCACCCAACCTGCGCCCACGCAAGCTTCAAAGGTTTCAAGAATTTCGGCCTCAGTTGAATCATCTGTGTTTTCAACTTCAATCAAAAGATAGCTTTCGCAATCCTGAGACAGAGGCTTTGGCAGGTGAGTGTGCGACGTCACGATTTTTAATGCCACATCCGAGAAAAATTCAAACGCCGTCAGCGGCAGTTTCGCGCGAAACTGCGCGAAAACTTTCATGACCGAAGCAAGATCTGGAACGCCAAGAATTAAAACGGTGAGCGGCTTCGGAGGTGATGTGAGTCGCACAGTAGCCTCAGTCACAAATCCAAGAGTCCCTTCGCTTCCGATCATGAGGTGGCGAAGGTCAAGGCCCGTCGCATTTTTTACGAGGCCTTTGTTTAACTCTAAGACATCGCCCGCTCCGGTCACGACTTTAAGACTCGCAATCCAATCCCGCGTGAGGCCATAGCGCAGAACTTTGACCCCTCCGGCATTGGTCGCGATGTTTCCACCCATCTGACTTGAGCCCCGCGCGGCGAAGTCGACGGGGTAGTAAGCGCCTTTGTCTTTGGCAAAGTTTTGAAGAGTTTCAGTCACTACGCCGGGCTCGATGCGCACAGTCCGGTCCATCTCGTTGTATTCAAGAACGCGGTTCATCTTTTCGAAACTGACAACCACTTCCCCGTTCAAGGCGCAGGCTCCGCCGCTCAGGCCGGTGCGACCGCCTGAAGGGACCAAACCAAGCTTTTCAGAGCGCGCAAGTTTCACAAGAGAGACAACGTCGTCGGTTGTCATTGGGAATACAATTGCCGACGGATCGGTTTTAAAATGCTTTGTCCAGTCTCTTCCGTAATGCTCGAGGGACGCGGGATCGATGAGGCATCGATCTTTCGAGAAAATAGAATAGAGTTTCTGAAGTGTAGATTCGCTGAGAAGTGCCATGCGAATCATTGTAGTCAATGTGACCTATGAAGGGAAGCCTGTGGTTAGGCCTTCTTCTTCTGGCCGCCACCAGTATCGTGGATTTCGCGGGCCAGTTCACTTAAGTACAGAAAATCTGGATCGCTGGTGAGGTCGAGGGGCGAGCCGGCGTCGCGGGCCGTGCGGACTTTGCGCAAAGCATTGAGTGCGGCGGGCACTGATTCCTCAGCCGATGTTGATCCGTGCTCAACAAGCCGTTCGGCCACTTCGCCAATCGCCGAAACTTCTGGCAGCCCATAGGTTTTTCCGGTGCCTTTGAGTTTGTGGAATTCGGTTTCAACATCGTCGTACTTTTGCTCGGTCATCAGCTTTTCAATGAGGTCCGCGCGCGCTGGCAGCGCCTCGAGATAAGTTTTTCTGAGTTCAGACAAAACATCGTCAAGGCTCATGCAACTCTCGCGACTTCGTTTTCGCGCCACTTCGGAAGCGAGAACCAAAACGTAGAGCCAACGCCCACAGTGCTCTCAACCCCGATGGAACCTCCGTGCTCGGCGACCAGAGCTTTGGCGATGGCAAGTCCAAGACCGGTCCCTTTGACCAGAGGATTGGCTGCGCTGGTGCCTTGACGGAATTTTTCAAAAATCATTTCACGATCTTCTGTTTTTATACCGGGGCCTGAGTCCGTGACGCTCACGACAAGTTCGCCTGTTTTCGCGCGGCTCAAAGTCACTCGTACAGCGCCGCCTTTGGGGCTAAACTTGACGGCATTAGAAACAAGATTTGTGAGTACTTGCTGCAGGCGATCGCGATCGATATTCACTTCGACGGCGGGGAGGCTAACCAGCTCAAGACGGACGTCGGCTTTGTGAGCAAGACCCGAAAGGCCATCCAAGGTTTTGCCGCAAAATTCGTCCCACTGAACCCAATTCAAATGAAGTGGCAAACCGCCAGATTCAATTTTGGCAAGATCAAGCAAGTCATTGATGAGGCGTATCAGTCGATCTGTTTCGCCTTCGGCAATTTTGATGAGACGTAAGGACCCTACGTCCAATTGACCGATGACGCCCGAAGCGAGAAGCGACAGCGATCCCTTGATCGATGTCATCGGCGTTCGAAGTTCGTGACTTGCGATCGACAAAAATTCTGACTTCGCCGAATCAAGTCTCTTGAGCTCGTCGGTCGTATTGATAACTCGCTGGGCGAGCGAGTTGAATGTTCTCTGAAGATCTCCTAGCTCGCTCTCGTCGGGTTGCGAGAACTGAAACGAGTAGCGATCGACAAGGAAATCCAGCATTCGTCGAGACAGTCGTTGGAGACCTTTGAATATCGTCGCGTGCACAGTGGCCATCACGAGTAAAAGTCCCATTGTCAAAATGCCGATCGCGACCAGTGCGAGCTTTTCAAATCTTGCTTGGATCGCAGCCCGTTGGCCGCGGTTTTTGTTGTAATGCTCGGCCTCAACTTTGAGACCCTTTCGAATCGCGCGTCGAAGTTCCATGGGATTTTTCGCTGCGTAAAGTGTGACAGCTTTTCCGAACGCCGCTTTTCTGTCGGGCTCTTTCAACCGGTCTTTTTCAAGCTGAAGGCGACGAAATGTATCGTCGTGGTAGGGAAGATCTTCGATCATGAGTAAGACGGACCGAGTTTCCATCGAGTCATTCATGACCTGATCGTAGGATTCAAGTTCTTGACGAGTTTCATAGGCGCTATAGGCGGCAAAGCCAGAGCCGCCAAGAACAAGGGCTGTAATCATATTCAGCTGCGCACGTAGGGTCAACTCGCCCCCTGTGCGCGTGCCGCTGCGAGAATAGCTTCGATCTTTGCGCAGATTTGAGTGGGTTCAAATGGTTTGGGAATAAAGCCAACGCCCAAAGAGAGAAACGCCTGAATATCGCGCTCGTCATTTTTGGCACTCAGAAAAATAATGGGTGTCGAGACAATCCCAGAAGACCTAATTTCAGTGGCCGCCTGAAGACCGGACTTATAAGGCATCATACCATCAAGAACGATCAAGTCGAATGACTCCCGTTGTGCAAGACTCACGGCCGCAGCACCGTCGGTGACAAGTTGAACCGTGTGGCCACCGATTTTCTCAAGGCAAATCTGGATCACGATGGACACGGCAGGATCATCTTCGGCGAGCAAAATGTGCATGGACTGTGGACTCCTTGTCATGATGCTTTTTGGGACCGTTGATTTTGCAGAACGCGCGCTTGCACGTAATGGCGAATTTTAGCTTTTTGTTTCTCGTCGATGGCATGAAACGTTGCTCGCACTTCGTAGGAACCCACCGTCGTGCCAGGCGATGTCCCAGTGACTCTGAACTGCGGGTGGGGAACGCCGATGCTTGTGAAAAGGTCCGATGACAAAGTCACGATACTTCCGGTGTGAAGATTTTGATCGGAGTCGAGAAGAACTCCATTTTCGTTCAAACCAACGACCACCAAAGAGAATTCACATTTCGCAGTGTCCTTTGTTTTTAGCTCTGCAAAACGAGCAATCCTTCGGCTGTTTTCGCTGGTGGCGACAAGTTCAGAAACCTTCTTTAGAAAAAGATCCGGATCGAGCGGTTTTACAATGTAGTCTTGCGCGCCGGCGGCGAGAGCTCGTTCGACATCTCGTTTTTCACGGCGCCCAGTGAGCATCGCGATCGGAATAAGTTCAGAGTCGGGAAGAAGCCGGATCGAACGAATTAAGTCGAACCCCGAGTGCGGCGTCATATTGGCATCTGTGATGACTACATCGACCTGCTGGCGACGCAAAACCTCAAGCGCGTCCGCAGCACTGTCGCATGCGAGCACATCGTGCTTGGCATACGTCAGAAGCGCCGACGCTATCTGTAAAAGTTCGCGGTCGTCATCGACCAATAAAATACGCGCCATAGCTCCTCTGATTATTCCCCTAAGGGAATTTCGGAAAACGGCGACGGTTTCAGGAGTCCTGATCGACGGAACGAACGCCCAGAGCCAAGAGGATAGGACATAGGCGCCATGCGCCGGTGGCGATAATTAGAAGCCCGACCCAGGTCCAGCCGGGTCCACCGGCGACGGCCCAGGCCACCAGAAGAATTCCGACGGTGATGCGAAGACCTCGACCTGTTTTCGACACATTGCACTTCATGAGGCTTCGACCTTAGCTTTAATGTCTGTAAAACTTCAAGTCATGACTGAAAACTCCGTTTCTACCGTAGTCTCAAATGGCGTCTCCACCTCCGTCCCAACTGGCATGACTCGTCTTCTAGGAATTAATTTACCGATCATCGGCGCGCCCATGTTTTTGGTTTCAAATGTCGAAATGGTTGTCGCAATTTCTGAAGCCGGCGGTATTGGAACTTTCCCGGCTTTGAACTATCGGCCCATCGAAAAGTATCGTGAAGCGCTTTCAGAAATGAAGAAGCGCACAAAGAAGCCCATCGGTGTGAATGTCATCGTGAATAAGTCCAACACGCGACAAAATGAAGACATAAAAATCGCACTGGATCATGGCGTAGAACTTTTCATAACAAGCCTTGGAAGTCCTGCCTCGGTCATTCGCGACGCGCACAAAAATGGCGCCAAAGTTTTCTGCGATGTCACCAATCTCGAGCACGCGAAAAAAGTAGCTGATCTTGGAGCCGATGGTCTTGTGGCCGTCGGTACCGGAGCAGGAGGACACGCTGGCCCGATTTCTCCCTTAGTGTTGGTTCCGTGGCTTGCGCGCGAGATGAAAATTCCTGTGATCCTTGCCGGCGGCGTCGCACACGGGTCACAGATTGCCGCGGCTCTGGCCTTGGGTGCCTCCGGCGTTCATATTGGAACACGTTTTATAGCGTCGACAGAAGCTGGTGTGGATCAAGCTTATAAGCGAGCGGTCGTCGATGCGACACCCGAAGATATCGTAATGACAACGCGAGTGTCTGGAACTCCGGCCGCGGTGATAAATACTGATTACGTAAAAAAAATCGGAACGGACCTTCCGCTGGCTTTAAGAATTTTAAAAGAGCATCCGCTCACAAAAAAATACGCTGTCCCGTTGATTCATTTGTTGGGAATGAAATCTCTTGAAGCAGCGGCGGTGTCGGCCGCAGGCGAAAAACCGACGTGGAAGACGGTCTGGAGTGCGGGGCAGTCGGTCGGCCTGATCGATGAGATTATGGACTGTCGCTTGATCGTCGAGCGCCTCATGGCCGAGTACGAAGCGGCCGTCCAATCACTGCCGCGCGCGGGTCGCCTCTAGCGCCTTCAGCAGTTCGCTCTACGAAGCTACTTTACGAGACCCTGTAGTTCTCCGGCTTCGTACATCTCCATCATGATGTCGCTTCCGCCGACGAGCTCTCTATTGACGTAAAGCTGAGGAACCGTTGGCCAGTTTCCGTAAGCTTTAATGCCCTCACGAATTTCGCCGTCCTGAAGAACATCGACAGAATGAAACTTAGCGCCGCACTCGTTCAAAATCGCCGTTGCACGCGCAGAGAATCCACACTGAGGAAACTGAGGACTTCCTTTCATGAACAAGACGATTTTGTTTTCGTTGAGGATTTTTTCGATGCGAGAAGTAACGTCAGACATGGTGGCTCCTTGAGCTTTGGGAATTTAATTCTTCTGAAGAGGCTTGGTTTGAATCGTAAGAGCGTGCACTTCGCCCGTTTTGAGTTCGGCGGCGAACACATCCATAACGTGTTTGTGTTGCTGAATTCGCGAAAGTCCGTCGAAAGCGGCCGACGCGATAACCACCTGGTAGTGGTCGTGAGTCCCCGTGAGATCGACAACTTCGACGGTTCCGTCGGTATACGTTTGTTCGAGCCGTGTTTTCATTTGATCGGGCGTCATGAGACCTCATCGTGTAAATCCGCTAATGTCGAGCGGTAGAGGTACCAAATTGCTCGGCCAAGAGCAACCTGGACGGCGACTTCTCGAAGCTCGCATGATAGCCCTGCGCTTATGTCAGATGATAGCTTTATAAAGCGTGAGCGCGCTCGTGCCCGCGAACTGCGAGCTTCCCAGTGGTGGAAGCAGCAAGTGGGGCCTGGGGTCTGCTATCACTGCGGTAAGAAATTTGTGAAATCAGAAATTACGATGGACCACCTGATCCCTGTCTCTCGCGGCGGTAAGTCGTCGAAAAACAACGTCGTTCCTTCGTGCAAACCCTGCAACCGTGACCGCGGCCATAAACTTGATATCGAACGAACATTTGAACGCCTCGAGCTTCCTCTCGACGGTTTCGATGACGATGATGATTAGCGGCGCGCTGTCATGAGCTGCTCAGCGCGGTTTAAAATCTCCGCGGCTACTCGACGTCGACCAACTGCACTTCGTACATTAGCGTCGCCCCAGGAGGAATGACGGGGCCCGCGCCGTTTTGGCCATACCCAAGTTCAGGTGGAATAATGAGTCGGCGCTTTCCGCCGACTTTCATTTCAAGAAGGCCCTCTTCCCAACCTTTGATGTGCGGAGTTTCCGGATTCTGCAGCGTGAATTTGTAAGGAGCTTTCCCGACCGTCGACTCAAACTGCGGTCCGCGCCCAAGCGGCTGCGTTGGATCGTACAGCCATGCTTGAAAGTGAAGAACCATGCGCGAGCCCGCTTTCGAAGCTCGTCCTCTTCCCTTTTGTAAGTCGTCGACAATCAATTTACTGACGGACTTAGGAAACTTCCGACTTCCCTCAAGCACCACCGGCGTTGGTGAAGGTTTTGGCGGCGTCGGTTTTGCCGATGGGCGTGGCGAGGGGGAGGCCTCAGTGGGCGTGGTGGTCTGCGACTGAGCCTGCGGTGGCATCGCAAAACTGCCCGAGATAAAGGCAAAAGATATAAGAATTAGTGGATGGACCCGAAACGGCGAAATTTTTCTTAGGGAGCAATTTTGTGTGAGCATCGTGCGAAGAACCTCTCGCGCTATACTATGAAACCGACGCCTTGAATGACGAGTGCTTTGTCGGTCTTGAGTTGCGGTGCGGCAAAAAACCAAAGCTTAGAACCTTGATTGACAAGCCCGTCTATTGAAATGATGGCGGCTCGCACAAAGTTTAGATGCGTTGTTGAGATACTCAGATGGGGTAGAGATGGCGAAAGCGATCACGTCCAGCAGTACCGCCGAATATTTTGCCAAGAACCTTCAGCAGGTTGGTTTTTCGTCGCCTTTAAAGGCGGTTCTCACGACTTTAAAAGAAGCCGTAGATAACTCATTGGACGCTTGCGAAGAGAATTCGATTTTGCCTGAGATCTCGGTGGAAGTTCGAAAGATCGGACAGGGTTCTGGGAAATCTGCGGATCTTGTTGAAATCATTGTTGAAGACAACGGTCCCGGTCTTGATCCCGAAGATCTTCCAAAAGTTTACGGCGAGTATTTGGCGTCGTCGAAATTCGGTCGTGGCCAGGCGACGCGCGGCCAACAGGGCATCGGTATTTCTGCGGCCGTGACGTGGGCGCAGCTCACCAATGCGTCGGGTGTTTTGGTCACGTCAAAAACGTCTCGCATGAGAAAGGCCTTTCACGGTTCGATCGATGTCGACATCAAACAAAACAAAGGCGTGATCAAAACTAAAGAGATGATCGATTGGGATCGTCCCCACGGTGTTCGTGTCGAGTTTCGGATTGACGGTCGCATTCAGCTCAACGGCGACGGCGGAATTCTGACTTATCTTGAAGGCACAACGCTTGTGAATCCGCATTTGAAGCTCAGCTACAAGCTGGGGGATGCCGACTGGGTTAAAATCGCGCGCGTGAGCGATGTGGTTCCTGAAGTTCCTCCTTCGACATTGCCGCATCCTCACACGATGAAGCTTGGCGAATTCATCACTCATGCTGGGATTTTTGGAAAGACCGAGTTCGGGAAGTTTCTGAAAACTGGTTTTTCTCGCGTGAACGACGTTACGTTAAAAGATCTCACGAAAAATGGACTGCCTAAGGCGATGCTTGCCCAGCCCGTCGGAAAAATGAATGAAGCGCAGTTTAAACAAGCGTTTCAGGTTATCGGGAAAACCGAGCTTCAGTCGCCGTCGACCCGCTCTGTTTTGACGGTTGGCGAAGAGGCGATGGCGAAGTCGATCTTGCGTCTTGGTGATGTGGATTTTTTCTCTGTCGTGACTCGTAAGCCAAAAATTTGTGATTTCAAACCTGTCGTCGTTGAAGTTGCGCTGGCGAGATTTTTAAATCGTGGAGGCGAAGATCAATCGATTCAGCTTTTGCGTTTCGCCAACCGAGTTCCACTTCAGTTCGATAAGAGCGCATGCGCGATTACGAATGCGGTGGAGAGTGTGAACTGGCGTTCGTATGGCCTTCAGCAGTCCAAAGATTCTCTTCCGAATGGTCCTTACGTTTTCGCCGTTTCGATCGTGTCGCCATTTATCAAGTTTAAGAACGCATCGAAGGAAACAATTGATGCTTCGGATGAGCTTGTCGAAGAAATCCGTCGCGCACTGATGCAGGCGGGGCAAAAGCTTTCGCGCCATATTCGTCGTGAAAACAAAGAGGCCGATCTTGAGCGAAAGCTTTCTCACATCGAATCGTTCGGGCCCATTTTGGTCGAAGGATTGATGCGTATTTCGGGCGCCAAAGAAGGGCGCCGAATTAAGGCGCAAGAAGGCCTTAAAAAACTTTTGGGTCGCGATACGAAAGATGCACAAAAAGAACTTTCGGAAGCCGACGTTCGTTTGAACGCACTTCGCGAGCGCCAAGAAAAGGCCGGCATGTTCTTCACTTCGTCTTCGCGCAATGAAAAGGCGATGGAAGCTAGTACGGATGAAGTTCTTGAAACTGAAAACGAAGGCCGAAACGACGACGACGCCGATTCCGGCGAGTCTCGGGGCACTGGAAAATCGGCTCAAGGAACGGCGAAAGGAACGACTGCAAAAGTCGTCGAGACAAAAGGTATAACCAAAGGCACCGAAAAAGCTGCCACAACTGGTAAAGCTGCTTCTGAGGCGACCGCGAAAAGCACCGGCAAGACCACGGGTAAAATTGCCGGCAAAACGACCGACAAAGCG
This sequence comes from Bdellovibrionales bacterium Ga0074137, assembly GCA_001464715.1. GTDB lineage: Bacteria > Bdellovibrionota > Bdellovibrionia > Bdellovibrionales > JAMPXM01. The sequence goes on along the minus strand of LNDT01000016.1, from coordinate 152,589 downwards.
GCGAGGAAATAATAATGGATAAAATTATCCGCATTCGAAAGCTCACCAAAGATATTCCAAAAGAAGTTCGCATGATGTGCGACTCCATGCTTGAGGAACTTGAACGCGCGAATCGGCCTGTGCTTGAAGCGGTGAAATGTTCGCTCGACAACGCGTTCTACAATCAAAAAGTCGGTTACCTGACACCAGGAGACAAGCGGGTTCGCACCGAACTCAACGTTTCCTCAGTTCAAAAAATGGCGCGCGTGGTTTTCATGCTCGAGATTATTCTTCAAAATCTCGAATCGGGCGCTGTGAACACGAAGCGTGAATTGTACTACATGTCGAAAGGTAAAATTAAGCGCGACAAGGCGCTAAAGGCTCTCGATTTTGCGGCTCAAGACGAGAGTGACTCGATTATCGATTTTATCGGCGATATGCTTGAAGTTTACCGCGAAGAGCTGAACTGTTTCGCCAACGATCGCGGTGGACAGACGTATTCGCAGCAGTTGGTAGTGACGGAAACTTTGCCGGATGGAACAAAAGCCGTCGTCGATTTATCGACTCTCGGTACGACGCCCTTTCAGCCTAAAAACAAGCCTCAGGCGCTGACGTTAAAAGCTAAAAAGAAAATCGATTTCTGCTTGGTCGTTGAGTCCGAAGGTACAGCGGGAACGCTTGTTGCCAACGGCATCACACGTCGAAACAACTGCATTGTCTTAGGTGCTCAAGGGGTTCCATCCAACGGCGTTCGTGGCTGGTGCAAACTGATTCAAGAGCAGCTTCATGTTCCGATGTTCTTCTTCGGAGATCTTGACGCGTACACGATGCAAAATATCTATCGCACGCTAAAGGCCGGATCAGCCGCCTCGCTCATTCGAAATGCAGATTTCTCGGCGCCGGAAGTTCACTTCCTCGGCGTTCTTCCCGAGGACGTAAAGAAGTACGATCTCGATTGCTACAATGTGAATGAGAAGGACGCGGCCGAAGGTCGATCGCTTAAAAAGGCGAAAGATGCCCTTCAAAACGATCCGTTCTTCCACGATAAAAAGAATAAGCGTCTCGCCTCGATTTTAGATTGGCTGATTAAGAACAAGCTTCGTTGCGAACAACAGGCATTTTTTGCCGTTGATCCAAAGGATCCTTTGGCGACTGAAAAAATCATCCTCGATAAAATCAAAACTGGCTCCTACATCTAGGCGAACGTCACGTTCGCAATAGGAGCGAGCGAGACGAACGTAGAAAAAAGCGTCTAGACTTGATCCAGTTTGAATATCGTTTTGAGGACTAATATTGGGAGACAGTAAGGTCTGATTTACACTGATAGCTGTGAAGCTTTCAGTGATTGTCTCAAAATCGAACACATCCATTTCCGTTATTTTTTTGGCCGTTGTTGCGCTGTCGATGACGGCGTGTTCGGATTTGGCGGTCGATACCAGTGCTGGCCAAGTCTGTTCGTCGTCGATTTTGCCGTCGTCAAAAGGCGGATCCACATTTCCTTCGATGGACGGGAAGAGTTTTGGCGCCTCGATAGGCCTTGGCGAAGCCGCTCTCTTCGAGCCTGAGCCTCAGCGAAATGTTTCGGCCTTTGCTGCGTTCACGGTCGCGGGGACCGCGCAGTATGAGTATTACGAACCGACCACAGCCGGTGGTTCACAGATGAATTACGGGGCGAAACAAACCGGACCCATTCGTCGCGCTACAGTGCAAATTATGAACGGAACGACGGTCGTTGCGACGGGCGTGACGAACGACTCTGGCGCGTACTCGATCCCTGTCGACGTCACTCCGGGAACAACACTTTTTGTCCGCGTTCTTTCCAGATCCACGGTCACAAGCAGCGTGGCAGACGGTCTTGGCGGCGCAGCTCTTGAAAACTGCGTCGGTGCTTCGTGGGATGTTCGCGTCGTGGACAATGTGACGGGGAACTCGAATTCACAAAACAATGCTTCTTTGAGGCCGATCTTCGCGTTGGATTCATCAACATTTTCTTCGCCCGCCAGTGGAACACAAAACGTGGATCCGACGGCCGCTATGAATTTCACGGCCGGCGCTTATACGACACGTGCAGGAGCACCGTTTCGAATTTTAGACATTGCTGTCGCGTCGATGGAGACTGCTTGCCAGGGCCGAGCGAACATCGCTTTTCCTCTGGTCTACATCAACTGGAGCGAGAGCAACGTTCCTAGCAGCGGGAACCGCTATCAGGGTTTTATCGGTACCAGTTTTTACACCACTGAAACGACGTCTTCGATTGCCAATCTTTATATTCTTGGCGCCGCAGGTTCCGACACCGACGAGCTTGATAGCCATGTTGTGACCCATGAATTTGGTCACTACTTGGAAAATAAAATTTATCGTTCTGATTCCATCGGCGGCAGCCACAGTCTGACGGATTCTCTGGATCCGCGCTTGGCGTTTGGTGAAGGCTTTGGAAATGCGTTTTCAGGGATCGTGCAGAATGATCCCGTTTACATTGATACCAGCGGCGCCGCTCAAGGATCAGGCTTTAGTATCAACGTCAGCACAGCGCCCGCTTCGACGAACAACCGTGGCTTTTGGTCTGAAACTTCGATGCAGTACATGATCTACACTTTCTGGCAAAATCGCGGATCCTTTGACCGCATTCACAATATTCTTGAAAACTACCAAAAGACGTCAGATGCCGTGACCAGTGGTCTTACGTTTGTCTCTTACTACGCCAGCGTTTACGGCCAAGCAGCGGATAGCCTCACGACAATTTGGACTGGTGCTGGCACCCTTTCGTCGCCGATCAACGCTCTTTGTACGGGAAGTTGTGCGGCAGGAACGCCTGTTTATTCGCCCTACGATCTTGACGGAGATCATGGATCGGCTTTCGCATCGACTCGCGGCTACAATCAGGTGGGAAACAACAGTTTCGCGGCGGCCTTCTGGAACATGTACCGTCCGCTCTCTAGCGGCGCGAATGCGGCGACAGCTCATGATCAGATTGCTCTGGGTGGCTATACGCTCAACTCTTCGAATCTCAACAAGCTTGGTCTTCGGCGCCTCTACACCGTGACAGCAACGGGCTCCTCAACGACCGTGCGCGTCTCATCCGTCACACAATCCGGAGTGACCTGCTCGAATGCGGATCGTCTCGACATGGCCGTTTACCGAAAAGGGGTTCTTCTGGGTCTTGATGAAGCGGCCTCGGGTGCCACGGCGAGTTGTCCGAGCGTGACCTTTTGCTCTACTGCGGGTCAGACTTATATAGTTGAGATAGCCGGCTTCGGAACTGTCGGCGCGTACACACTTTCGGTGAGTCCATGAGGGGCGATATGAAGAAGAAAATGACATGGCGTTGGTGGTCGGGAGGCGGCGTGATTTCAATCGCGGTGGCTCTTGGTTGTGCAACGGCGATTGATTTCAAAGCAAAGACCGACCAGGTCCAAACGAAGCCCGACAACATTAACCACGGTCACACCCACGAACACTCGGGCGGTCATGCTCACGACGGTGCTACACAAAAACCAAAGCGCGGTTTGGCTGGAGCGCAAGGTGAAGAGGCTCCTCACAATGGTGGCAAAGTTCGAATGCCGGTGACGGCTTCGTTTGATGGAGAGCCGTCGATTTCGATTTCAAGAGATTCAGTCGTTCAAGTAATGATCATGGCCGACGCCGATATTCAGAGGATTCAAGGGGGCATTGAGGGCCTTGATGGTTTGTCCGGTCTGATCAGCGAATCCTTAGGATTTACCGAGATCGCGGCTGGTGAGACGAAGATCGTCGAAGTTCGTCTTCCGGCAAAGACCGGTCGAATTGTGATTCGGATTCTGGGAAGGGTCGGATCGCCCGAAGGTGAGACCCGTATGATGTCGACGTCATTAGAACTTCGGGTCGTTAATCCCAAAGACGTCAGCGCCTCTCAGACTCGAAAAAGTTCGGCGGACATGACAAATGGTCCCGTCACCGATTCCACCGGCCAGGTTGTGCGACCGATGGAAGCCGCGGAATGATTTTTTCTCGTGGTTTATTAGCTGTGAACGTGGGTCTGGGGCTTCTTTGCGCGTCGTCCTTTTTTTCAGACGCTTCTGCGGAGTCAGCGCCGTCGTTTGCGCGGGTTGAAGTCGAAACGCCAGGAGAGTTAAAGCTCGGTAAAGTCCTTCAGGCCCGCGTGGCTATCACGTTGGTGGCGGCCACGCCGATTCTTGAAGTGACAGCGCGAGCGACGGGATCCGGGCTGACGCTTCCTCTGAAGCAAAAGTGGCGTTTTGTGAAAGTGCCAGCGGGAACAACAACGACGTTCAATGTGCCCTATCAACTGACAAAGAAGTTTAAAACTGGAACCGTCCAGTTCGACATTTCGACGCTGGATAAATCGGGGTCCAAACGTTTGCCGGCCCAAAAACAGACGGCCACACTGACGCTTCGTCGGTAAGCTTTTATCTAGAGAATCTGTAACGCAAAGTGCCAGCGGTCAAGGTTTTACGTGTTTCAGCGTAGACTCAACTCACTTTCATTTAGCGGCATTCTCTTGCTTCAGTGCAGGAACCCGCAGAACCAGAAAATAGGACGGCAGCATGGCGGGCAAAATCGAAACAACTCCGGAGATGGTAAAAAAAGTTTATGAGAAATCGCGCCAGCGAATCGGCGTGGTTGGAAAACGACTGGGCCGAAAACTCACGCTTGCAGAAAAAATCGTGTTCGGTCACTTGGATGATCCGGAAAACCAAGAGCTGAATCGCGGAAAAAGTTTTTTGCTCCTTCGCCCTGATCGCGTGGCGATGCAAGACGCCACTGCGCAGATGGCCATGCTTCAGTTCATGCTGGCTGGAAAAGATGAAGCGGCCGTTCCTTCGACAGTACATTGTGATCATTTGATTCAGGCTCACATCGACGGATCAAAAGATCTTGCGACGGCCAACAATGAAAACCGAGAAGTTTATGATTTTCTTGCGACGGCTTCGTCGCGCTACAACCTTGGTTTTTGGAAGCCAGGGGCGGGAATCATCCACCAAGTTATTCTTGAAAACTACGCGTTCCCCGGCGGTTTGATGATCGGGACAGATTCGCACACACCCAATGCGGGCGGGCTTGGAATGGTCGCTGTCGGAGTCGGCGGAGCGGACGCTTCGGATGTGATGGCGGGTCTTCCTTGGGAAGTGAAGAATCCAGAAATCATCGGCGTTCACCTCAAAGGAAAAATGAACGGATGGACGTCGGCGAAAGACGTCATTTTGAAACTTTGCGGACTTCTTACGACCAAGGGTGGAACGGACAAAATCGTCGAGTACTTCGGCGAGGGCTGCAGCTCGATTTCTGCCACAGGAAAAGGAACGATCACGAACATGGGTGCGGAGCTTGGTGCGACATGCTCGCTCTTCCCCTTCGATTCGCGAATGGCGGACTATTTAAAAGTCACGGGTCGCGCGGAACTTGCGAAGTTGGCTGAAGAAAACAAAGACCTCTTGTCGGCGGATGCAGAAGTTCTAGCGAATCCAGCGAAGTTCTATGATCAGGTCGTCGAAATAGATCTTACGACTCTTGAGCCGCACTTGGTGGGGCCGCACTCTCCGGACATCGCGCATCCCATTTCTAAAATGGCCGAGCACGCAAAAGCCAACGGCTGGGGAACGAAATTGTCGGCCGCTCTGATTGGGTCGTGCACGAATTCCTCTTACGAAGATATCGGTCGGGCCGCGTTCATCGCACGTCAGGCGCTGGAGGCGGGGATGAAAATGCCTCAGCAGTTCATCGTGACTCCGGGGTCCGAGCAAATCAAACGCACGGTCGAGCGCGACGGTCTTCTAAAAACCTTCAACGACGTTGGCGCGACATTGATGGCCAACGCGTGTGGACCTTGTATCGGTCAGTGGAAGCGAGATGATGTCGCAAAAGGCACGACCAACACGATCGTTACGTCGTTCAATCGCAACTTCCGCGGTCGCCAAGATGAGAACCCAGAAACTTTGGCGTTCATCGGATCTCCAGAGCTCGTCATGGCTCTCGGTATCGCGGGTCGATTGGATTTTAACCCGTTGGTGGATGAGCTGACGACACCAAGCGGAAAGAAATTGAAACTGGCTCCGCCGGTGGCTGACGATCTTCCGAAAAAAGGTTTCTTACCAGATCCCAACGGCTACCAAGCACCAGCAGGAGCAACAGCGAAAGTTGCAGTTTCTCCAGCGTCGGATCGTCTTCAGCTTCTGACGCCGTTTGCGAAGTGGAACGGCTCGGATGAGTATGCGGACTGCTTGGTTTTGGCCAAAGCAAAAGGTAAGTGCACGACCGATCACATTAGCCCTGCAGGAAAATGGCTGAAGTTTCGCGGTCACCTCGACAATATTTCAAACAATATGCTTTTGGGTGCTGTGAATGCATTTACCGGAACACCTGGTAAGGGGAAGAACGTCCTCACTGGAGAAAAAGAACTCGAGTTTTCAAAAGTTGCTCGGGCCTACAAAGCGAGCGGTGCGAAGTGGGTCATCGTCGGTGACGAGAACTACGGTGAAGGTTCCAGCCGTGAACATGCGGCAATGTCACCGCGACACTTGGGTGGCGTTGCGGTTATCACGAAAAGTTTTGCTCGAATCCACGAGACGAATTTGAAAAAGCAGGGCGCGCTTCCGCTCACGTTTGCGAACCCCTTGGATTACGACAAAGTTCGCGAGGATGACCGAATTACGATTAAAGGTTTAAAGTCGTTTGCGCCCGGACAGTCGTTGAGTGCCGTCATTAAGCACAAAGACGGTTCTTCGGACACGATCGAACTCAAGCACTCGTTCAACCTTGAGCAAATCAAGTGGTTCGAATCGGGTAGCGCTTTGAATCTTCTTCGTTCGGTTTAGGCAATACTCTAATTTTAGCGGGCCCTCTTACTTTCGGAGGGTCTCACCGGAATTTATCGCCGGTCGTTTGTCCAGACGTCATAGCGAAACATAAAGAAATTGCCGATCTTCGCTCGAAGATTCATTATGTATTACCTATGCTAGAGAAGAACAAGGCGATGGAACCATCGCCATCGACAAAATGAAACGTTGGGCCGCGCTTTTCGTAGCGCTGATCGTTCCGTCGTTCACATTTTCTCAACAGCGCGAGTCCGCGAACCTTGACGGTTCGATCACGGTAAGACCGGAATTTTCGACCGACGATTTTAAGAGTCCAACTAAGATTCAGTCGGCGGAGCTTGCACTTCACAAACTTGGCGAAGCGAACGCAGCCCTAAAGTCGATGTCCCCCAAAGACGAATGTGCTGAGGGTTCGGTGCCGGTTCTTCGAAATGGCCAAGAGCATATGGTTGCTGTCTGCATGTTGACCGAGGAAGAATTCACGAATTTCAAAAAAAACGTTGGAAAAGAAATCGTCACTTGGGAAGTCAGCACGGGCAATGATGCTGATCCGAAGCTTCTTGGGACTCGCGTGACGATCGACAGTAAGACGGGCGACGTGCCGATGCAAAAGGGCTATAGTGATGATGAGGGACGGACCTTCGATGCGGAAGTAAAGCGGCGTGCGACCAACGACGATGGGTATTCGGAGTTAAGATTTAAGACTCAAGCCTTCGGACAGCGCGACCGAACTCCGCTTCCGGCGGGTTCAGCATCTACTTCGGCAAACACTGGCCCCACTCGGCCGCGGATGAAGCTCTTTAATATCACTTCTTTGACGCTTGAGAAGGGCGAAAAACTTCCGGGTGAGGATTTTGGTGTGACGGACTTTCGTGTGAACGAAGGCTCGATTGAAGTGAGTACGGGGAAAGCGAAAAGTCTTCTAGGAACGGAACTGCAAACTTGGTTTCATGAAACATCAAAGTCAGGTCCGATTTACGATTACGTCGATCATGATAAGACCAGAGTGCGCGCCGTTTTAAAAACGGGGCTACAGCGCTTGGTTGAGGGAGACCTCGGGAAATTTCGCTGCCGCATGGTTGCGACAGGCCTAGTGGGTTTGGGAACAGATGGAAAGCCTCTGGCTGAAGCTCGCTTGGCTGCGGGGATAAACTCTGGATCTCTGGGCGGAAGATCGAAAGATAATCCTTGGATTCAACTGGATGGATACCGAAAGCATCTCATTAGGCCTGGCACACGGGCCGAGACCGAGACGGGCATTCGAGTGACGACGTCGGCTGAAATCTTCGGATCCGTCGTAAAACCATTTATCGGGGTTGCAAGACACGACGGCCCTCTCGATCGCAAGTACGCCGCCGGAAGTAAATTCGGATCGAAAGATCTGTACTACACAGTCGGTGTTTCAGTTCAGTGGAAGTAACTGCGTTTTGCGGTCACTCCTATTTTCCTCGCCGTAGATCCTCGACCGAGAAAATGTACTTTGTGCGGCCTTCGGTCGAACTCAACACTTCATAAATTTCAAAAATGGATCCGGCAGGGCTCATACCAAGCTGCTCCATTCTTTCGAAAACTTCGGGATAGACTTTGCTGGGAGCAATCGCGGGTGAACCATCGAAAATCGCGATCAACGAATTTTCAATCGTGTGCGACGAGAGACTCATTCCTTCTGGAATTTTTCCTTCAAGCGCTTTCACGGCTTCCAGCGATGGCAAGAGGCAGCCACCGCGACTTCGCAAGCGGTCTTCGTCTGTGGTGTCGGGGTTATCTTTGTATTCACCAAAAGTGAGCAAACAAGGTTCGCCGTTGGCCCGCGCCCACGTCTCGACTTCGGAAATGACTTCGGCGATTTTATGATAAGGCCCCAAATGATCCCGCGATAAAAGATGGAATGTTTTGATGGTTTGGTCGTGTTGAATTTCGACGTCTTTAAAACTGCCAAGACGAAACATGATTCCTATGACAACACCTGCGGTGACAAGGACTGCAGTGCCGACAAGTACTGGCCACGAATTCAATTTCATTTCGGATTCGTTTCAGATTTATTTGGTGGTCCACTTGGCGGCGGTTCTTTTCCGGGCTTCCATTTGAGGCTGCAGCCCATCGACGGCTTTTGATCGCGATTGGGATGAAGTCCCTGAAGCAGAGACTCGATGGCGCCCGCAAGATCTCGCGTTGTTACTTTCGATTCATCCTGCCACGAATCATCGAGGCGACCGCGGTAGGCGAGTTTGTGATTTCGATCATAAAGAAAAAAATCAGGCGTACAGACGGCGCCAAAATCTTGCGCGACGTCTTGCGATTCATCAAAGAGGTAAGGAAAGGGATAGTTTTTAAGTTTCATCTTTTCGAACGAGTCGTCTTCATAACGAAGGCTGTCGTTGGAAGAAATCGCAACAATGGAAACCGATCGACCTTTAAACATTTCGTGCAGTTCTATCAACCTGGTTTCGATGGCTTTAACATAGGGGCAGTGATTGCAAATAAACATCACAAGGTTTGCGTCGCTTTTGAGGTCGTCTCTTGAAACGACCTGACCAAGTGTTGAAGTTAGTTTAAAGTCAGGACACGGTGAACCTAAGGCCGGTTCGGGCGTGTAGAGTTTTGCCATAACTCGGTATCGCTCAGGACCTTCATTTCGGTCTATCGGAAATGCAGCGATAGAGCGTAGACACCCTCTGTTGACTCGCCGCCCCCGCGAGTTTCTGGGGTCGAGAGTCCTGGCCAGCTGCGGTTGATTGCGCGAACTTCAAGACCCAGCTGAACTTTTTCACCGAATCGTGCGCCTAAAGCCGCGGTCCGAGTGCTTCCATGAATATCACTGAGCGTGTAGGAAGCCGCGGGACTGAGGCCATCGTTCGAACGGTCGTGGTCGATGGATCCAGAAACTTTTTGGTCCGCATACGAGCCTGCGACATAAAGAAGTGGACCTTCTGGAAAGCGGTAACCGATCGACGTACCAGCCGTTGAAACTAGAGCCCGAGCTTGGGCTTTCCAAGTGTGGCCGCCAGGACCGAAAGTTCCATTTTGATCGCCCGAAACATTTGTCTGTGCTCCAAAGAGTCCGCCGTAGACCGAAAGCTTGAGACCTGGTCCGGGACCCACTCCAACCAGTTGTGCGCGAGCAGTGAGTCCGGCGCCTCCGATGAAAGCACTCTGTACACTTCCGGGCATCAGCCGACCGCCGATCTCGAACCATTCGGTCACCGCATATCCGCCGCGACCAAACAGATAAGCCGATTTTTTGATTTCTGCGGCGTTCAAATTGGGGGGACGCAAGCTCGCGTCCGTCGTGTAGGTAAAACTAGTGGCGTCGTCGACTCCAAGTCCCAACGATAGTTGTCCAGAGGCTGCTCCGATTTCCGGAGATTCGATCAGGGGACCCGGTACATCCAGTTCCAAGGTGTTGCAGCCGCTCAAAGAAAGTAATAGGGCGAATTTTAGGAAGCCTCCCGAGACGTATTGAAGATTTCGTTTCATGAAGTCACCTCGTTAAATTTCAGTGCCGCCGTTTTATTTAAAGGGCCGTCCACGAAATACGGCGACCGTTTTTGAAAATCAGAGAACCATCTGCTTCGACATTAGAAATATCTTTGAACTCCGGATGGCGCGCAAGCGCTGCGGCCAGAGCGTCGCACGATGATTGTTTCAAGTTAGGAACAAGACCTTCGGCCACTCGCTCATGGCACGCCTTAAACCAGTTCGACAAAAAAGAACGCCAATCGGTTTCTTTAATAGCTGAGCCGCCATGAATCGGCTCGCCGGCCTTTTCTAAGGCGCTTGAGAGAGAAATGGCGGGATAGGGTTTGGTCTCGGTGGGTGCGCCCGTAGTGTTCATCCCGAGTCCGACAATGACTGTGTCGGAAACGACTTCGATCAGTAGGCCCGCGACTTTGTGGCACCCCGAGGAACTCACGACGTGAAGATCGTTGGGCGCTTTTAACGCCCAAGAAACTTTCGGCCATGTCGCTTTCGCAGCTTCAAAAAGTGCAAGGCCAACGAGGGCCGAAGTCACCGGCTGCGGCGACTGTGGGCTCAGAGATTTAGTTTTAAAAATCCAAGAAGACAAAAGTGCTTCACCTGGTTTTTCGGACCAAGTATTTGTGCCGCGCCCACGACCTGATGTTTGGTGATTGGCCACAATGAGGTCTGGCCCGTTGGCTCCGAGACTTTCTTTGGCATCGGCATTCGTCGACGCGGTTTCTTCAATCCCGGAAACTTTGAGGCGGGCATTGTGAGCCCAGGTGAGAGTCCAGTGGTAGATGTTCATATTCCCATCACTTCGCTTTGTTGCCAGTCGAAAAGAAGACTGATGTCCGCCGTCGGTGCTGAGTGCGTCAGTGCACCGACAGAAATAAAATCAACGCCGATCTCGGCGACGGATTTAATGCGCGAAAGATTCATATTGCCGCTGGCTTCTGAGAAGACACGTCGGCCTGATGACTGAAAATCTGTCTCGATTAAATTTACAGCCATCGCCAGAGCTTCATTGTCCATATTGTCCAAGAGAACACGGTCAACTTTCAAATCGATGGCTTCGACAACATCTTCTAAAGTTCCACATTCAACTTCGATTTTTTCTTTGGTGTTTTCACGAATGCGTTCAACAGCCTTGCGTAATCCACCGGCCACCATAATGTGATTGTCTTTAATCAAGATCGCATCGCTAAGTCCAAATCGATGGTTTGTTCCACCGCCGTGGGCGACGGCTTTTTTCTCGAGATCACGATAGCCGGGAGTCGTTTTTCGCGTGTCTAGTATTTTTGTTTCTGTGTTGGCAACTTCGTCAACAAAGCGACCTGTCAGCGTCGCGATTCCAGAAAGGCGTCCGACAAAATTCAAAGCCACTCGTTCAGCTTTCAGAATCTGAATAAGATCACCGGTAATGTGGCAGATAATCTGCCGATTCAATACGCGGTCACCTTCTCGGAAATGCCACTGAACTTTACTTGTCGGCTCCAGCATTTCGACGGTTTGCTCGAAGGGTCCTGTTCCCGAAAGTACCAAGTCTTGTTTTGCGATGAGGCGAGCTTGACCAAACCGAGGCGCAAGCCCCAGGCACTCAGTCGTCAGATCCCCATTGGGCATGTCCTCTTTCAGTGCAGCGCGGATAAGATCAGAGAGATTCACGGCCTAACTTTCTTCTAGTAAACGCTCGAGTTCGCGTTTGATGATGCGTTCGGCAATCGGGGGCAAAAGCTCGCCGACTATTTTTTGAATCATCTTTTCGAGGTGAGGTTCGACTTGGCTTCGGACCATTTCCTCGATTTGCTCTCTCGAGACCTCAAAACTGCCGGCGCTGGCAGCAGCGACGCCGACTTTTGAAAAGTCGGGATCCTTCAATAGCTCCCGGATGATATCGGGGCGAGTTTTCTCGAAGGTATCAACGGGCTCAATTTCTAGAGGCGCGGTTTTATCAAAATCGTTCTCGTCAAAACTGAAATTCGGAACATCATCTTCAGCCGAATGACTTTTGGAAGGCTTGCGGTAGGAGGGATCTGGGATGAGGTCGGTTTCATCCGACGAAAGATCAGCGAGTTCATTTTCAAGGTCAACTGATGGGATCCCAACCGAGTGGGCCGCCGCAAAATCTGGAGTTCGGTCATCGACCGCCAAAGACTCATCGGGTTTTAGCGGTGGAAGTCGGTACTTATCGAGAGACTTATTCGCCCATTGATCGGCATCGGCATCGGCATCATCGGAGCCGCTGCTTTCAGAGATATCTTTTTTGCTCTGACGAAGCGATGGTTCGGCCTGGGGAAGTTGCAGCGGCTGAAAGCTTTCTTTGGCGTCATCGTCGTCGTCTTCCAGCGAGAGTGGCGGAAACTCCATCGGCTCAAAGCTATCCATGGACCATTGAGAATCTGGTCGAGACTCGGGCTTAGCCGGCATTCCTTCAAGCTGTAAATCAGGAAGGGCGCCGAGGACTCCGCCCGAAGGGCGGTCGGGGATTACGGGGGTTAGGTCACCGGAAGGATCGGGAACTGCCACACCGTCGTCGCGTTCACTGGCGGCCGGCATTTTGTGAATCATGGGAGACTCTTGCATCGGGGCGCCGAGACTGCTTGCAAACGGATTCTTTACGGGCGACTTCGTCACCAGGGGCGGAGGCATTTTAGGTTTTACAGGTGGCGCCTCTGTTGGAGAAACTGCTTTTGGAGAAGGTGCTTTTGCAGGTGGTGGTGCCACCGGCTTTGCAAATTCCTGCTTGAGGGGAGCCGCAATATTCGAGGGGTACTCAAGAAAATGTGCCAGTCGCTGCGAGCGCGTTCTCGGCACAAGCTCCAGAACAAGTTTCCTTAAGGCTTCAACTTCGAAGGGCTTTTCGAGGCGGCCATCGGCACCGCAGCTGTCGACCTGGCGCTGATCGAGCTCCATAAACGAGCTCCACATAAGCACAACCGGTATCGCCGCGGTCTCGGGATCCTTCTTTAAATCGGCGCATACATCATAGCCCGAGCGCTTTTGCAGAAGGATGTCGGCAAAAACAAGGTCCGGATGAAAACTTTTGGAGACCTCCAGCACGTCAAGCCCGACGGGAACGGCCTTCACTTCGACGGCGAAATCTTGAAGAGCGAGCTGAATCACTTTTTTGATCGTGACGCTTTCGTCGGCGAGTAAGACGCGCAATGCCATGAGTCGAGTCAAGCCGCCCGCGGCAAAACTGTCAAGCGTACGCCCCAAAACCCGGATGGTGTAGTGGCGGCCAGTGCCGGTGTTTGGCGGTGACGAATGGCGCGGCCCGCCGTAAGCTCAAGCGATGATCGGCATTATCGACCGCTACATCGCAAAACTTTTTTTGGGTTTTTTCCTGGGTGGTCTCATCGTTTTCGTCACTTTATTTGTGACGGTCGATTTCATGTCGAACTTTGTTCGCAGCGACGCTCCTTTTCAGAGCATTGTTTCTTATTACCTGCTTTCGCTTCCCGCGCTGATCTACCAAATGATGCCTGTGGCCTGTTTGATGGGCGTTGTTTTCACATTGGGCTCACTTGGGAAGACGAACGAATTGACGGCCCTTTTCGCCAGCGGGATGAGCCTTGCGCGAGTGAGTGTTCCGATTCTGGCATTGGTGATGCTGATATCTTCGGTATCTTTCTTTCTCAATGACCGTGTCGTACCGATCCTCAATCAAAAGAAAAACTACATCTACTTCGTCGAAATTCGAAAACAGCCGGGCCTTTATTCAACCGTGAAAACGGATCGTATCTGGTACCGCTCGGGCAATGCGCTTTACAATATCAAGACGCTTCAAGCGGACACCGCAAAAGCCATGGGCCTTACGATGTATCAATTCGACAGCACGTGGCGGCTGGCGCAGATGATCACTGCTCAATCGGTCAGTCTTCAAGGAGCTAGCTGGGATCTCGCCAACGGAACAGTCACGATTTTCCCAACAGACACGAATGTGCCGCTGACTCAAGCGTTCAAACAAAAACGAATCACGGTTTCTGAAGATGCCAAAGACCTTCAGTCGAGCGGACAAAGCACCGACTCGTTGTCGCTGAAAGAGCTTGCGCGCTTCATTAAAAAAAACAAAGAGTCCGGCCTCGATACGCTCAGATACGAAGTCGATTATCACTCGAAGTTTAGCTTCGCGATGGCGGCCTTCGTCATGTCATTGATTGGAATCCCATTCTCTGTCGGAAAAGCACGCTCCGGTTCGGCCGCCTTCGGTGCCGGTATCACGATCGGACTCGCGTTCGCTTACTGGGCGTTTTATAGCTCGGGATTGACGTTGGGCCGCTACGGAGCGCTGCCACCGCTGCTGGCCGCATGGACACCCAACGTGCTCATGGCGGGCTTTGCGATTTTCTCGCTCATTCGTCTGCGCCGCTAGGCCCAAAGGCCCCTTTTGGTCGGACGAACCGGGTTCTTTTTCGCCGAAACCCAGAAGCGGTGCATTGCAAATGGGCGGGAGCTCGCTTAAAATGGTGCTGTGAAACTTGAAGTCTTGCGCTACCCAGATCCGCGTCTCAGAAAAAAAGGTTTGTCGGTCAAAGAAGTGACGGACGAGCACCGCACGCTTGTCCACAATATGATCGAGACCATGTACGACGAAAATGGGATTGGGCTTGCGGCCCCACAGGTGGGGCAGAGTCTTCGGCTTTTGGTGATCGACACGCGTCCCATCGACGAAGATGAAAAGCCAACGACCGAAGGGCTCACGGAGCTCGAGAAAAAAGTGAAACAACCGATTGCGATCTTCAATCCTGAGATCGTGGTTCAAAAGGATCTCACTGATTACGAAGAAGGTTGCCTCAGCGTTCCGGGTTTTTTCGAAACGGTCGAGCGCGCAAGTTACGTCGAGGTCAAAGGCCTAGATGAAAACGGTAAAGAGATTCTGATCAAGACAGATGGCCTTCTCGCAATTTGCCTTCAGCACGAGATGGATCACTTGGAAGGAAAGCTCTTCATTGATCGTTTGAGCTTCATCAAGTCGAACAAGATCAAAAACAAGATCAAAAAATCGGGCTACCCCACGCCGGAAGAAGTCGTCGAGGAGCGAAAAAAAGTTCGAGAGCTTCGCGCCGAACGTCGCGCCAATACTAGCGCTCCTGACAAGAAAAAATGAGCAAAGTTCGGATTCTCTTTATGGGAACTCCCGACTTCGCTCGGACCGCATTAGCGGCACTTCTTGCGGACCCTCATTTTGAAGTTGCAGGTGTGGTCACGCAGCCAGACCGCCCCGCGGGTCGAAAAATGCAACTGACACCTTCGCCCGTGAAGAAATTCGCCTTGGAAAAAGGCCTCAGGGTTTTTTCACCGGAAACAGTCAACACCGAGAACTTTCGAAATGAAATCACAGCACTTTCGGTCGAGAGCGCTGTCGTTGTCGCCTTCGGGCAGCTTTTGGGCGACGCATTTTTGGCACTGTTTCCGAAGCAGGCCGTCAACGTTCACGGCTCACTCTTACCCAAGTGGCGCGGAGCCGCACCGATCCAGCGTTCATTGATGGCTGGAGATCAAGAGACAGGCGTGGCTCTTCAAATCGTGGTGAAGAAGTTAGACGCTGGCCCCATTCTCGGAATTCGGCGCTTAAAGCTGACCGATGAAATGACCGCCGTCGATGTCTATGAAAAGCTCGCGCACTTGGGCGGCGAACTATTGATGACTGAGTACATGGATTACCTGCGAGGTAACCTCACGCCGATCGCGCAAGATGAAGCCTTAGTGACCATCGCGCCCAAAATAAAAAAGTCCGAGGCGGCCATTGATTGGTCAAAGTCGGCGCGCGAAATTTTAAACCTTTCTCGGGGTCTTGCTTTGGGTCCGGTGCCTTTTGCAATGCGAGCAGATCAGAGTGTGTTTAAGATTCATCGAGGGTTTGTCGCTTCAGAAAAAGCAGGTCTTAGATCAGCGACGTCGCCAAAGAATGAAAATGGCCAAGTCGTTTCGGTGAGCGAGGCGGGCGTTGATGTTCAATGCGGTGACGGAAGTGTGTTGCGACTGCTCGAAGTGCAACCAGCCTCTCGCGCCAGACTTTCGATCAAAGACTATTTGAGTGGGTATCCGATGAAAGTCGGCGAAGTTTTGTTGAACGGAGATGTTTCGCTATGAAGTACCAAGGGCCCTGGCCAAGACAAGCGAAGCTTGGCGGCGTTTTGCTTGCGCCTTCGATTTTAAGTGCAGACTTTGCAAATTTGGCCGCCGACGTTAAATCGGTCGAGGCTTTGGGAGCGGATTGGGTTCATGTCGACGTTATGGACAATCACTTCGTTCCGAATCTTACGATTGGAGCCCCCGTCGTAAAGTCGCTGCGCTCGAAAACGAAAATGCCTTTAGATTGTCATTTGATGGTCGAAAATCCAGAAAAGCTAATTCCTGATTTTTTGAACGCGGGCGCCGACGGAATCACAATTCACGTCGAGAGCACAAAAGACGTCCTCGGATGTTTGAAGATGATTCGAGAGGGCGGAGCGCGGGCAGGGGTGACTTTGCGCCCCGGTACTTCGCTATCGCTGGTGATGCCATTTCTTGAAATGGTGGATCTAGTTTTGGTGATGACTGTGGAGCCTGGCTTTGGCGGTCAAAGCTTCATGATGGATCAGGTCGAGAAAATTAAATTACTTCGGTCCGAGATCGATAAAAGAGGACTTAAGGTTCTGATCCAAGTCGACGGCGGCGTGAACACAGCGACGCGGGGTTTTGTCGACGGGGTCGATTGCATCGTCGCGGGAAGCGCTGTCTTTGGCGCGCCGGACCGTGGGTTGGCTCTAAACGCCCTTCGCTAGAGTTACGGCTTGAGCGGAAGCTCTCTTTCTCGATAGAACCGACAGCCTATGGCACAAGACGCTGAAAAATTTGAAACGATAGAATTGAATGGTCGCGACGTAACATTAGATACACTTTGGCGTGTCGCGAACCTAACACCGGGCCGAGACTACAAAGTCACACTTGCTAGCGACGCAAAATTGAGAATGAAAGCGTCCCGAGATTACATCGAATCACGCATGGGTACGGGCGAAGCCATTTACGGGGTGAACACAGGCTTTGGTGCTTTCTCGTCGGTTCGTATTAGCGACTCAGAAATCGAAGCTCTACAAAGAAACCTCATACGTTCACACTCTGTCGGTGTGGGGGATTTGTTTTCGAAGTCGCAAGCAAAGGCGATTTTGTTTCTTCGCGCCAACGCCTTAGCTCGCGGTCACTCAGGCATTCGCGTCGAGGTCGTAGAAAAGCTTCTTGAATTTTTAAACAGCGACGTCATTCCGGCGATTCCGCAGCAGGGTTCGGTCGGAGCCAGCGGTGACCTTGCGCCACTTTCACACTTAGCGTTGGCTATCATCGGCGAGGGAAAAGTTTTTGGACCAGATTACCTTGAAGGAACATCTGAGACGCGCCGGCAGCATGTGATTCCCGTCGCTGAAGCCCTTGAGAAAAAAGGAATGAAACCTTTAGATCTCAAAGCCAAAGAAGGCCTTTCGATGATCAACGGCTGCCAAGTTATGACGGCAGTAGGTTTGTTGGCGGCGTATGAAGCAAAACGTTTGGCGCTACTGACGGATCTTGCAGGTGCGATGACATTGGAAGCGATGCAGGGAACACGCGACGCTTTTGATCCATTAATTTCGGCGACTCGGCCGCATGAGGGCGAAATTAAAACAGCGAAGAATCTTCGTGTTCTCTTGGGTGAAACGTCACCAATTGCAGAAAGCCACCAAGACTGCGGGCGCGTACAAGATGCCTACTCGCTTCGCTGCATGCCAGCCGTTCACGGCGCGGCCAAAGATGCAATTCGCCGCGGAGTTGAAGTTCTGGAAGTCGAAGCGAATTCGTCGACGGACAATCCTCTGGTTTTTGCTCCGGTGGATTCTCGCACGGAAGGAAAAATTCTTTCTTGCGGAAATTTTCATGGCGAGCCCGTGGCGTTTCAACTCGACTTCATGGCGATCGCGGTTTCGGCAATGGCTTCAATTTCTGAATGCCGCATCGAAAAATTGATCAATCCGGCGATGTCGGGACTTCCGGCTTTCTTAGCGCCGCAGGGAGGTCTCAACAGCGGTCATATGATTGTTCAGGTGGCCGCGGCTTCGTTGGTCAGTGAAAATAAAATTCTCTCGCATCCAGCCAGTGTCGATTCGATTCCGACCTCTGCGGACAAAGAAGATCATGTTTCGATGGGAACGATCGCCGCAAGAAAATTTCAAGCCGTCGTTCGAAACGCAGAATCCATTGTTGCGATGGAGCTTTTATCGGCGACCCAAGCTCTCGACATGCTGAAAGATGAAAAGGGACAAAAACTTGAGTCGTCCGGTGCCGTTCGAAAAGCCCTGGAAATCATCCGCGAAAAAGTTCCGTTCGCTGCTGAAGATCGAATTTTCCACCAAGACATCGAAGCAATTCGAGGTCTCATTCGCGCGGGCGCGTTTCAGTCGATCTGCACGGGCCTAGAGTTCTAAGTGCCAGAAGCTTGCGTTCCGGCGGGCTAAATCGATTTCGTCGATGCGTGGAGTTTTGCCACTTTGAGCGCGTCGACGAATGTTCTAAAATCTTGTGCTTGCTTCTGCATAAGCCCAAGCAAAAGGGGATCTTGCAGGCGGCCTTCGGGGTTAACGTCTGACTTTTTTAAAAGATTCCAAACATTCATCAGAAAAACACGCTGCGGAAAGATATACGCGTTTCGGTAGCCGAAGACTTGTTGCAGGTGCTCGACCGGACGAAGCCCTCCGAACATTCCGCCGAGGCCAATCAGGCAAACAGGCCTTGAATCGAAAGCTTCAGGGTATCGCCAATGGTCGATAAAGTACTTCAGTGCGCCCGGCATGGATCCGTTGTACTCGGGGCACACGATGATCAGGCCGTCCGATTTTTCAATTTTCTCGGTCGCTATTTTAAGCTCTGGGTTCGTTACGTTTCCGTACTGAGCGCTCGCAGCAAGGCCCTTCATCACGTCCTGAAGCTCAATCAGTTCGACGTCTTCGCCAAGTGATTTATAAATTTCTTGAACGAGTACAGCGATTCGTTTTGAGTTCGAGCCGACGCGGTCAGTGCCTACGAGGATGTGTTTCATGGCCACAACCCTAGCCCGACTATGACACGAATCGCAAGCCTCCAAGGTTCCTTGGAACTTACGAACTAGGTGCTTGGCGCCGGGAATATTTCCAGAGTAGCTTCCATAAAAGCGAAGAACGGAATCTCTTTTCGGAGGTCAATGATCGATGGCGCGCACACAAGACACGGTGAACCCAATGACATCCCATCCTACATCTGGCGCAGCTAAAGGCCCACGAACCGTAAGAGCGCCGCGTGGAAGCGAGCTCTCTTGCCGCGGCTGGATGCAGGAAGCCGCTTATCGAATGATTCAGAATAATTTGGACCCGGATGTCGCCGAACGACCACTGGATTTGGTCGTTTACGGAGGCATCGGCAAAGCGGCGCGAAATTGGGATGCTTTTGATAAAATTCTCGCTTCGCTTCGTACACTGGGCGACGACGAAACGTTGCTCGTTCAAAGCGGAAAACCGGTCGGCATCGTAAAAACTCACACGGATGCGCCGCGGGTTTTGATCGCGAATTCAAATCTCGTTGGCAACTGGGCGACCTGGGATGTGTTTCACGAGCTCGATAAAAAGGGACTGATGATGTACGGCCAGATGACGGCGGGCTCATGGATCTACATCGGCACGCAAGGCATCGTTCAGGGAACTTACGAGACATTTGCCGAGTGTGGGCGTCAGCATTTTGCTGACAAGCCCGGCTACGACGCGGAAGCTCCCTTGAAAGGCCGCACCGTTTTGACAGCCGGTCTTGGCGGAATGGGCGGAGCACAACCGCTGGCCGCCGTTTTCGCAGGCGCTGCGAATCTCACGGTGGACGTTGATCGCACGCGCATCGATTTCCGACTGCGCACCAAGTACATCGACGAAGTGGCGACATCGATCGACGATGCGATCGCTCGAGTTGAGAAATATAAATCTCAAGGCATCGCCAAATCGGTCGCACTTCACGGCAATATGGCCGAAGTGATCCACGAACTCATGGCGAAAGGCTTTCAGCCGGATGTTTTGACAGATCAGACCAGCGCGCACGATCCGATCAATGGCTATGTGCCGGTGGGCTACACCTGTGATGAGGCCGAGGCTCTTCGAAAGAGCGATGTGAAGAAGTATGAGGCCCTGTCCATTCAATCGATGGCAAAGCACGTCGACGGCATGCTCAAGATGAAATCGAAAGGTTCGATCACTTTTGATTACGGAAATAACATTCGCGCACGGGCGGTCGAGGGCGGCGTGAAAAACGCTTTCGACATTCCGGGATTTGTTCCTGAGTACATTCGTCCGCTGTTTTGCAAAGGTTCGGGCCCATTTCGTTTTGTGGCTCTTAGTGGCGATGCGAAAGATATCAAAGTTTGCGATGATACGTTGCGCGCACTTTTTCCTCATAAGAAATCACTTCATCGCTGGCTCGATATGGCCCAAGAGCGAATCGCCTTTCAGGGTCTTCCCGCAAGAATTTGCTGGCTCGAATACGGAGAGCGGCATTTGGCAGGACTTGCCATCAATGACCTTGTTAAAAAAGGTCTCGTGAGTGCGCCCATCGTGATTGGCCGCGACCATTTGGATTGCGGGTCCGTAGCTTCACCGAACCGTGAAACCGAGGCAATGAAAGATGGATCTGACATGATCGCCGATTGGCCGATTTTAAACGCTCTCGTTAACACCGCGTGTGGTGCGACGTGGGTCAGCTTTCATCACGGCGGCGGCGTCGGCATGGGATATTCTCTTCATGCAGGCCAAGTGATCGTGGCCGATGGAACTGAATCAGCGGCAAAACGTCTCGAGCGAGTCTTAATGGCGGATCCGGCGATGGGTGTCTTCAGACACGTTGATGCTGGCTACGAGGACGCACTAAAAACCGCGAACGAACGCGGCGTGAAACTGCCCTAGACCGAAGGTCGGAGACGTACATAGACCGAAGGTCGGTCGAAGTTTGGCAGCGCCGGTTCCCCGGCGCGTTCGCAAATTCGGCCTAGCGCTAATTCTTTTAAAGAGCTGAATCGAGCAGTGTTTCGAGTTCTTTCGTCGTCGTCTCGAAGGCTTTCATCAGACCGTCTTGATCATGACTTTCCAAATGCTGTTGAAACTTGATGCGCTCGTGATCTTGAACAAGATCTGTCGGCTTGGTGATCGATCCCTTAGCTCCGTCATGTCTTGAAGCAAATCCAAAGTCGAAGAGCGAATTTCCAGAAAGCTCTTCGTCGGCATTTCTTGCGGCTTCTTCGGCCGCTGCCACTTTGTCTTCAGCGTCAGAAATGATTTTGTTCAAGTCGTCTGTGTGGCCCTGAAGTTGCGTTTTGGTCTCGTCGGCGATGGCGATGACATCATCCCAGAAGTTTTCTTCGGCCGTCTTTCTGATTTTCGCAATCATCGGCGCGTAAGGGCGGAAGTCTTTACTGAACTCATCTCGCGAATACTTCATGTACCAAATCCCGCTTTTCGCGGAAGAGATCGAGACATTTCGAAGTCTACCTTTCGACCACTCGTCCAAAAGAAGACTCTCAATTGCTACTTCCTCGAGAGGCTTTCGAACCATCAACTGATGCCCAATAGCGATCGTCGCGCGAATCGCTTCAGCCGCCTTCAGAAGGTCCTGACGATTCGGAAGATCTTTGAAATCAGCCATCGCTTTTTCGGTCGTCTTAATGAGGCGATCCATCTCGATTTGAAGTTCAGCCGTTGTCGGCATCTTCAAATCCGCTTTGCGAGCGTGGTTGAAATTGTGGTGCATCATCTCGTGAATAAGTGTCCAGCGGTCACTGACTTCGTCGACTAAAATCGTCGGCTGAACAACTCGGCGTGGGCTGCAAGACGCACCGGTCCCGCTTCCGCAAAATTCAAAATAGACACCGGCAAGCGCTCCATTGCCTGTGTTTTTACCTGAGGCTTGCTTCCAAACCTGAGCATACGGTCCTTGGGCGACGGCGAGATTGAAGTAGGTGGGACATTGTTTGGTCGCGTTGGCGCGTGGAACTTTCAAGAGAGTAAGTCCCAAGGCTTGAACGTAGTCAGTGGTCGACGTCGACGACGCGTCCAAGACGGCTTCAAGATCATAGCGATCGTAGGGTTTACTGAAAAAGTCTGAAACAACCCATTCAGTTTTTGTCGCATGACTTTTCAGTGCCGAAGCACCGACATCAGGCTTTGTATCGCAGTTCGAAAAGTCGACGACACGCTCGTTCGAGCCGCCGCCACCAGCACCACACCCCGATGTCGCAAAAGCGAGAACCGGTGTGAGAACCACAGCCGCAAATTTTCTCGATGCGCTAAGTTTTTTCGATGTAACCGACGTTGATTGAACCTGTGATGTACCCATAGCCCCTCCCCCTCGAAATCCGGCGCGCAGTCCCGAAGTGCGCGTCGACCCCTGGTTCCAAAAAGGAACCCGAATGAAAGAAGAGCTACCCGGATTTCACGGTTCAATCACGTGAAATGACGGGTATAAGTTTTTCACGACAGTAAAAGGCGAGGGATGAGGCGAAGTTACAGGCCTCGGGCCGCGAGCTGCGCGTCGAACTGCCCAGAATAGCGGCCGCTGAAGAGACGAGCATCTACCGTTTTGGCTTTCGTTAAAGCTGTGCGGAAATCATCGTTTCCGTCGATGAGGCTTAAGTGCTCAAGAAAAATGCGATCGATCTCGGCACTCTGAGCGCCCGCGGCCGCTCGCATTTGCCACCAAATCGAAGCGTAAATCAGTCCCAAAGCTTGGGCGTGGCCGGCGGAGTCAGTGAAGACTTGCGTCGTCGTATTGCCTGAAAGAGACGCGATGTCGCGCGCAACGCTTGCGATGATCTGAGGATTTCCCGTATTAACGATGGCGTCGCCAATGCGCGGTCGATCGGGGAAGAGGCTTGCGGCAAAATATTCGCCGACACCAAATCGAATCGCCGACGCACAACCGGTCGCGGATGTGCAGCAACCTTTGTCGACGGCATTGCAGGTGCGGTGATTGGCCGCAGACAAAGTTCTCCAACCCGTGGGGTTAGCAAGAATCGCATTCGCAACACCGAACATGTGAACGCCGATATCGCCACTCCACGCAACAGCGCCGGAAGCGTCGGTCATCTTTAAACGAATCGTGTTCGTCGCGGCTTCATAGCCCGTGACGGTGTCGTCAACAATGACTCGAATCGCTCGATTTTTTCCAGGCAGAGCGCCCGAAGTTCTTGCGTCGAAATATTCGGCCGCGCGATTCATCCAGTAGTACATATTCACTTGTTCAAAGGCCGAAGAGCCGGGCGATCCAGGAGCGGACTTTAGATTAGAGGCCGTCGTAGAAATTTGCGAACCGCTGAGGCTTGAAACTGACAGCGTGGCATTTTCAAGGCGACCTGAAGAGCCCAATGAAGTCAGCTTAACGCCGTAGATCGCTTGAGACTGAAGTTGCGAGCGGCGTGTGGTCGCATTCGTCGATAAAATCTGATTTCCCATTGCGATCGGGTTTTGCCGTATCACACAGGCGTCGTACTCTGGCTTTGAAGGGCAGTTGGCGTCGACCTTGTCAGTCTCTGGGACCAGCGTCGCGCCCGCGCTGGGTGAAGATCCCAACGAGGCGAGCTGCCGAAGGCTTGCGCCATCGACAGCGAACTGACCGCAATTTTGGTAGCCAAAAACTAAAATACCCGCGGCCAATCCGAGTCCAATTTTGGTGGGAAGCTGCATCGAGCGCGTCACTACAAACCTTCCGTTCCGCCGTCGCCAGAAAGCACATACCGACTGTAGAAAAGTTTTGCCGCTCGCTCGATATCAAGAGTCGCTCCGCTTCGGAAAAACGTATTGAGCGCTGTCACGGGCCTCGCACTTTCAGTGAGAAGCGAGACAATTTGTTCAGGGGTGTAAGTGATCGACTTTGAGCGAAAGCTTCCAACCAAAAGAGCAGCAGCGCCGGCAACAACCGGAGCGGCCATCGATGTTCCTTGTAAACTTGTGTAGCCGTTTCCTGCGTACGTGGAAAGAATGCCGCCCGAACCCGGAGCAGCGATCCAAACATAGTTCGTTCCGTAATTTGAAAATACAGAGCGAGCTCCGGAGCCAGCATCCACGGATCCGACAGAGAGGGCTCCCGGAATTTCTTTTGAATAGCCCGACGGAGCGTAAAAAAGATCCGCGTCGTCGATGAGAACATTGTCGTTTCCAGCGGCGACGATCACGACGACACCACGAGTGGTTGCGTAGATCATAGCGTCCCGAAGTGCAGGGCTTTGAAACTGACCACCAAGGCTCAAATTTATAACGTGGGCACCGCGGTCTGTAGCAAATCGAATTCCGTTCACGATCTGAGCCTCGGTGCCGGAACCGGTGTTATCCAAAACTTTGACGCCCATAATTTTAACGCGGTTACCGGCGATACCCAAGACTCCGACGCCGTTGTCTGCCCGGGCGCCAACGATGCCAGCGCAGTGTGTTCCGTGGCCGTTGTCGTCCGTAGGATTTGTATCGCGGTTGACGAAATCGTAGCCGCGACTTCCATCCGTATCCATCCACATATTTTGAGCTAAGTCAGGGTGAGTATGTAGGACACCGCTATCGATGATCGCCACAACGACATCGCTATTTAGTCCCACGCCCGAATAGAACCAGTCCCAAGCAAGCAGAGCTTTCGAGAAAATCACATGGCGAGCTTCGCTCGCGCGCGCGTCGTTGGTGACAGCAAGAGACGAAAAGCCGGGGCCCGCAGTGGCTGCCGAGGGATCAAAATTGGGATCGACCAGCTGAAGCCTTCGATTTTCATCGAGTCGAACAAGGCATGGATCAGCTTCAGCTTCGGCTGTCATAGAGGCCAAAGTTTGATTGTCTTTAGGCGAGAATTCCTCGGCTTCAAATTTCAGCGCCGCCGAAGAGCCCGACGAAGATTCGGACGCGCGACCATTTCGCGCGCGACATTCGTTGTCGAAGAGAGCGAGAAGTTTGGTCCCGCGTGGAACCATCGAGTCCGAAGTTGAAGAAAGTTTGGACTGAAAACCAAGTGCGTCGGCCGCAAAACGGACTTTCGCTTCGCCGGCGGGAGCTCCGTCGTCTTCGACAGGTTCTAACGCGCGCACCGTTTGGTCGACGTCATCGGCTCGGGCCGAGCCTTGAGATTCCGAAGGTAAATTTGGCGATTGATCCGTGGGTGCGTGACAGTTGAAACCAAAGGGCATGACAAGCGCTCCGACTCCAAGCCACAGCGCAATCCCACGCCAACGTCTCAAATTAAGACTCACTTGGATGTCCCCCCGGACTTAAGCCGACCCATCGCCTATGATTTATCGGTCAGACGTTAAAACCTCATGACCTGAAATCAGCAATTTCCGACGATTGAACACAATTAGGGAGCAACGAACGAGCCGATTCTAAATGGGCGTCGTTGCTGATGGCGCTGATTGGTGTGTTTGCGATTTGGACATTGTCTAGAACCTGACCAAAGGCAAAACCATTGCCCGGACACAGAGGTCGTGTCTTATTGTGGGACATGGTTGAAAAAAACGCGGACAAATTCCAAGAACTTCATTTCAAACTCAAAAGTCATGTTCACTCGACGCGAAGTCTTCAGTGGCGAGAAAATTCATTGGACAGGCTAGCCGCTGAAATTCAGCGTTCTGAAGTGGCCATCATGGAAGCCTTAAAAAAAGATCTTGGAAAGCCCGAGCTCGAAGCGTTTTCGACGGAAATCGGCGTTGTTCTGGGGGCCATCGCTCACGCGCGCCGCGAGCTTAGAAGCTGGGCTGCTCCAAAAAAAGTTTCAACGCCGATGAAGCTTCTTCCGGGCCAATCAGAAATTCTCTATTCGCCAAAAGGTGCTGTGCTGGTGATTTCGCCGTGGAACTATCCGTTTCAGCTGGCGCTTTCACCGGTGGTTGCTGCGATTTCTGCTGGTAACGCGTGCGCCTTAAAGCTTTCTGAAGCAGCTCCCGAGACGGCCATCGTCATCGAGAAAATCGTCCAGGCTGTTTGGCCTAAAGGCGAAGTAACATGCGTTCTTGGAGACGCAGCTGTGGCTTCGCGCCTCCTTGATCGCCCTTGGGGCCACGTCTTCTTCACGGGCGGAACCGAGATTGGTCGCCAAGTGATGATGACGTGCGCGAAGTATTTGACACCTGTGACGCTTGAGCTGGGTGGAAAGAGTCCGTGCATCGTCGATAGCGATGTCGATATCGAAGTGGCCAGTCGACGCATCATGTGGGGTAAAACTGTCAATGCCGGGCAGACGTGTATTTCACCTGACTTTCTCTTGGTTCATCGCTCGATCGAAGCAGAATTCATCGATGCACTTCGGTCTCGCGCCCTTGAATTTTTCGGTGATCGTCCTCTCGAGTCTTCATCGTACGGCCGAATTGTTTCGGATCGTCATTTTCAAAGACTTGAGGCTCTGCTCGTGAACGCTGAGATTGTTCACGGAGGCGAGCGGGATGCTTTAAGGAAAAAAATGGCACCGACATTGATCAAAGTAAGTTCGGTTGATGATCCCGCGATGGCAGAAGAAATTTTCGGTCCGATTTTACCGATTTTAACGTGGGAAACGAGAGAGGATCTTGATGTAATTTTGGATCGTCATCCAGATCCCTTGGCCTTTTATGTTTTCTCCAACAACTCGACATTTTCTAGAGATCTAATGATCGATAGAAATTTTGGAGGAGGCTGCGTTAACGATACGCTCCTTCACTTTGGGAACGAAGAATTGCCGTTTGGTGGTGTCGGCAAAAGTGGAATTGGCGCGTACCACGGGCGATTCGGATTTGAAACGTTCTCGCACCAGAAGGCATTGCTCACGAGACGTTTTGTTTTAGACGTGAAGTTTCGCTATCCTCCCTATGGCGACACTTGGAAGAAGCTCAAAGGATTTTTACGGTGACACTTTTTACGAAGATTTCAAAACTGCACACTTTTCGCGGTTTCATCGACGCGCGGAGGCCTGAGGTCACGCACATTGAAACAATCAATGATGCGGTTTTGCTGGTGTCCGCGAAGGGGAAAATCGAGTGGTGCGGACGGGCCGAAGATTACAAAATCTACGCCGCAGGAAAGCCCGCGGCTTTTCGGAAAAAAATTAAGACGGTCTCACTGAAAGGCTCGGAAGTTTTACCCGCGTTTGTCGAGTGCCACACGCACTTATTGTATTCAGGCTCGCGCGCCGAGGAATTCGAACGTCGCAACCGCGGTGATTCGTATCTTGATATCGCAAAAGCGGGCGGGGGAATCCGATCGACAGTTCGTTCCACAAAAAATTCGAGTCTAAAAGAACTTGAGACTGCGCTCATCGATCGGCTGAAGCTATTTTCTCGTCAAGGTGTCGCTACGGTCGAAGTGAAAACGGGCTACGCCGACACCATTGAAGAAGAAAATCGGCACCTGGATCTTCTGCTGAAGATCCGCGATCGTTCGGCGAAAGATTTGCCGCGTTTGATTGTCACGTGTCTTGCGGCCCATTCGTTGCCTGACGGCGAGACCGAAGCGTCATGGCTCCTTAAAATCGAGACGCTGTTTCCGAAGCTTCTAAAGAAACGCGTGAGGCTTGATATTTTCATCGAGAAAGGTGCTTTTTCGAAAGCCTCTGGTGAAAAGCTCCTCGGAAAAGCGCGAGCGATGGGGATTGATGTCACAATTCATGCGGACCAGCTCTCGCTGTCGGGCGGAACGGCTTTGGGCGTTCAGCTCAAAGCGCAGTCGGTCGATCATGTGATCGAAATAGGTTCGCGCGAGATCGACGAGCTTGCTCGGTCGAAGACAGTCGCAGTTCTTTTGCCGGTGGCCGATATGTACACGCGGCTTCCCTACCCAAAAGCTCGAGCCCTGATCGACGCAGGGGCGCGGGTGGCGCTGGCAACGGATCACAATCCAGGCACTAGCCCCGCTTTAGATATTGCTCTCGTGGGGGTGTTGGCGCGAACGGTGATGCAGATGACGTTGCCTGAAGTTTTGTCGGCCTACACAGTGACGGCTGCCGCAGCACTGGGGCTCGAGCAGCAGACAGGGGCGCTGACCGTAGGCCGAACTGCGGATTTCATCGTGCTCAAGCGTGGGGCTCTGATTTCGGACCTATTTTATGCGGTTGGGCCCGGATTGAGTCATAGCGCCGTGGCGTCGGTTTGGCGCGACGGTTTTCAGCTCAAACCGCGTTGAATCCAGCTCAGGTCAGGCGTTTTCGACCTTCAAGGCCGATTTCTTAAATGATCTTAAAAAAAATTTGCGTTTGAGGCTCGGGCTTGCCTAGGCTTTGAGAAGACATCCCTCGTGGCAGGATGCCGGAGGGGTGTCGATTTAGTTCAGTTTTTAAATTTCAATGGAGTGAAGATGAACGAGACAGCGACACGGATGCCGCCGAATTCTCTAGAGAACAGCAGCCCAGAAATGCCAGAAATAGAAGGTCGACTTTATATTACCCAGTCGCCATTTTATTCACCGGCTTTTAACGGCGCGATTTTCGATGGGCCCGTTCGACTCTATTTTTCGCAAAGCCAAGAGGCCTTGGCGCTAAAATTTTATTTTGAACTTCGATCCAAGACTCAAGACTTAAGCGACCTCTGGCCCCGAAACGGTGGCCCCAGTCTTTATGTGATGATGTATCCCACTGATGAGACGTTTGATTTGTGCTTTCTGTCGCAAGGTCTTTCGTGGACGCCAGACACTTTACCAATGGGGCGCCTTGGAAAGGATCATGTCGTCGCACTTCAGGCGGCCGACTGTGAAGCCGAGCTTTCCACTGTTGTGAGCCGGGTTCTCGCAATTATTCGCGGAATCGCTCCTAAAAAAGTCGTCTAATTATTTTTCGAGAAGTAGATCTTCAAGCAGTTGTCGCGTTTCCGGAGCCAGCCAATCGTTGGCTCCGTAACTGTTGAAAGCCATTCGTCCTTGGCGGTCGATAACAAACCCACTCGGTACTGTTTCGATCTGGAAAATTTTGGCGACATTGCGCTCGGGATCTAAGTGAGCCGCAAACTCAAAACCACCCTTTGACCACACATCGCTAGCCACGCGCGCGCCGATGTCGGCCGTGTCCAAATTGATGGATAAAACTTCGAGGCCTTCGCTCTCATAGCGTTTGGCGAGTTCCGAGAAAACGGGAAGCTCGAGGATGCAAGTTGAGCAATTCGATGTCCAAAAGCTGACCAAGATGACTTTGCCTTTGTGCTGCGCAAGTTCAAATGTTTCGCCGATCGTACTTGTGACGGTAAAGTTAGCGACGGGTGGGCGGTCGCCGGCCAAGGGATCTGGTTCAAGAGAAGCGTTTGTGAGTGTTGACGGGCTTTGTGCCAAAACGAAATAAGCGGCCACCGCCAAAGTCAAAAGACCCAGAAGAGGCACGCCGATATGGCGCTTCTTAAGAGTTTCGACGATCGCACTCGACGTGAGGCGCGATTTGGTTGAAGCTTGAGGAGATGGATTCTTTTGATCTAAATCAGACATCTCGTAACGGTAACCGTCTCGGACAACGTGGGCAAGTGGTCGTCGAGTATGTTTTGCTTCTTGTCGCCAGCGTGACGCTGGCAATGTTGATAACTCGACTGATGGTGGGGCGCGATCCAGGCAACCCCGGCTTCGTCATCTCCGCCTGGAACACCATCGTCGAAGAAATCGGCGCCGACAAAGCTGACGATATTCGCCGTTGATGCTCTCGAAGGGCTTATCGCGAGGCAGCGTTTGTGCCTGGGTGCAGCTGCGCCAGCGATGTGGCGGCACCCGCTCCTGAGCAAGTGTGCCAACGGGCCCAGCCTATCAGGTCACCACAGAGAACTTCAATCTGGTCACGGGGCTAAAAGCCAACAAGGTGCGCGGCGATCTCCCTAGCGATTAATTTTCGAAAAACTCCGCCAGGTCTTCTCGGTAAAATCTTGTTTCTCTTGCTTGAGAGAGCTGGGGCTCAGCAGACTTTTGCGCATACCATCTCGTTTTTATCGAAACAAATCTCGCTTAAGTCTTGATTTTTACGATGAAAATACATATGCTTCCAATCAATGAAAATTGCGCGAAAAAACCATTATTTTATGGGCGGTCAACAGGCGAAGAGGCCACAAGTTCGCGCGAAAAGGACTTCTATTTCTCCGTCGACGGAGACGTCTACCTCGCCGGCCAAATATCGGGCGAAAGCTCCTTCAAAAACGAAATCGGCGAGGCGGCGGCGCTCGGTTCAAGCCTCATTTCTGCCGTCTTCAAAAGACACTTTTATTGGCAGCGACCGACGCGCCAGTAACAGCAATACGCACGCGAAAATCGCGCGGCCGCTGAGCAGCCAAAAGCCGATGCACGTTTGCTTTCGTTCGAAATTTGCCAAGGGAAAGCGCACCATGCTCGGCGCCAACAAGATCAAAGTGAACAGTCTGGTGATGACGATTTCAAAGCGCTACCGCGTGCGGCTTCAAAAGTACGTGAATGTCGGCAATCACTTGCACTTGGTGGTGAAGCTTTCAGGAAGCCCGATGGCCGCACGTCGCCAGTTCAAATCTTGGATTCGCCTTCTCACGGCGCGCCTCGCCTTTGAGATCGGTGGCTCAAAAAAAGGACATCCGTTCAAAGACGAAAATGGCCAGCGTGTGAAGTTCTGGGATGCTATTCCTTTTTCAAGAGTCGTTCACGGGCTTCGAGGGTGGAAAGACATGGATCGCTATGCTCTGAAGAACCAGTTGGAGTCGCAAGGACTACCGAAAGAACGAGCCGTTGCCTTGGCGCGCGAGCTTTTTGATTCCCGCGAAATTTCCGATTCGAGTCGCATTTATCTAAGGCCGGACGCGAGAGGCGCGGCGCCGTAACGAGGGCCTCGTGAGGGCGGGCCGCGGGACGTTTCGTCGCTCGCGACCCGAAGGCGGATTTGGTCCCGAGAACTACTTCAGCGTCTGCAGAAAAATGATCTTGAGTTGAGCGCGAAGTTCCATCGCTAGTTTCCAGTAAACGTCGTCAATTGGCCGAACAATTCGCGCTGTATCGCACTCGTCGGACGTCAAAACTGTGCGCATTTTGCTGTTGAAAGCATCGGTCGCAGTGTCGAAACCACTCACGGAGAGGTCCAAGAGATCGCGCGGGAAGTAAGCTCTGCAAATAATCGCGCTCGTCTGATCATCAAGTTCCGCGTCCGAAAGATTGCGGGCCGCATTGAGCAGTAACTCTCGGGTTTTCGCAGAAACAATGATCGTATCAACAAGTGTTTTGTTTTTGACCATCTGAACACGACCGTCCGCCAAAAGTGTGACCGAGTTAACACCTTGGTACGCTCCGTTCGGCACAGAAAGTGTCGCAACGACGGCCGTTCTATTGATAGAAGCCGCTTTTGATGGAGATCCAGCAAAAAGAGTGGCGGCGATGAGAACGAGCGCGCCTGCGCGAAAAACCGATTTCGTCATTGAGGTTAATCCCATTTGAATTCTCACTTTCAGTGATCCATTGGATCATTAAATTTAATAAGCCGTATGACGGCCTCAGAAATCACTCACTTCAAAACGTGTCAACGGCGGCAATCATGTTTGAAAGTTCTGTGGCGATTTGAAGGCGAATACGTCGGCCCAGAGGGAGTCCTGCGTAAAGAGTCTAGTAAACAGAGCCCCGTTTCTTCACTTCTTCGGACAGAGCCTTCTGCATTGTCTCGCGGATTTCACTGGCGATTTCACGTACGAGCTCGCGGTCGTGGCGAGCGTCCGCGGTATAAGGGAGATGAATGGCCGGAAGAAACTTTATGACCCACTTCGCCGGTAAGGGAATAATGTTCAGTGGGAGAGGCATCACGGCGCCTGGAAGAAATCTAGAAATCTTAAGCTGCGCTAAATTGATGTGAGTTTCTTCGGCGCCGATAATGAGAACAGGAATGATCGGACATTGCCTCTCTAGCGCTAAGCGGATGAAGCCTCGCTTAAACTCCTGAAGGTGATAACGTTTCGCGGTGGGTTTGAAATTTCCCTGTTCACCCTCGGGAAAAAGAATGACGAGATTATTTTTCGCAAGCTGGTCGAGCCCGTTTTGAGTCGTTGCTTTGACGAAGCCTGTTTTTTCAAACGGGATCGCTGTGTATTTTGTGAGAAACCAAAACCGATGCGTAAGAAGACGCACAACGCGCCCCGTGGAGCGGTTGATTTCATTCGCAAGCAGCAAAGAGTCGAGGCCTGAATATCCAGAATGGTTGGGGGTGATAAGCCCGGCGCCGCGTCGAGGGATGTGTTCAAGACCTTCAACTTCAAGACGAAAATACCGGCGAGCAAGCTCCAGCAAAAATTTGGGGATCGCGCGGTATGCGGTACGTTCAAGAGTGCTTTTGTCGATTTTTTTCTTCATCATGAATCATGGCTTTCTCAAAAGTAAAATCGACGCTGCGCCCGAAGTTTAAGACTCGCCACATTTTGGCGATTGATCAAGGGACAACCGGAACAACGGTCAGTCTCTTCACCGTGGCTGGCGCTGTCGTCGCCCGCGCGGATCTCGACTATCGACAACACTACCCGAAACCGGGCTGGGTCGAACATAAACCTGAAGAAATTTGGAAGAGTGTTACGGATACCATTACCTCGTGCTTAAGAAAAGCACGCGTGAACCCGGAATCGATTGCGGCGATTGGCATTACCAACCAGCGCGAAACCATCGTCGCTTGGGATAAAAAGTCGGGAAAGCCGGTGGGACCGGCTATCGTTTGGCAAGATCGTCGCACGACAGAAACGTGCGAACAGATGAAGGCTGCGGGGCTTGAGCCTCTTGTTAAAGAAAAGACGGGGCTTGTTCTTGATCCTTATTTTTCGGCGACGAAAATGAAGTGGATGCTCGATAATGTTTCGGGACTTCGTGGGCGTGCCGAGCGGGGGGAAATCGCGTTCGGAACCATCGATGCATTTCTTTTGTGGCGGTTGACCGGTGGACACAGTCACAAGACCGACGTCTCGAACGCCTCGCGCACGCTTTTGATGAACTTGAAGACCTGCCAGTGGGACGACGAGCTCTTAAAGATTTTCGAAATCCCTCCGGCGGCTCTACCAACAATTGAATCTTCGTCAGGCCTTTTTGGAACGACACTGGGCCTTCGTGGATTCCCAGATGGAATTCCCGTGACAGGTATTGCTGGCGATCAACAGTCGGCTCTCTTCGGGCAAGCGTGTTTCGATGTTGGCGATGCCAAGTGCACGTTTGGTACGGGAAGTTTTTTATTGATCAATACAGGTTCAAAAGTTTTGACCTCGTCGGCGGGACTTCTGACGACAGTGGCGTGGCGTCTTAAGGGAGATACTTCGGCAACGTACGCTCTTGAGGGTGGAGCGTTCATCTGTGGCGCCGCTGTTCAGTTTTTAAGAGATCAGCTGGGCTTCATCAAAGAAGCGAAAGAGATCGAAAAGCTTGCAGCCCAAGTGAAGGATACGGGCGGTGTTGAATTTGTCCCAGCACTCACGGGACTCGGCGCTCCACACTGGGATCCTCGCGCGCGCGGTATGATTTCGGGCCTCACGCGTGGAAGCACACGCGCCCACATTGCACGCGCCACACTGGATGCGATGGCACTTCAAAACGCGGACATTTTAATTTCTATGGCCGAAGATTTGGCGCGACATAATTCAACACTCAAATCTGTCCGTGTCGATGGCGGCGCCAGTGCAAATTCGCTTTTGATGCAGCTTCAAGCTGATTATTTGGGTGTCGATGTTGTTCGGCCGCGGATTATTGAAACGACATCGGCGGGAGCGGCGTTCATTGCAGGTCACGGCGCTGATTTGTTCTCAGGCCTCGACGCGATTAAATCTATCTGGCGCATCGATAAAACATTTAAACCTAAGATGACCAAGGAAGCGCGCGAGGCACGACGCACGGATTGGTCGACAGCCATTCGTCGCGCCCGTCTCTAAAGCGTCCCTACTGGCCCCGGTGAATTGCTTCGGTTTGATCGCCTCGACCTCCGTCGAGGCATGTTCAATCCAACCCTCCAGAATGCCGAAATAACTCTACCGAGAAGGTCGACGGAGGTTCGTTTGAAATCAGGTATTGAAAACTGGAGTTTGTTTCGACTTTCGGATCGTCAGCAGTTTGATAGCCTCGAGCGAGCGACGGTTGATTTTTTCTTTCGCGCTTCGAGTGATTCGATGCGCGCCGACTGGTTGATGTGGCGTGAAGGCTTCACCGGCTGGCGACCTTTTGGAGAGCTTCCAGAAATCCTCAAGCACTTGCAGATTGAAGAGCCAAAAGCGATCACGCCTCCGCCAATTCCGGAAGCGGTTTTGAAATACGTCGACGATGCTTCGGCCGTGACGAACACTTCGACCATCGCTGATTTTGTCGAAGCGGAAAAAGCTCGTGAAAATACTCACAGTTCAGTTTCCGTTCGCGCCCTTCATGCGGCCACCTCGACGCTTCGTCAGGGAAAGAATCAGAAACCTGAATTGAATATTGCTCCTAAGTCCTTCGCAAAGGCTCCGACAAAGCCTGTCAACGGACCTGCTCAAGCGCCCTATGACAAAGTGCTCACGTTGGCCGAAGAGGCGACGATGTCGCTGATGCTTGAATCGCAAGCGGCTGTTGAAGATCGAAACAACGTTCGGTACCAAAAACGTTTTAAAGTCAGAATTTTTACACCGCGTGGTGTGTTGGCCGTGGTAACGACCGATTGCTCGACGTCGGGCTTTCGTCTGAAAGAGGCGCTCCCTGAGGGGCTTCCACGATTCTTCCATGTCGAAATCGATCTTGGGCCGGATGGAAAAATTCCGTTGGTGTGTTCAGAGATACGAGAGTCCGACGGGAACGGTTCGACGCGAGTTCGAATTCAGGTGAACGACCATTTGAACACGTTAAAGTCCGCGCTGGTCCGCGCCGCCTAAGGCCTTTAAAGGCCGAACACGTCATCAACCTTTAAAGGTCGAAATCCTCTTCTTTGGCGCGGCGAACTTTAGGGCCCGAGGGTTTGTAAGATCCCACGGCGGCTTCCGCAAGCTCGGCGGCATTCTTCACAAACGTCACTCCGCGAAGTGCCTCTTTTCCCAGGGGCATCAGTTGCTTTTTGCTGCTGAACGGAACAATCAGTTTCTCAAACCCAAGCTTTTTCGCCTCTCGAAGCCGGCTCTCTGCAAACGGTACGGCCCGGGCTTCACCCGTGAGTCCCAATTCTCCAAAGAAGCAGGTCTTTGCATCAAGCTCTTGCCCCGTTTCGCTCGAGATAAGTGCTGCGGCCACTGCGAAGTCCGCCGCCGGCTCATCAAGCCTTAGGCCTCCAACAACGTTGATAAAAAGATCGCTTTGCGCGAGTCGCAAATTTAAGTGTCGGTTGAGAACAGCTGCCAGCAGGTGAACGCGATTGGTGTCGAAACCTATAGAAGTTCGGCGGGGCATCGCCATCGTGGTCGAAATCGTCAGCGCTTGAACTTCGCAAAGAAGTGGGCGACTGCCTTCCATCGAGCAGTGAACGGCGGATCCGATCAATCGATCGCCGCGTTCTTCTAAAAAAAGTTCCGAAGGATTCGCGACTTCGACAAGCCCACGAGAATCCATCGAAAAAACACCAAGCTCGTGAGTCGCGCCGAACCGATTCTTCAAAGCGCGAAGCAGGCGAAATGCGTGAGTTTTATCACCCTCGAAACTAAGAACAGTGTCGACCATATGTTCTAAAACCTTGGGTCCGGCGATCTGACCTTCTTTGGTGACATGTCCAATGACGAAAACTGAAATCCCGTGGCCTTTGGCAAGATTCATGAGGGCCGCCGCACACTCGCGAACTTGCGCAACAGACCCAGGTGCCGATGATAAGTCAGAGAGAAAAACAGTTTGGATCGAGTCCACGACAAGAACATCTGGTTTGTCGCTCAAGGCCATGTCGCGAATGACTTCGAGCTGGCTCTCTGCCGACAGCGTCACTAGCTCTGCGGCTGGACCATCAAGAAGTCCCAACCGCTCGGCCCGAAGGCCCGTTTGATCAATCGATTCTTCGCCGGACACATAGAGAACACGCGCCTTCTGACCAGCAAGACCACCGGCCATCTGAAGCAGCAATGTCGATTTTCCAATTCCAGGATCTCCGCCGACAAGAACGAAAGATCCTCGCACAAGTCCGCCGCCAAGTACGCGATCGAGTTCTGAATATCCCGTCTCAAGTCGAGCGTCGGAGGCCAGTGTTCGTTCCGATCTTGTTTTAGAGACATCGCCAAGTTTAATGGCGCCACTTGCGGCACCGACTCCATTTTTTGCCCAGCCTCTTGTCTCAGTGCCCACCGAGGACCTGGCGCTGGAAAGTCCGCGTGCAGGGGCTTCAGATTCGATGCGCTCCTCGACAAAAGTATTCCACTCGTTGCAGTCCGAGCAGCGACCCTCCCAGCGCGATCGTTGCGCTCCGCATGATTGGCAAACGTAGACGGATTTTGACTTCGATTTGGCCATGCCTACCGCTATCATGGAGAATCAGGTTCGACCAGGGTGGGTCGACGATTTTGTTTTTGGGGGGACGGCGATCGGATCCCACACGTCGCCGTGTTCCGCGCATCAAGGATGGGCGAATTATGCATTTTGTTTTCTTACGTCGCTGTGTTTTTTCGCTTCTGAGCGTCGCTCTCATTGTTTCTTTCGTTCTTATTTCCGTCGTTGCACAAGCTGCAGCTGAGGCGCGAGTTGCGAGCAATGTTGCTCCGGCGAATGCTCAACGCGCGCCCGCCATGGCCGTCGATCCTGCAGCCACGACACTGCTCCGTGTTCGTGAGCTTCTGAAGCGCGGCGATCGTGAAACAGCGCTTCAGCGCTTGAACGGCGAATGGGGACAGCAATTGGCGAAAGTCGACGCCGAGCCCATTTCGCGATTTTTAAAAGCAAGAATTCTTGAAGATCTCAAACGCGATACCGAAGCGGCCGCCGAGTACACGCGTGCGCTTGAGAAAAAGAACCCACTTGAAATTCAAATTCGCTACGCGGCCGGCCGTCTCTATGCCCGAACAGGGCAAGACGCCCTTGCAAGAGAAAATTTCTCGCGGGTTCTTGAGGCGCCGAAAAAAGAAGTTCCGGCGGCTCTTCGCGCGCGAGCGGTTCTTGAATTGGCGCGGGTCGTAGCGGCCCGTGCGTCCAGCGACACGGTAAGTTCGGCTCCTTGGAAAGAAGTCGTTCGGATTTTGCAGCCGGCGCTAAAGTCTGCGCGCGGACAAGACATCTATCCCTCGTACGTGCATCTTTTGCTGCGGGCGCGGCGCCATCTTGGAGTGTCGGAGTGCCGACTTGCACGCGATCTCTATTCAAAATATCCGGCCGCGCCAGAGATTTCTGATTGGGGTCCGCTTTTACCAAACAATAAAGTCGATGGAAAAAACTTAAGTTGCTCGGCGACAGCAAAGGACATTCAAACACGTCTTCGGCGACTACAGCTTCAGGGGCAAGTCGAACGTTCGATTGGGGAAATTCATAGCCTGAAATCGGTCGGAGTCTTTGATACATGGACTTTGGACTCTTTTGAAATCGGCGCGCTTCTCTCGAATGGTAAAAACGAAGAGGCGATGGTTCTACTTTTAAAGCACGCGGAGGCACAAAAAACTCGTCCGCAATTTTGGAATCACATGGGGCGTATTACGTCCCGCATGGGTGACTTCGCATCCTCCGCCGGAGCTTACAAAAAATCGTACCAGCTGGCACCGCGCGGACGAGCGGCCAGTGACGCACTTTTTAATTCGGCTTTCGCTAGTTATCAAATGCAGGATTACGATGGTGCTGAAGAGGGTTTTGGACTTCTCTCGAAAAAGTACGGCCGGGCTAAAATTGCACGCGATGCTCGCTGGCACCTTGCCTGGATGAGTTACTTGCGCGGTGATTTTGAAACAGCTTTGGCGCGCTGGCAGTCGCTTTTAAAAGAACGGATCGGCCGCCGACAAGCGAGAACCGATTCGACCTCGCGCGACCGCATTCAGTACTGGAGCGGAATGGCCTTTTTAAGACTTGGGCGAGAAAAAGAAGCGACCGAGATGTTTCGTCAGCTGCTTCGTGATCCGTCGATCGATTACTACGCGATTTTGTCCTGGTACCGACTCAAGTCCATTCCCGGCGTCGTCTTGACGGACGCGGAAAACCGATTGGGATTTACAAGAGGCTTGGCCGAGCAAGAGTTAAGAGAAACAATTGCGGCCGAAACTTTTGACGCCAAAGTCGAAGTCGAAAAAGCCAAAGCGGCGGCGGATCCGGTGGTAGCGAACGAACCTCCTGTGAGCGACGTTGCAGCGGAAAGCGAAGACGAAGCGCCGCTGGAAGCGGAAACGGCCGATACAATAACCGACGCGGGCACTGAAGCGGGCGACGAAGCCAAAGACGCTGACGAAGCTGGCAGTGACGTCGACGGGCTTGCGATTGTCGATGGACGCAGCGTTCAAGTTCGCGATCCCGCACTTCGCCCTCGCCTTGACCGCGTCCGACAGCTTTTTGCGGCTGGTTTTTTGGACGAGAGTCGATGGGAGCTTAGAAATCTCGATGCAAGCGTCAGAAACCCCCAAGATCGGCGAATGATGATGGCCGAACTTCACCGCATGGGTCGGTACGATCGCTCAAGCACATTAGGTGAGCTGGCGTTCAGCGGACCGCGCCTTCGCGGGGGCCTTAAAGGAGCCCGCGATCTTTGGGAATTCACGTACCCTCAAGCTTTCTCGGAAGTGGTGCTGTCTTCAGCGAAAACCACGCGCGTGGAAGCTGATCTCATTTGGAGCATCATGCGAGCCGAAAGCCACTACCGGACGGAAGCTCGAAGCCCCGTTGGCGCCTCGGGACTCATGCAGATTATGCCGTTCACGGGCGAAAGAATTTCTTCGCAGCTCCTCAGCGAAAAAGGCTTTAAAGCCGTCGATTTGATGGAGGCCGACTTCAATATTCGATTCGGTGCCCGGTACCTCCAGCGCCTGCAGGAGAAGTTCAATCGAAGTCTTCCTTTGGTCGCCGCCGGCTACAATGCGGGGCCGCATCGGGTCCAATCCTGGCTCAAGGGTTTTGGCGCCCTGCGTATGGATGAGTTCATCGAACATATTCCCTTTGTCGAAACGCGCAACTATGTGAAGAAAGTGACTCGTAACTTTCAGATCTATCGGTTGCTCTACCGCGATGATCGCGGATCTCTTGATTGGCTCGTAAAGCCCGTCGGAGTTTCGCCCGATTCGAGTCCCGAAGCTCTGGAAGTGTGGTAGCGACTCGAGCTTAGTTTTAATACAAGGGGTGTTCGAATGTTGTCATTTCGGGGAACGGCCGATCGTTTTTCCTTTTTGGTTTCGTTGGCCGTAGTCGCCGTTGTTGCGGTCGCCGCGACAAACCTTGGCTGCACCTCAAGATCGAGTTCAACGACAGTCAAGACACCCGATGGTCGATCTCTTGAGCTCACAAAGGCCGATACACTTCGTATTAACTTAGGTTCGGAACCTCCGACACTCGACTGGAATAAAGCGACGGACACGACGTCGTCTCATGTCATCAACAATATTATGGACGGCCTCGTATCGTACGATTTGTCCGATACCGAGCTTGCGTTGATTCCTGCGCTGGCGACCGAGTGGAAGCCCTCTGAAAAAGCGAAAGTCTGGACACTGACTTTGAGAGAGGATGTCGTCTGGTCGGACGGGGTAAAATTCACGGGGCAGCACGTTATCGACGGCTGGCGCCGATTGATGGCGAAAGAAACCGCCAGCGAATATGCTTATTTTCTTTATGGGATTAAGAACGCGAAACTTTTTTCGGAAGGCAAAGTTCCTTGGGAGCAAGTCGGCGTTTCTTTGACGGGGTCGAACACACTTCGTGTCGAGCTTGAAAAGCCCATGGGATATTTCCCTCAGCTTTTGACGCACGCATCGACATTTCCGATTCGCTTGGATTTGATAGCCAAACACGGCGACAAGTGGACCGAAGCCGGAAACATGGTGGGCTTAGGGGCCTACAAGTTGGCATTGTGGCAGCATGACCGAGAAATTGTTATTGAAGCGAACGACACTTATTACGGCTCAAAACCAAAAGTAAAATTCGTCCACGCGCAAATGATCAACGAGCAAGCAACAGCGATAAATCTCTTCGACGCTGGGAAGCTTGATTGTGTTGACGGCATTCCTTCGGTGGAACTTAAAACTCAGCGAAAGCGCAAAGAATATCGATCGACTGGCTCGCTTCAAATTTACTACTACGGCATGAATACGAAAAAGCCGCCGATGGACAATGTCCACTTTCGCCGCGCGGTCGCTCATTCGATCGACCGACAAAAAGTTGTTCAAGTTCTTGATGGGGGCGAAATTCCGCTGACGGGCTGGGTGCCGTCGGGAATGTTCGGCTACTTTGCGGATGTTGGTCTTGAATTTAATCTCGAGAAAGCCAAAGCTGAGCTTTTGAAAGCTGGCTACGGACCCGGAAAAAAACTTCCGAAATTTTCTCTTCACTTCAATACCAATGAAAATCACCAGCGCATTGCCGAAATCGTTCAATCGCAGCTGAAAGAAAATCTTGGTCTTGAAGTTGAACTCAAAAACGAAGAGTGGAAGTCTTATCTAGCCAATATGAAAACGGATCCGCCACATTTGTTCCGTTTCGGATGGCTCGCAGATTATCCGGATCCAGATAACTTCATGAATTTGATGACGTCTTATAGCGATAACAACCGCACTCGTTGGGCCGACACGCGCTATGATAAAATCGTTGAAACGGCTGCCGGCGAAGTCGACCGCGAAAAGCGTCGTGAGCTTTACAGAAAAGCAAGTCAGATGCTTTTAGCCGAAGGAACGCCGGTCATTCCGGTTTTGACGTCGGTCGCGCATCTTCTAGTTTCAAATCGTGTCGAGAACTTTCCCATCAATGCGATGAGACGGTTTGAATATAAGAATGTTGTGATCAAGCCTTAATGCGTTCAGGGTTGCTCGTCTTTGCATTGAAACGAGTTTTAGAAGCGGTCACGACATTGTTCGTGATTGCTTCATTGACGTTTCTGTTACTTCGAATTCTACCGGGCGGTCCTTTCGACAGCGAGAAAGCTTTGCCGGATGAAATCAAAGCCAATATCGAAGCTCGCTATGGCCTCGATCAACCGGTGCTTGTTCAGTATGGCCAGTACTTAAAGGGCCTTGTGACCGGCGATTGGGGCGAGTCCTACAAATACATCGGACGCTCAGTCACGGACATCATCAGCGAGACTTTGCCGGTGTCGGCAGAGCTTGGTCTTTACTCACTTCTACTTTCGCTGATCATTGGAATTCCCTTGGGAGTCATCGCGGCTTCAAAACACAATACCGCGTTTGATACGACAGCGATGCTGATTGCGATTTCTGGCGTCGCACTTCCAAGTTTTGTGGTGGGCCCAGTGCTTGTGATGATCTTTAGCTTTGGCATTCCGTTCTCGTTTCTGCACGGAACTCTTCCGCCAGCTCTGTGGGACGGGTGGGAGTACATGATACTTCCAGTGCTGACGTTGGGCCTAAGGCCCGCAGCGATTTATGCCCGCATGACTCGCGGAACGGTGCTTGAAGCCATTCGCCAAGATTACGTGCGAACGGCGCGCGCAAAAGGTGTTCCCGAGCGCACAGTTCTATTTCACCACGTGTTAAGAAACTCGCTGATTCCTGTTTTGACGATCACCGGACCACTTTTCGCGGGCCTTCTTTCCGGCTCCTTCATTATCGAAGTTATTTTCGCCATTCCCGGCATCGGAAAACATTTGGTGAGCTCTGTCAGTAACCGCGATTATCCGCTGGTGTTGGGGCTCACGCTTTTGTACTCAACCCTTTTGGTTGTTTCAAATTTGGTTGTCGATATTTTGTACTCATTTGTTGATCCACGAATTCGCGTGGAAAAGTAGGAGCTGTCGGAAAATGAAAATTCAAAAACGAGATGAGAAATCTGAAACGAAATCTGGTGCGAACTCTGTTTCGCGGTTCTTTACGCTGGGCCTTTTTGCTTTGCTGGTAGCGACTCAGTCCGGTTGCGCGTCGTACTTTAAACGAAAAGACTGTGAGAGCAAAAACTGGTTCGAATACGGCCAGAGTGTTGCGATGTCGGGTCGCAGGCTGACGGGCGATACTTTTGTCGCCGAATGCCGCGCTGTCGAGGCGGAATTTAGCGAGGTCGAGCTCGACCGTGGATTCAAACAGGGAATGTCGAAATACTGTGAACCGACGCAAGCGTTCGCCACGGGGAAAGCTGGGGACTTTTTCTCGGTCGATATGTGTGACGGTTCAAATCCGCGCGCACTTCAAGAACGTCACAAGGCGGGTGTGCTTGAATACTGTCAGAAGTCGAATGGCTACGGCGCCGGTGCAGGCGGTCGTGTTTACAACGGCATTTGCCCGAAGAATTTGGAACCCGCATTTTTGCCAGAGTATCGCCGCGGACGAAAAAAGTACCTCGCCGTTCTTGTGAACGAAAACGAAAAGAAAATCTTAGATCTCGAGCGCGAAGCCATTGATCTCGAGCGCCAGCGCAATATGAAAACGCTCGAATCTCAGCGGCTTCAGATTCCGTCAGGCTATGTGGTCGAACGATCGATTGATCCAGCCACCGGTACACGCCGCGAACAAGTGATTCAGAGCGTTTCGGAAGAGCAAAAACGAGCCGCCGATAGCATCAGAAACGATATTCAAATGATTGATTCACGAATCAACAGTAAACGCCGTGAGCAGCTGGACCTTCGCGAGAAAAACCGCACGATCCAGCTTGAAGTGGTCGCCCTTGATGAAAAGAGCGAAGGCTGATGCGATCTTCCCGCGCGTATCGACGGTTCGTAAAAAATCGCGCGGCGATCGTGTCGATATTTTTCTTAGCGTTGATTGCGCTGGCGGGTCTTTTCGCCGAGCTCATCGCTCCGTACTCTTACGAAGTGCAGAATATTGACCGAGTTCTCGAAGGGCCTTCGAAGGACCACTGGTTTGGAACCGACAGCCTTGGTCGCGATCTTTACTCGCGAATTATTTTTGGTGCGCGCATGTCGATGGCTGTGGGAATTCTTACCGCCATCGTATCGGTCGTGATCGGCGGCATCTATGGTGCTGTGTCGGGGTGGCTGGGCGGTTGGGTCGATACTTTAATGATGCGGGCGATTGATATCTTAGATGCGATCCCATCCCTCGTTTTGTTGATTCTTGTCGGCATTGTTTTCACTTCCTACCAGCCTTTTGAAAACCCCGAGATCCGAGCACTCACGGGAATTCTGTTCGCTCTGTCGATCGTCGGGTGGGTGAGTCTTGCGCGTCTCGTGCGCGGTCAGGTTTTGCAAGCCAGGGAACTTCTTTTTGTC
Source organism: Bdellovibrionales bacterium Ga0074137 (assembly GCA_001464715.1). Classification (GTDB taxonomy): domain Bacteria; phylum Bdellovibrionota; class Bdellovibrionia; order Bdellovibrionales; family JAMPXM01. The sequence continues at coordinate 109,168 of LNDT01000016.1, read as the reverse complement.
GAAGGTGCGACCGCCATGGGAGCTTCGCCGGCAAGAATACTTACACGTCACATTGCTCCGAATATTCTTGGTCCCGTGGTCGTGATGCTCACATTTCAAATTCCGGCCAATATTCTTTTTGAATCTTTCTTAAGTTTCGTCGGTCTCGGCCTTCAGCCGCCATTCAGTTCGTGGGGCGTTCTCGCCAACGACGGCTGGCGCGCGAAAAGTTCTCCGCACCTCATCGTCTTCCCGGGCATCGCGCTCTTCTTAACGATGCTCGCCTTCAACCTCTTCGGCGACGGCCTCCGCGACGCCCTGGATCCCAAGACTTAGATTTTGGAACGAGTTCATGTCACGTCCGCTGGCGGAAGCGGTGCGTTTTTTGGACATTCAATTTCCCACTGGACCTCTCGCCTTTTTGAGGATCAACTTGGCTCAACTCATGGGGGATGAATGTTAAAAATCGCAAAACAGATGTTAACTTTTACCGGTCTCGTCATTGCCATCGTTGCCTTCGAATCAATTTCTTTCGCGACATCGAGTGAAATCTTGGATGTTTCGAAGGTTGTCAGATTTGAGTGTGCCGCGGGTGCACCCATCGCAGCCGGCTTTGTCGTCGAGAGCAATCAGGGACCATTTTTGGTGATGGGGCATTGGCCTGTTGTCGAGCCGAGCGACGGCACGATGGTGGCCAATTTTTCATTAGCCTATGTTGTTTTGCCGACCAACTACGAAGAGATCCTATCTTATCGTGGTAAGGTCGAATGTACTCCGGACGGCCTTGGCCAAGAGAAGTTCATGAAGTTTCAGAATCAGAATTTGGAGCAAAGCACTCGCGCGATGAACAGCAAAGTTTTGCCCAAACCGGAGACCCTCAACGAGAAGCTGATGGGCGTATACACACTCACCGAGTATTTTAAGAGTCAGTCGGCTTTTTTCGAGAATCCACCACAAATCCTGTCGATTGAAATCGACAGCAATGGAAGTTTTCAGGTCATTCGTTAGCGAAAAAAAAGCGCCCCGTTTTCTGAAACAGTCCGTTCGTTCTACTTCCGCCAGCGGAAGTAGAACGAACGTCTTGTTCCAAAAATCTCAACGGATCATCGGCATCGATTTAAATATGAAGAATTTGGGCTAGCCGTGTGATCCACAAAGCTTGGGTGTTGAGAGCGGAGCGCGGCCGTCAAACATTTGGTTAGTGATCAATGTTGGCGCCGGTAGTCGAAAATGGAATGAGGCATTGCGGTCCATTCAATTGAACTTCAAGCTAAGTCTAAATTCTATTTGGGAGCCTAAATGAAATCATTAAATAACATCATTCTTATTTCTGTAGTTTTTATGACGACCCAAGCATTTGCAGCCGAAGCTCTTCATTGTGATATTGGCGTTTCTTATCCTGAAGCAAAAGAATTAACACTGATCGAAGAGACTTTTGGCGTGAAGCTTATTTCAGAAACTCTGGACGAAGACTATGGTGACCCTAGTTCTACAAAAGGGAAAAATTTCGAAATTTCTTTAGAAGAAGGCGACCGACGTTCTGTGATCATCAATGCAAATTTGCTTGATCCCAACAATGCACAATTGAGAATAGATTTTTACGTTCCTGAGAAAGACAAGGTCCTCGAGATTCGAATCGATGCTAAATCCAAACTTCAATTTGATAATACCGAAGTGAATGGTTGGCATAGTTCAGATATGTTCTGTACCCAAGATAATCAAACTTGTTACGGGAACTTCTCAAATAACCTTGAAGCCCCATACAATTCCAAAAATTATCGTTATCTCAACTACAGCATAAGTTGTAAGCCGATGCTTTAGTCTCCAAGTTAAGCAAGACTCTGGAATTTGACCATCTGATCACCGGCGCCAATTTCATTCAAAGCCTTGCTCGTTTCGAGCGGGGCTTTATCGTTTTTTGTCGGGCAATCCACCCTCTGTCACAAGCCGCAGCTCAACGACCGCCAAAGCGCGCTCCGGAAGCTGCGCGCGTGTGTGGACGTACTTCGATTGCGTCGACATTGTTTCGTTCTCGGGCTAATTGTCTTGAATGAGCTTATTCAGAATTAGGCAGGCTGATGAAAACGACGTCGAAGCAATTCGAATCGCCCATAGAAGATCAATTCTAGATCTGGCTGCTAAGGATTACCGAATATACTTCATCGCATTCGACATCTCTATCCTCTTTTTTGCATCTGGGTCTGCCTCAAAATTTTTGACCCACCACGTGTTTTACCGTCTAATTCCATTCATGGAATTTGAGCCGAAAGTTTATCGAACTATTATTTTTGTTCGTCATGGTCAGTATTCTCCCAATCCAGAAAAACTTACGGCTCTTGGGCGTCGGCAAGCAAAGTATGCTGCGAAGTCCATCGCTCTTCTAAATCCATCTAAGATTCATTGCAGTTCGATGCCCCGGGCTGTTGAAACCGCCACTTTTATCTCTGGCGCCACCGGGATAAAGTTTAAACCTCGCGAAATTTTTCAAGAGGGCTTGCTGCCGGGGACTGTTGCCTTCGACAGGTTTATTAAAAAGGGAAAGTCTCTTCGCCAGCGGAAGGAGCACAATGCCAAAACAAAAGTCGCAAAAAGAAACGCGGATTTGGCATTCAAAGAACTCTTCAAATTTCCAACACGCGGGCAGAGCACGGAGGTCGTGGTTGCTCACGGAAATGTAATTCGTCATTGGGTCTGCAAGGCTTTAGCGATTTCTGAAGATAAATGGCTAAATTTGGATGTAAGCCACGCCTCTTTAACAACCATACGCATTTCAAAAAAAGGTCATTTCTTACTTTTGGGCTTCGCAGAGAAAGAGCACCTTTCATTGAAAATGCGCACCTACGTTTAACGGCAATTTGCCAAGGAGAGAGACATGGCATTTTCAAAAGAGATCGACGAGCTTGTAAAGTCATACATGACCGAAGAGGGAATGCCGCACGAGTATCGAATATTTAGCTCTGAGCTTGAGTTAAAGATTTGTGAGTCGGGTTTTGTATCCAAGGTTTCGGAAACGTGGACAACGGATCCACATTCTAAATTTATCGGGTTTTACAATTATCGAAGTAGCCAAAGAAGCGAACTCCAGAAAGTATTCAATGGTTTTCTAGCGACCGTGAGCCCTGAACTGCCAAGTGAAATTCATGAATGGTCCACGAAGGATTCGTCCTTGGTTTGCCGATTTGCTGTGTATTCGGATTCGGATCGGAAGTTTATCACGGGTCACCTTTATTTCGCGGGCGTCTAGGCGCGGTCACTTCCGGCGCCGGAAGTAGTGGGAACGGCGTGTTCCAGAAGCTAGCTCCGCCGCGCGGCGGGGACGGCTTTTTCAAAAATTCTGCAAAAGAACTCGGCATGTTGTTCGCATTTACGCAGATTTGTAGACAGTAGTTCGCAACCAACTTAAGCACGTTTGACCCACCGGTCAGTGACTATAAAAGGTTCAGGAGCCCGATTGATATTTCGTCACAGGCGCTTAGCCCTCGTGCTATCGATTTTAGTCCTGGCGGCGTTCCCGCTGTTGGGCACGCCTGCATTTTCGTCCGAAGCCAAGGCCCTTTCGTGTGACACCCTTTTCTCGCCATCAGTTAAAGAAGTCGCAACAGCAGCTGATGGTAGATCTCCAATTCGTGCCGTCAGCCCCGCCAAAGGTAGTCTCGAGGCCCGGCACCCCGGTGTAATCCTCGCGTTCGTCGAAGTGCGGGCCGCAGCGATTGCAGCTCATGAGAGATTTCTGGAATTTGAAAATCGAAACAGGTTGAAGACGGATCTAAAATCGGTCGCTACGAAATTGCGGGATCTTAAGACGCGCTTCGAACTTGGAGCCGTCTTCGGCGAAGGTGTCATCGCGCTCGAGAAAAACATTTTTAAAATGGACCAGTCCTTTCTGTCTTCGGCGAGAAAAACAGCGATTGAAAGTGAACTGATTCAACTCGAATCCCACATTTGGGAGTTGGCAGTTGCGAGTCTGTTTAGCGGCCATCAGCTTCTGCTGAATCAGAAACTCTCAGATTTGTACCCGGTGGAATTCAAGAAGTTGAGTCGGGAAGATCGGCGACGCATCGACCGTGAAATCGACATAGCTATTTTGAAAGAAGATGGGTCGTGGGAGTGGATCGAGGTTAAAGATTGGAGCCTAAAGAGCGCACTGAGCGTCTACCCGCAGGATAAACTCTTTAAACAGAGTCTCAGTCAATCCAGTGCCCGTGAAGCCTTTAGAAACCTCCGAATCAATCTTGTTCTTGTGATGAAGTACTCGCTTCCGGAGGACGTATTTGCCAGCTACCGCCTGAACACCAGATACGATCAGTTCGTTTTTCTATTTCCAGACGCGACCGTCGAACAGCGCATCGCTATGGATGTTCCACCGCGGGCCATCTGGCGGTTGCAAGAACAGCGCAAGGGGCGCATTCCTTGAGCGAAATCTAAAGCCGCTCGATCGAATCAAAGCGCACGCGTGTGGCACCTGGTACAAAGTCATAGGCCGACTTCATTTGGCTGAGGCGAATCGTGAGACGCGCGTTCGCTTTTTCTGACCACGTCATGCCGCCGCGGGCACAGTCGTAGGTGACGGCGCCGTTAAAGACGAGATCGACCGTGGAAGGCGTGGTCGCCTCGCCAGGTTCAGAACCCAAACGTCCAACGAAAAATGCGAAGTCCAAGTTTTGAAGGCGCATGGCGCCGCCTGGCACAAGCGTACCGTCCTCAGCTTGGCATTCTCCGAATTCATCTAGAGAAGAGAACAACAAAGCTTCCGCTTTTTCGTCGGTATTCAAAATGGCGAAGCCGGCGACTGCGTTTTCAGAACGTACTGTCGCCAGCCGTCGTCCGTCAGCCAGCGTGACACTGTATTCCCCGGCGCGCGCACGAATAACTTTTTTGAATTCACTTCGAAAGTCCGAGACACCCGGAGTTCCTTGAAAGAAATGCGGCTCAAGACTGATCCATAAAAAATCGGAAACTTCTTCGAGGCTCATACCTTCAAGGTCGCCTGTCGAAGATTTTACCCACAGTGCATTCTTATTTACTCGCAATAGCCCGGCGGCTTTTTCGACAACGAGCGCTGTTGTTCCAAGAGTCGCTTCGTTTTCGAATTGGACACGAGCGCGGCTCATCCAGTCGGCAGCGGCTTCAATGGCAGGCCAGTCTTTTGAAGCGATCGCCTTCTCGCAAACAGGCTGAGCGCGACACTGAGAAACATAATAGTTCAGCTGTCGCTTCCAGTAGAGAATATTGAATTCTGAAAGCCCGCTACCGTTGCCGACGATAATCGGTCCAGCGGAACTTTTGTCGACGAGGCCTGCCGTGAGGCTCAAAGTGAGAGCCAAAGCGAACGTGAGACATAAAAGACCGCTAGCTACGAAAGTCGAAATTATTTTCTTCATGGAGCTTTCTCCGTTGCAACAACAGCAAGTTCATCACCGGATATATCGACGGACAGAAACTGAAGATCGTCAGTCAAGAATACGACTTTGATCGGAGCCCACATGACGGCTTCTTTTCCTGGAGCGATATTTACGAGATTGACGGGCGATCCGCAGCGAAGATCTGTTTTGATAGGTCCTCGAGCGCAGCCGGTGCCGATTCCCTTTAGCGAAGCCGTGCCGAGCATCATTTTTTTGTCGATCATCTGAGCCTGATATTTCACATAACCATCAATGAGACTTGTGGCGGTCTCGCTTGAAAAAAGAAGATCGAACGAAAAAGTTTCGCCTCTCAGCGTGTAAAATGCATTTTTATATTTTACCGGATCCAGGGGAATAGCTCCGGACGCGGTCGCCTTGACTGTTTGAATTGGTTTCGAACTGACTCTCGAGTTTTCAATTGTGACAGACTTCGCACGTGCCGGAAGGCCGCGAATGAATCCGCCGCCTTTAAGTTTAAGACCGACCGCTTGAATTTTGAGTCTCAGCTGGTCTGGGGCATTCATTGAAATATTTTGTTTGAATTCGACGTTGAACACAGATTTGTCCGTTTGCGAGATCACTTTGCAATCCATGGTGGTTATAGTTTGCGGTGGTTCTGCGGGGGATTCTCGCCACTCATCGGCACCGATCAGTGCGCCGCAACCTTCGACCTCTTGTGGGCTTGGGGTTTCAACAATGGCTGAAACCACGAGGTCGTCTCCGGCCTTCAATTGGTTTGGCATTGAGGTCAACGTGACGTCGATCGAAGCGCTTGCCATTGGATCTATAGGTGTTTTCGTGAACGAAACAGTAGCGATGCCGATGTTGTCATTATCCATCGGATCAAATTCGATGTCTGTCCTGCCATAGCTGATCGCTTCCGGTAGCTTTCCCGGAGGAGTCGAATCATAGCAGCGCGAGACGAATTGAAAGTACGCATTCACTTCGCCCGTTGCTTTGGAAACGCTTGTCACTTTTGCCTGGCTCGACCAAAGAACTTCTTTGGCCGACTCGCAAATATTGCGAGTCTCTTTGGGCATCATGTGAAGTTCTTGAATAACGACCTGCTGTTTTTGTGAAAGATAGATCGTCGGGAAGAGTCCGTTCGGAAACAGTTTCAAGAATTCGATCTGGATGGGCTGCGGATAATTGAAAACGAGAGCCGTCGTATCGCGAAGGCCTAAATTTAAAGGAACAATGTACCTTCGAGCGATCGAAGCGATCCGGGTTCCAAACAAATCGGGGAGGCGAGAGGCGTCGTCGACAATGCCTAAGTGGTGCACGAGTTCGTGGGCGAAGAGACCAATCAGCGTTTCGACCGGGATATCGACGATACGATCCGCGTTGATGTAGATCTTGGATTGAGGAGTCAGACCCGTCAGCATCAGGCGATGAGCATCGCCATTGACCGACGAAAACTGCACATCGGCCTCGGCGACGAATTGGAGGCTATTCGCCGAGTAGCCCGGATCGTTCGCAAGGATTTTAAAAGCGATTTCTACCTCGTCGCTTGTGAGTCCGCATTCGTTGGAAACAAGACACGCTTTGATGAAGGTACGAGACTTTTCCCAAGCGAATTCTACACGCCTCTGAGTTTCTTTGTCGGCGGTCGCTGAAGAGGCCTCGGATATCAGCGTGAGTGCGGTGACGGTGCCGATAAAAAAATGAACAAAAGTTTTGGACGAGAATTTCACTTCGAAATTCCTTTCGGTTCAATGAGGGGAAAAAACTGAACGTTGATGGCATACAAGGAGTCTTTTGCAGATTCTTTTGAGTTTTCCTTTGCGTCTCCCTCGGACAGTTCCCAAGCTTCCTTCAAGAGAGTTTGAATCTTCTCACAGACGTCGCGGTAGCGATCGTTCGGCAGAGCGAAGGTCATCGATTGCACATTTCGTTTCTCCACCGGCGCCTCTTCAACAGCACGAAAAGCTTTTTGCATCATTTGCTTGTGATACTGGCGAATCGCTGTGGCTGGAATCTCAGATTCCGTGACCATCAGTTCAGGGTGCTGTTTCCATTGACCCGTCTCTGCGTCTTCAAAAAGAAGTCCAAGATCGAAGAGTCTTTCGACAGCACGCCGAGCTCGTTCAGGTGGGATCTCCAATTTTTTAGCGATCCATTCGATGTCTGGTTTGAATTGGTTGAGATCCCTCATTTGCAGAATCGCCGCATGATACCACTCGGCGATGACTTTAAATTTCTCCGTATCGAGTTCTTTGATTTTGGTTCGCTCGCGAGCCTTGCTGAGACTTTTCATGGCGACGTCGCGCGCGCCGCGATTTTTCTTTCCTTCGACCAAATAAAGATCGCGCAAAAACCCACGTTCCGATTTTGAAAGTTTCAGACGGACCGATATTTTTTCGACCGTGGGAAGCGAAACGCCGGTTTTTAAATTCATTGTTTCGCTAAGACGCGAAGGGCTTAGGTTCAAGTCGCGTGCAAACGCACGCAGCGAATAGCTCTCGTTGTGTCCCATGCGCCGCAGGAATTCCTTTTTGAGGAAATCGGGAATCGACTCCGCGTGCAGAAGAAGTTTGGGATCATACTTTCTCATGGCACGTCGATACCCGTTAATTTCAGCAAAAGCCAGTAGTTAGTCGTTAGCCGCGGAACATGGCGGAACAGTTGCGAGCCCGTTACTTTGCGAATTTTCAAGGGTTTCTCGTAGGTTGGCTCTGGGTCACGCATGTTTCCTACAAACAACAACAAGGAGAGAAAATGAAAGTAAGTACGGTTCTAAATATTTTAACGCTTAGCGGGCTTCTGACTGTCGTGTCGGGTTGCCAGACATTTCAATATCAAGGCCAAGCGCGCGATGTGAAACGGCGTCCAAACGATGGCGGTATCATCGCGATGCGCGTGAATTTTAACGACTTGGACCGCGCTGTCGCCGAACAAAAGATGAAAGCAAATTGCTCGTCGTCAGAAGTAAAAATCGAATCCGAAGAAGAAGTGGTTGTCGGTCAAAAAACAGAAGCCAACAGTCGCGACACCAACCGCGAATCCAATCAGCAACAAGTGGGATCATTGTTTGGTGTTCCACTCGTCAGCGGCGATGCCGGTGGAAAAGACACTTCGGTTTCCAGCACGACCACGCAAGTGAAAGAATGGCAGATCGTCTACAAATGCGAGATCGCTCCACTTCCAACAGCGAAAAAAGTGAAATGAGGTCTGTCATGAAATTAAATCGAAAACTTAAGTTTCATGTTTCGACTTTTGCGGCTCTCATTGGTCTTGCGATGGTCGTCGTACTCACGGCGTGCGAAGGTGTGAAGCCTTACGAAGATCCGATTGCTGTTTCAAAAGCGGCCGCTGGATTTAACGGTGAATGGAAGACGGATCTTCTGTCCTTTGACAAGGACCAGTGTGCCCTTCGCGTCGTAGCAACGTCCGACGCTTCGGACTTTTCGCTTGATGCGCTTGTGGTGGCGTGCGCTGCGGGAGGTACCGAGGGTCTTTATCTTCCACTCAAGATGAAGATTGTCGATCGTTCGACGGTGACGGCCGATGTCTTAAACCGCATCGGCGGACCCGAAAGTGCTCAGATTCTTGCGTTGGAAGGTCCGAAGGATAAGGCCCCGCGGGGGTGGATCGATTCATCAAACCTGAGCCTTCGAACCTTTTTGGTGAAAATCGAATCGTGGGACAATCCAATGTACAATCAGCTTGAGGTGCAGGGAGTTCTTCGCGTCGATGGATCTCTGGCGGTATCAGGCTTGAAACTTCGCGACGGATGGCATGTGACCGATACCGTGGTCCTCCGAAAGGAACCGGTCGTCGCCAGCGATTTTTTGAACGGGCGCACGCCTTGGAGTCGAATGAATCTTCCATCGGATGCGGTCCTATCGACTTCGCGTGAGAATCAGAATTTCCTATACTGTATGGATAAAAAGGATCCTCGAACACCCGGCCTCGTGGACTTAAAGACACCGCGCTATCAGCTTTATGGTGGCTCCATTGGTGAGATTGGTTTTTATAATCCCGACGACAATCGCGTGTATCCGTGGGGATCCTACAGCGGTTCGGTCACCATAGATTCATCATCAATGACGGAATATTTCGTCTCGGTCACAGGAGTTGGTGGGCGCACGTCGACGTTCAAAATCTTTATCGCGGAAGACGGTTACGGATTCTTGATGAGTGGCAATGGCTTTAGCCGTCTCATGTGCCGTGCGGTCCAGAATGATGTCTTCTCCCGCTACTACGGCTGGGACCCCTAATAGAGTTCTCTCCGTTCATCGTCGTGCTTGCTGACCCCTTGCACGGCGATGATTTTTCCCGCCTGGTCTCATTTCGGTACGGTCGATTCATCAGCTTTTGACAAATGTATTCTAATGTAATACACTAGAATACAAAGTAGTCAGAGGTGAAAAGTGGCGAAGAATAATCCTATTAGTTTTAGAATTTCGAAGCCCGAGGTTTTAGAGGCGTTGGATAGTATCGGCGAAACTTTGGATCGCGACCGAAGCTATATGATCAATGAGGCGATGGAGACGTATATTGAGCTTAACGATTGGCAAGTTGCTCAAATCAAAGCCGGCTTAAAAGAGGCCGACGAAGGTAAATTCGCAAAGCCGTCTGATATTGATAAAATGCTCGGTCGAAAAAGAAAAAAGTAGATGGCATCGTATCGATGGACGCTTCGTGCGCAAAAACATCTTGCCGCCGCAATCGCGTATACAGAAAAAAAACATCCTCCAGATTGGACTGAGCGGCTGAAAGACGCCGTTAAACGCCTCGAGGACACTGTCGTTGCAAATGGCTTAATCCCAAAGCGAACGGGACGAGTTAAAGGAACACAAGAAATCGACCTGACTCCACTGCCTTATTTTATGTCGGTAAGAATTAGGCCCAACGGCGACTACGATTTTCTGGCGCTGCTACACAAACGCCGCAAGTATCCATAGTCGACTTGTTTAGAAGAACAGAGCGCGGCACATGAAAGCGTTGCGCTCTTCGGTCCAAATTTTGGAGTGGCCTTTTTCCTTGGTCGTCGAATCGAGGCTTTCGTGAAGTAGCTCTTCCAAAGTAAGAGCCGGTGCCGAAGCGGATAGCTGATTTTGGCTTTGGCTCTGCCGCGCGGCGGAGTTCCCGCTCGAGGCAAGACGATCAAGATCGACCAACCGAGAAGGTTCGCCCTCGCGAGTCCAAATAAGCCAGACTTGAATCGGGCGGGGAACTGCCGCAAGCGCCGCAGCCGCACGGCGAATATTCATTACGTCGTCATCGGGAAATGCAAAGAGGTCATAGCCACTGCGAGCGGCTTCATTCATTTGCTCAATCAACTTTGTAGCTTTGAGTTCATGGGCAGGGCCAAGTCCGCCCACCAAGGTTAAGTACTGTGGTGCGGTCGGCTTGTAGCCTCGCTCAGCGACTTCCGGGACCTTGGCTAAAAGTTCAAGAGCCTCTCTAAATTCGGTGCGAGTTTGACCGCGTCCCGTAAGAATCCGGTTCGCGATTCGCGTGTCGGGATGTGATTCTCGATCGATGTAGAGATCAAAAAACGGCGCTTTGTACTTTTCAGGAATTTTTCTGACAAGAGTCTCGGGCGTCGGCGCGACAGCTCGCTGCATATCTTCCAACATATAGTTCCGGCCATCCGCACCAGGTCGCGAGAATCGAAATGTTCCATTCAGCGGATCAATCGCGTCGCCGATGATTTCAAATCTTGAAAGTGGAGTTCCTTCTATGCCGAATTCCGCGCGGTAGTTGGAAAACTCGGTCGAGGAAATGAGGAATTCGCGAGGCGCCGACGTTGTTCCGAATTCACCTTTCACAAAAAGAACATTCAAGCTTGGAAGCTTAAAAATATTGTCGTCCCAATCGAAGACGATGAACGTGCTCGGCGAGTAAAGCCGTCTCATCTCTTCGGGAGGGAGCGGGCTGTGACCGGCGGAGGGATCCGTTGTTGACGACAGAGACTGAGAAGCTCCGCCAAGGAGAACGATGAACATAGAGATGAACATAGAAAAGAGCAGCGGCGCGAAGACCGTGGGGACCTGTTGCTTTCTAGACATGCCGCAAGATAACAGAGCGCCGCAAAACCTCTGAGTAAGGTTTTTGCGAAGGCCCTGTAAAGGTAAACGTTCCTCGGTGTCGGAGGTGCTCGAGGGGAGTCGCACCGGAGGTGCTCGAGGGGAGTCGCACCGGAGGTGCTCGAGGGGGGTGGCTAGTATATTGCTCCCTCTGAACACCATCATGGCCAAACTATTGCCAATCGTTTCTGGAATCTGCCTTCTTGCAGTTCTTGGATTTCAGCGTGAAAGCTTTGCCTCGGCGACGTGCAAATCGCTGTTTCAAGCCGATACGAAAAGCTTTGGCGAAAATCAGCCGCTCTTTTCATTGGCCACGAATATTGAGCCGAACCTGGTGAGTACGCGCTCGCGAATTGCGATATCCAGAATGAAGGACGTCCTTCAGAAAACACGGTTGGACGAATACTTGGAGCTGACGGGAAACAGCTCCGCTCTTTCGATAAGCGCGGTCCGTCAGGGCATCTCCTGAGATTGCCTATTTAATGAAGCCGACTCACTTCACGTTCGATAGTTGAAGAGCTAAAGGTTTGCAAATCGAAGCTTAGATTTTCTTAAGCCATCCGTTGGGAGCTAGGGTTACGTTGTACCCAAATGCGTCCGTGTATTTTGTGTCAACGACCAAGCCGGACTTATCAATGACAGCCGTCAATTCATGAATATTATCAATGTGTGTATAAAACGAGTGAAGAAAGATGTCCTCTAAAACGTAGTAGTCCCCGGTCTTTAGAAGCTTGGAAATTTTTGGTATTAAGTTTTTCAAATTAACATGAGCATCATCAATAACAAGCCACGGGCGAGGCAACGTGAGAAGAAACTCTTCGTTAATTTCATCGACATTGTTTAGATCGATATTATGAAATGAGATCCGATTGTCGTTCTTTGCGGTTTCATGAACAGCGCTGCTAACTAAATCAAAGCTATGCACAAAACCGTCAATGCCTGCGGACTTTAATTGGTCCGAAAACCAAAGTGCACTTCCGCCCTGCATGGATCCAAATTCGATGATTGTCGCCGGCCGAAGTTCCCAGATCAAACTCGAGTAGAGCTGAAGATCGAAGGGAGTTTTAAAGTTTAATAACCCCTTATAGGTTTGAGAAGCGCTTTGCCATTCTAACCCGGCATTTCGAGTCATTCGGGTCACATTGAAATTCGAAGAAAAGCCGCGTTTTTTAATTGAACAAAATCGTTCAGGATCGGAATCAAGTTTCATCGTCGCGAACCACTTCGATAACATCAGTATGTAATGTAGGGGGCTATCACTTTTCGAAGACAAATCAGGATAGTTCGATTTCATGTAATTAAAATACTCGAAGCCTAAAAATTTGCTTTTCATTTTGAGAGTGGACTGCGTAGGAAAAAGGGCGTCAATCTTAAATTTCCATGACAAATTGCGCCCGCCGCGAACAAATTAGGTCTCCCCTACACAAGGTTTCCTATTCCTAAGGTAACCTACAAACTTTCTACGGAGGCGCCCAATGGCACAATGGGTGCACCAGACGGCTGGTCTTTTCTATGCCGTCTTCTCAAACAGTTTAGGAGAACCCATGTCGTCTATCGCGGTGTCCTTAAAGAGTGCTTTATTCGTGACCGCCATGGCGGTTTTTGCTGGAGTTCCGATGGCGCACGCAGAACCGAAACCGGTGCCGCATGTTTTCTTGTATGAAATGGGCGTTCCCGGAAGTGACGAAGCGATTCGCGCAGGATCGGCACTCCACCAATTCACGCGAAAGGCCAACATCGAAGGCTGGGATGTGCAGACCGAAGTCATGACGTCCACCAAGCACATTGAAGTTTATAAAGCGAAGGGCGCGAGCATCGAGAACATGGTCGTGAACCGTCTCAAGGGCTGCGAGTCGTTTAATGACGAATGTAAGCGATATGTTGGAAATCTGAACCGTCGCAAAGTGGATAGTATTGCCGAGTTAGACGCTTACGAAGGAGAGGTTCTTCTTCCCGCACGAACGCTTCGCTACAAGGTTACCGTCGATGCTAAAAATCACTACAAAGAAGAGTACGTTGCAGTCGCGGGTCAAAAACAATTGAAGCAAGTTGCAACCATATCTGTAGAGTTCGACAAAGCACTCGCACCTCTACGGCCTCAGACCATTGCTGGTTGGTCCTCGTACTGTAACGAAAATGGCTGCGTTGAACTCTACGAGCTAAAAGTTCGATAGAAGCCCTTCAGTGTTTTGTTGCAGCAGGGAGGGTGCTCTCTTTGAAAAAGCTTTTTTGGATGACTCACATTGTAGCTCGTCGCTTGTGGTTATTAAAGTTGGGTACAGTGCTGTGCTTTATTTGCACTCCTGCTAAAGCGACGTCCAGTGCTTGCCTCGATCTCTTCCGTGAAAACGCGATTAACAGCGGGCAATTCGAATCTTCTGCGTTCGGATTGATTCATGCCAAACGACCCGGCGACGCGCGCTATTCTGAATGGTCCGCAAAAACAGCGAACGAAGTGCTCGTGAAAATTAGAGATGGCAAAAAACCATCAGAACTCTTTCAAGTTGGAATTAAAGCTCGTCAGGATTTTGCTCGCCGCTACGAAGGCATTGAAAACCCAGAACAAGATTTTGGGAGTCCACGAATCGCGAGAAGCCGTTTTGATGTCGGCGAAGACATGCTCGGCGTAAGTTCCATAAATCTCGCTTTGAAAAAGGCAAGAGCACTGCCGTCAGACTTTGAAGCCTTCCCCAACCCATGGTGGAAAAACATTGCGTCCCACAAAAGCAGATCTCAGCTGGCGGATCAGGTTATGCAGCAGCTAAGAGAGGGCCAAAAACACTTCAGTACTTTCGATTATGACGTTTTGATTACAGATCGCCACTACCTTGCATCGACAGGGAGTGTGTTGAAAGCCTCGAGCACGAAAATCGAGCGCGCCTCACCAGGTCGCGAGGACAGTCCATACTTTGTCAGCACACTGAATTCGCCCAAACCTGAAATAGATTTATTAATGAACGACGTTTACCGACGAATCAGTTTGGCTCTTGCCACTAAAAATAAAAATGTGGCTCGGGAACACCTCGGTCATGCGATGTATGGGTTTTTCAATGCGATGCCGTACTATCGTGGCTCGGCTGCCATTGGCCGCATCGTCTTCACGGCGCTTTTTACGCACGTCGAAGGAAAGCCCGTTACGATTCATCCCGAAGTGGACGTGAAGGCCCTCGTTCAGTTGCAACACGCTTTCTCCGCTAATCTTGATGTTTTAGTTCAAGTCCAAAATTAGCCGCAATACTAGGACCATAGGCAACTAGGCTCGGTCGGACATAATTGTTTTTTGTTCACGACCGTCAGGATCATTACAGGCGAAATCAAACGGACTTTGAACTATGGTCACGGCTTTGTTGAAATGGAGTCGGGATGAAAACGCTGAGCGGTTTAATCTGTGGTTTGATCATAGCGCTGACAAGTCATGGATATGCCGCGGGAGAAAGGCAGTGCGCTGATCTCTTCGGACGTCGGGTAGAGTCGCACGTACACTCTGTGGCTCTTACGAACGTTTCGGAGCCAGCAAAACTTCGCACGGTCGAAACGGCTCGTGCCGGAGACTATTCGCTCGCTCAGCGCGCCTTTGGGTCGCTACCAAAATTAATACGGAAACCGCTTGCGAAGGCTCTTTCTCCGGCGAAGACACTTGAGATTGAAACTCTTCAAAGAGAAATCGCAGACTTGATGCCGCCCGAAGCAGTAAACCAACTTAATAATCTCTATCAGCCATCTTATGACTATTTGCTTGAGCCATTGCCCGCTAAACAGACGTCGCAATTGCGCTTGATGCTTGGTCTTAAAATCGGAAATGATTCGGCCAGCAGAAACGAAGGTAGCGACGCCAATATAGAGTATTGGCTTTCGCGTTTTCAGAAAACGAATCAGCTATTGAAAGAGCTTGTAGCGCTTCAAGATCAGCGCGGAAGCAGTGACCAAGATTTGGCAGCGACCTACCTGAGTCTAGGAATGTTGCATGCTTACAGCTATGGCTTCGAAGCGCGAATTGCCGGTAGGAAGGTCACTCAACAACTCAACGGCTTTGATAAATCGCGCGGCCGCGGGTCGATGGTGTTTTCTGCGGTCGATCACTATTTGAAAGCGATTGAGCTTTTCGAAAAAGATGACGGTCTTGATAGTTTTAAAGCCCAAAAAATTCGCTACTTGCTTTTGCGCCATGCCAATAACGGAATGAGGGCTTTCAATAACTCGCACAGTTCATCGATGGATACGGGACTCCGAACGCCGCCCGCGCCGGAGTACCTTCAGTTCGAAACTGTGGCAGAGACCCAAGGGCAAATTTTGGCGAAATTCTTTGGTGCGAAAGACATCTCGCGAGAATCTGTAGAAAACCGTATTCTTTCGCTTCAGGTGCAGTACGAGACTCAGCAGATGGCTTTGTTGAAGGCGGAGTCGTATTCACCGATCGTAGCACCGCTCAACAGTAATTTGAAAAAGCGGTACGAAACAGAATCGATAAAGTTGCTCCTGAAAATTGTGACCATCGCCCCGCCGGGGTGGATCACGACGCAATTGCAAATCCCAAGGCTTGAGAGAACGAGTTTTCTCCAAGCGGTGATGGGCGACGCACTCACTTCGCTTAGGCACGACAAGACGTATCCGTATCATCAAGTACTTTACGACATGTATTGGAACCCTGAAAAGTACGACGCCACAGCATTGATCGAAGCTCTGAGACCGTTGGCCGCTCAAGACGCACTCAACTAAGGATCGCGGTGCCTCCGTAGGGCGCATTGAAGCGCTTAGCGCGCCAAATCATTTTGGCTATCATTCGGCCAACTTACGGTCTCAGTCGGCTCACCGGAACGCAAAGCAGTCGTGCATCAGCGTCGGCGGCGAGTGGGCTTTGCTCCGCGCTTTTTGTTATCCTTTAGACTTTTTCTAGGTTCATAGATGTCCGAAAGTGCCGAGCTCCAGCAGGTAACTCTCTCCTTTCCGCTTCGATATAAATTTTTTTGAGAGCGCGGAATCAGTCGAAAAGCTCAGCCACTATATGGCCGAGCTTTTCGTTTCCGGCGCCGGAAACGATCAGCATGAATTGCGACGTGCGGTCGGCAGAAGACCGGACGACCTAGAGTCCGTTCGAGCTATTTCATGATTCACTTTGGCAAATTGAAACTTCGATTGACATAGGTTTCCGGTGGAATCGATCGAAGTCTTGAGATCAAACACTGAGGCTCTCTTTATATCTTTATTGAAGCCATAAAGCGGCCGGTGGCACGCTTCAGTGTTCGACGATCGAGACCGCGCCGATACCTGCGTGCGCTTCGCAGTGAGCCATCTCGTGCGAAAAAATTAGATCGAAAACCAGTGTTAAAGCATCTTTGTGAACCCGAACTTTCGGAACAGGAGAGAAGCCATGCAAAACTTCAAATCGCGACCGGATCAAACTATTATTTCTGAACTTCGCCTTGCGATTCAGGAAGAACGAAAGATCACGCTTCAGATTCTTCATCTCATCAACGAAGCGCATGATCGCAGACTTTACGCTTCAGCCGGATTTTCGACACCCTTCGAATGGCTCACCAAAGAGTTTGGCTATTCGGCAGCCGCCGCGATGAGGCGGCTTGATTCAGCTCGCGCCCTTCGCGAAGTTCCATCGATCGAAAAGAAAATTAAAACGGGCGAAGTGAATTTGACGAACTTAGCAAAAGTTCAAAGTGTGATTCGTTCAGAAGAAAAAAGAACCGGCGAACGAATGGGTCTTCTAGAAAAATCAAAAGCGTTTGAAATGATTGAAAATAAATCTTCGCGCGAGGCCGAGGTTTTACTAGCGACCGCGTATCCCGAGGCCGCACCGGTAAAGTCCGAATCGATTCGCACCATCAATGAAAATGAAGTTCGCGTTCAGGTGACTTTGACGAAACAGCAATTGGCTGCCCTTGAACGCGTTCGTGAAGTCGCTTCGCACTCGAGGCTCGGTAGCTCACTTTCTGAAATCATCGATATGCTCGCAAACACCTATCTCGAAAAGAACGACCCACTTCGGCGCGAAGTAAAACCTCGGAAACCTAAAGTCGATCCCACTGACGAAAGCGCAATCACTCCGGCGCCGGAAGCTGCGGCGCAGAAGGACTCTCGTCCACGAAAGCCCATAGAGCCGGCGCTAAGAAACGCCTTATTCCGCAAGGCTCGCGCCAAATGTGAATTCATCGACCCAAGAACAGGTCATCGGTGCGAAAGCCGAAGTTTGCTTCAGATCGATCACATCGTTCCCGTTTCTCTTGGCGGAACGAACGATCCACGCAATCTTCGAGTCCTTTGTCGAACACACAATTTGGCGGCGGCCGAAACCATTTTGGGAAAAGAAAAGATGCGGCCCTTTCGCCGGGTGTGAATAAGCTGCATCTAATTGAGTGATCTGAGCCCCAAAAGCCGTCCGGGACCACAAATTCGAACATTTTCTGTGTCGGTTGACAGAGGCGATCGCGGCTGCGGCACTGCCATGCTTTATTCGTTTGTTGACCTGCTTTTCATTCGCGCCATATTCTTTATTAATGCGCAAATCAACTGCTTGGCCGTACATTCGAATTTTGTGTGCACTTCCTTTCACTGCTGGTGCTGCCTTGGTTTTCTTTGCATTCATCCCGCTTACAGATGATTTCGGCAATCCGGTTTATCAATCGGTGTTGAGTCGGGCTGGTTTATTTGTTGTAGGGATATTCATGTTAGTCGCATCAATTTACGTTGCCGTTCCCGGATTGTGGAAAAAGAAACGTAGTTCGCCGTCTTTAAATTCTTGAATAGAACACGATGTTCCAGGCCAAAAATGCAGCGTGGTCACGTTTCATTTCTTTTCTGGAAAGACTTTAGAGACTGTCTTAACGGTGAGAATTAATGAATGACACAACGTCACTCCTACTTGGAGCCAGCATCTCATTTATTTTAGCTGCATCCATGGGCTTCTTCGGGAAAAGAGCCTTGGTCACCGATATTCTGATGATGTTCGGAGCCGGTCTTGCGGTTGTTGTTGGCTACCTAATGGTATTTGGGAGCTGGTCTGAACCTAAGGATATTGAGCTATTGCCTTTCTCTCTGCTCTACGCTGCTCCCGGTTTATTTATCTATTTTTTCCTACCGCTGACTCCTGGATATATCCTTGGAGTTTTACTTAAAAAACCCAAGCGTGTGTCTGATCCCTCCTAGAGCCGTCGCGGCTGGCAAAAGTAGGGTCGGGGTATTATTTGCAGAGACAATTGCGACCGCGACGCGGTGACGGATCGTTGGGTTTGGAACAAAGAATGCACCGGTCTCTCGAATGACCGTCACTTTGCACATGCCACAGTTCGTGCTCGTCCGGCGTCGATTTATTTCACGACTGAAACGCTATTTCACCATAGCTAATATATTGGTCTGCACTTCAACGGCGCTGATATTTATTTGCGCCGCGGGCCCGTACGTCGAGGCGAGCCCCGGTCGAAATAGTTGTAGCGCAATCTTTTCTAGCGAAGGAATCGTCGACGCTCTGATCTCGCGAGTTTCAGCTGGCGGAGTTGACGCGGCTATCGTCAGTGAGAAGTTAGAATTCCAAACGACTGATTTACCTCGTGTCAGATCTTTTGAATCGGACGACAAACGCCGGATTGAGAAGGCGTTGCAAGTTCGGGCATTGTTAGAAAATGTTCCGAAAAGTGCGGGGGTACGGACCGTCGTCTACATGGCATCTGGCTATGATTCCACGTCTCCCTACCATGTCTTCAAAAACGCAATACAGGTCATTGCAATTGATCAGCACCCATTTTCTCTTAACCCGTTAAAACCCCTGGAGTTAAAGAGGCCCTTAGATAGGAGCTATGCGTGGACTGTTTGGGGGGAAGTCGATGATGCTGGGTCACTCGCCCCGTCGATCATTGGGCGATTGAAATCTGAGCTGCCGAATTTCAGACTAAAAAAAGTGCTAGCCTTCAACGAACCCGCTCAGGATGTGCTCCGAGCGCCAGGGGACATGTATAACCGCACGTTTGAAACTGAACATCGCGTTGTAAGTCACGGACTCATCGAATTTGATACGGGCCCTGGCTCAACGGTTCGTCAGTATATACACATCGATAGCGCAATACCGGCGGA
Organism: Bdellovibrionales bacterium Ga0074137; assembly: GCA_001464715.1. Lineage (GTDB taxonomy): Bacteria > Bdellovibrionota > Bdellovibrionia > Bdellovibrionales > JAMPXM01. The sequence goes on along the minus strand of LNDT01000016.1, from coordinate 89,676 downwards.
CAATAGGGAGGCCCCTAGGCCGTGGTGGACTGATATGTTGGTTCGGTCGCCACCGGACGCAATTCTAGCCAAAGGCGCGATGAACACTTACGGAACTGATTTTATTTTTAACGATCATTCATCGGCGGCGGAGGTAACTGAGGCATTGGCGCGACGTGGTGGAATCATCGTCGACGGCGATGGGATCCTCTGGCCTTGGACCAGGCAAATGGCACATCTACATCCGAACCGAGATTTTCCAAAAATCATTCGCCACCAAACGAGTTTATTTAATTTCGGATATGGGTCTTTGACCATTTACGAGATCATCGGTGATTCAAACTGACGCGAGTGTATTCAGCGTCGTTTGTCGAAAAGCAGTCAGCAACCGCCTCGACCGGAAACATTGAAACGCTGGAAACGATCAACTGAGGATCGCGGCGTCTTCGCATTTCCCGCGACCTCCGAATCGGAAAGGTCGCGTAAGCGCGATCCGAGGGCCTGGATGGCCCGAGCCGATGCGGCAGAGGGCACGATGTCCGTGTCGCGGGAAATGGGAAGACGCCGCGAGACCACGGGCGTCTGTTTAAAGCGTTTTTAAACGTTCCGCCAAAGGCGGACCCTAGACATTGAAGCGGAAGAACAAAACATCACCGTCTTTTACGTCATAGTCCTTACCCTCAAGACGATATTTGCCAGCCTCTTTAACAGCTGCTTCCGTTTTGAAAGCGAAAAGATCTTCGCAGTTGTAAGTCTCGGCGCGGATGAAGCCTTTTTCGAAGTCGGTGTGAATCACGCCCGCAGCTCCGGGAGCTTTCGTGCCTTTTCGGATCGTCCACGCGCGAACTTCTTTTTCGCCGGCGGTGAAGTACGTGTAGAGGCCCAAAAGTTTGTAAGCTTCAAAGATCAAGCGGTTAAGACCAGGCTCGGTCGCATTCATCGATGCCAAAAATTCGGCGCGCTCTTCGGGCGGGAGAAGAGCGATTTCGGCTTCCATCGACGAGCAAATCAGAATCGCGTTATTGTTTTCGGACTTTGCGAATTCTTCGACAGAGCGCGACCAATCATTTCCGCCGGCGGCCATATCAGTCTCGTTCACGTTGCACGCATAAAGAACGGGCTTCATCGACAACAGATGAAGATCGTTCACCACGGGCTTTTCGAATTCGTTGAGTTCCACAGTGCGAGCCGCGCGGCCGTTGTTCAAAGCCTCAGACACACGTTTCAAAGCATCGTAGTCGCGCTTCGCATTTTTATCGGCGCCCGATTTCGCGAGCTTCTCGATTTTTTGAATGCGCTTATCGACCGAATCAAGGTCCGCAAGCATAAGTTCCGTGTTGATGACGCCGATATCACGCAATGGATCGACGCTCCCCGAAACGTGAATGATATTTGGATCGTCAAAGCAGCGAACGACGTGCGTTATCGCGTCGGTCGATCGGATGTGACCCAAGAATTGGTTACCAAGACCTTCACCTTTTGAAGCTCCGGCGACAAGACCTGCGATATCCACAAATTCCATCGTTGTTGGAATTAAAGATTTTGGTTTGATAAGTTCACTGATCTTTCGAAGACGCTCATCGGGCACCGTCACAACGCCGACGTTGGGATCGATCGTACAGAAGGGGTAGTTTGCAGCTTCGGCTTTCGCGGAAGTCAGTGCATTGAAGAGAGTCGATTTTCCGACGTTGGGAAGTCCGACAATTCCGACTTGCAAGCTCATGTGGTGGGGTCCTTCTTCTCAGGTTTATTCTTTTTCAATTCATTTTTAGCGGCCAAAGCCACCGCTGCGGCCTCGGCTTCGACGAACGAAGGCCGCGTGAAGCCGGTCGCCGTCTTCTGGTATCCGTCTATCACAAAACTCTCGATGGCGTCGCCGACGGTGTCGAGAAATTCGGGAAGTCGATCGGTTTCGGTGTCGAAGAAATTGGACAGAACCCAGTTAGCGATGTCCCAACGACCATCGGGAGGCTTGCCAACACCAAGCTTGATACGTGTGTAGTCTTGGCTACCCAGATGCTCGTTGATCGATTTTAAACCGTTGTGGCCCCCAGGGCCCCGATTGCGCTGGATTTTGATCGCGCCAAACCCGATGTCGAGTTCGTCGTGAAGAACGAGGATGTGATCCAGATCGATTTTGTAGAAATCCATGAACGAACGAACCGATTCGCCGCTCAAATTCATATAGGTCTGAGGTTTAATGAAGACGACATCGTGGTTATTGATTTTGGCTTTGCACGAAAGGGCTTTGCGGTCCTCTTTCCACACCGGTTTTGCTCCGGCCGATTCGAAGTAGCGGTCAAGAGCCATGAAGCCGATATTGTGTCGGTTTAGCTGGTACTTTGAGCCGGGATTCCCGAGGCCAACGATCAGAAACATATCCAAAATCCTTTGAGCTTTTCCCTAATCTTTTACCTACAAGAAAAAATCCGCGGGGATACGTCCTCCGCGGATTTTTAAATCTCAAGATGCTTTCAGGACGCTTGAGAAGAATTACTTCTTCTTGTCGTCTTTCTTTGCTGCCGCAGGAGCCGCCGCCGCTGCCGGAGCTGCTTTTCCGCCAGCCGCAGGAGCTGCCGCCGCTGCTGCCGGAGCTGCTTCCGCAACCGCTGCAACTGCCTCTTCGCGAGGAACTGCGACCGTCGCGAGAGTCAAAGTTGGAAGAGATTTAATCTTCATGCTGCCCGGAACTTTTACGTCGGACACGTGAATCGCATCGCCAACGTTCATTCCAGAAACATCGACAACGATTTCGTCTGGGATTTCGTTCGGTCGGCACTCGATCTCGATTTCACGAACGATGAGCTCAAGAACGCCACCTTCCGAAAGACCGATCGGTTTTCCGTCGAAACGGAGTCCGATGCTAACTGTGATGTTCGCGTTCATATCGAGAGCGTAGAAGTCGATGTGAACAGGACGACGCGAAAGCGGGTGAACTTGAACGTCGCGAAGAAGAACCGACACGCCGTTAAGATCGGAAGTCTCAGATTTCAAATTGAAAATGGTCGCTTCGAATTTGCGACCCATGTACTTTGTGAGCGTTTTTTCGTCGGTCAAAACATTGAGTGGTTTTGTCTTTGGACCGTAGATGACTCCGGGAATCATTCCGCCAACGCGGCTCGAGCGCGAAGCATGTTTTCCAGTTTCTCGAGTGGTAACGGTGAGATCGATCTTGCTGCCTGAAGCCATGGTCCAATTCCTTTCGGGGGCGTTTCCCAGTGATCATGATTTTCAGTCAAAGGCCGAAGCTTTTTGATGAAAACCGCGAGATCGCTCTATCCGCCTGATCCGTTGCAGGGTCATCGGTTTTTCGCGTGAACCGATGCCGTGAGTTTTATGAGGGACAAGGATTCCCATAGGAGAATTGAAAAGGCAAGGGAACGGTGGGTTGGGGCGCTTAGGGCCGACGAAGCTGGATGGTTTCGGCTTGAAGTAAATTGCCGTGTAAAATCAAATAGTTGCGAATTGGCCGCTGAATACGCCACGGGGCCACGGACCGATTCTATGCGGCCTTAATCGAAGAGCGAGCTGACCGAGGCGTTGCCATAGATGCGCTGAATGGCTTCGGCAACAACGGGAGCAACCGAGATGATCTCGATTTTTCCGCAGGCGAGGGCTTTTTCAGAGAGAGGAATTGAATCTGTCACGATGACTTTTTCAATGGCACATTCGCTCAAGCGAGAGATTGCTGGGCCCGATAGAACCGCGTGGCTTGCGACCGCGTACACGTGACGAGCGCCATTTTTAATCAAAGTGTCGACGGCCTGAGTGAGAGTGCCCGCCGTGTCGATCATGTCGTCGACGATGATTGCAGTTTTATCTTTTACTTCGCCAATGAGGTGCAGAGCTTTTGCTTCATTGGGACCGGTTCGGCGTTTGTCGATGATCGCAAGCGAAGCTTCAATACGCTTCGCAAACGCACGGGTTCGTTCAACGCCCCCAGCGTCCGGAGAAACGGCGACGTATTCTGAACCGACGCCGTGCTGCTCACGAAAAGCTCGGGCGAGAGTCGGGATCGCAAACAAGTGATCCACTGGAACATTAAAGAAGCCTTGAATTTGCGCCGCGTGAAGATCGACACAGACGACGCGTGTGGCGCCGGCCGCGGTCAAAAGATCGGCCATACACTTTGCAGAGATCGGCGCGCGTGGTGCAACTTTACGATCTTGTCTTGCGTAGCCGTAGTAGGGAAGAACGGCTGTGATTTGACGAGCCGACGCTCGTTTCAGAGCATCTAGAATCAAAAATAATTCCATGTAAGATTCGTTCACGGGTGGGCATGTGCTTTGAACGACGAACACACTTTCGCCGCGAACGGATTCGTGAATTTCGATTTGAACTTCGCCATCGGCGAAGCGTTTCATTTCGCAGTACCCCAGCTGAACTCCGGCCGAAGCCGCGACTTTTTCCGCGAAGGGGCGATTGGATGTACCTGAGAAAATCTTAAGACCCGGCATTGCTTTTCGTTGTAGCGAAGGCCTGTGGCAATGTCTAGGGCGCGGCCACATTTGGTGGAGTCTTAACTTCGAGAGCTCGCTCTAGAGAATTCGGCTCTCGATGAGGACGGCGAGCTGTTCGACGGCGCGTGCGCGATGCGACACCTTGTTTTTGAACGCTAAACCAAGCTCCGCCAGCGTTTTGGGACGCTCGGCCGGCGTCCCGCCTGTTGAGACGGGCGCGCTGCCTGATTCGACGTCGGGCGGAATCTGGGGCGCAAAAACGCTGTCATAGCCAAAGCCGGCCTTACCGGCCTCTGCCTTTAAGATTGTGCCGGCAAGTTTTCCGTCAAATAAGTGCTCGTGACCCTCGGGGTCGAAGACCACCATTTGGCAAATGAACTCGGCCTTGCGATTGGCCAGCTGCTTAAGGCCCATGATTTTTAGAAGTTTAGCGCGGTTCTCGAAGTCCGTTGCTTTGGGACCTGCGTAGCGAGCCGAGTGAACTCCTGGAAGTCCATTAAGTCCCTCGACAGCGAGCCCCGAATCTTCGGCAGCGATCCAGGTTCCGGGCTTCATTGCTTTGAGCGACTTTGCTTTAATGCGAGCATTGTCCAGAAAAGTCGCACCATTTTCGGCCGGCGGATAATAGGTCTCAAGATCGGCTAAAGTTTTAAGCTTCAAACCTTTTTTGAGGAGCGGCTCGAGAATCATTTCAAATTCGAGAACTTTTCCGCGGTTCGTGGTTGCGATCCAGAGTTCCATCTTAAAATCCCAGCTTCAGCGGCGCGTAGTCTTTTAGAATATTCGCTTGAGCTTCAAACAGTGCGCGGCATCCGCTGGACGCTACGTTCAAAACATCGTTCAGTTCATTTCGCGAGAACGCGACTGTCTCGGCGGTTCCTTGAAGCTCGACGAATTTTCCATCGGCCGTCATTACGACATTCATGTCGGTGCCAATACTTGAATCTTCGTCGTAGTTGAGATCAAGAAGTGGCTGGCCGTCTTTTAGACCAACGCTGATCGCTGCGACGTAGTGGAGTATCGGTTGGGTCGATGCGGGAACAAGGCCTGCCGTTTTTAGTTTTGCAATCGCCAACGTGAGCGCCACAAATCCGCCAGTGATTGCGGCCGTTCGTGTGCCGCCATCGGCTTGAAGAACATCGCAGTCGACTGTGATCGAGCGTTCGCCAAGCGCTTTTAGATCGATGGCTGCTCGGAGGCTTCTGGCGATCAGTCGCGAAATTTCCTGGCTTCGGCCTGAGTTATTAGCTTTCTCGCGCGTGATTCGTGTGTGAGTGGATCGCGGAAGCATTCCGTACTCGGCCGTGACCCAACCTTTTCCGCCGCCCTGAAGCCACTTCGGCACGGTCGGTTCGACCGATGCCGTGCAAATGACTCGCGTTTGCCCCATCTCAATGAGGGCTGAACCTTCGGCGTGTTGAGTAAAGCCGGGCGTGATTTTTACATCGCGCAATTGATCGAACTTGCGATTGTCGAGACGAGTAGTTCCGAGACGAATATTGGATGACATGCCCGAAACCTACTGTCGCGGCGAGGATCTGTCACGGCTGACGATTGAAATAGCGCTGAATTCCGGTCGCAAGAGAGCCTGCAAGCTCGTTTTGGTAGCTCTCATCTTGTAGCTTTTTTCCTTCGGTCTTGTGGGTCAAGAATCCGACCTCGACAAGGACCGACGGCATGGCGACATTGGACACTAAAAAAAACGGGGCTTGGCGAATTCCGCGAAGGGCCGCACGACTTTTTTGTAGTGACGTGGACGCCGAAGAACTTTGCCATGAGTTAAAGAGCGCTTTTGCAAGCTCACTCGATTCGCGAACGCGAGAACTTCGATCCAAATCCTCAAGAATATTTTTGACATCCGCGCGCACGGATCTGTTTTCGATGTCGACGGGAGGAAGGCGCGCAATCTCAGCTTCACGAAGTCGCGCTTTTTCGATGCGGTCGGCTCCTGGTGTCTGTTTTTCATTCTCGTCGTGAGAGTGATTCTCGCGGTTTGCTAAATAGAGAGCTTCTTCGTCGACCGGCAATTGGTTTTGAAAATAAAATTCTTTTCCGTGGGCTCTTGAGTCCGTCGAAGAATTTAAGTGAATGCTAATAAAGAGATCGGCTCCTGAGGTGTTGGCGAACGCCGCGCGACTCTCGAGCGAGATCCACTCATCTTTGTCTCGGGTCAAAAGGACTCTGTGGCCTTGCGACTCGAGTTTTTTCTGTAAGCGTGTCGAGATCGAAAGGGCGAGATGACTTTCGCGGATGGACTCTTGGCTTGCGCCGGTGTCGTGACCACCGTGGCCTGGATCAATGACGATAGTTTTTAGTGCTCCGTGGGCGGCGCTGGTTACAACAGTGCTTATCAAAGCCGTGGTGATTCCGGCGGTTAAACTGCGAAGGAAGGAGCGATTGCGCATATCTTTAGTATTCGCCTGATCCGCTGAGGCCGCCATGGGCGAAAGTCGAAACTTGGGGGCGGGGGATAAAAAAAGCGGCCTGGCTTAAGGGGGGTGCCAGACCGCTCAAAGGGGGTGCTTCACAGTAGAGCAACCTTGATACCGGTTTAAGGTGAGGTCGGGGTTTTCGGTAAGTCGTTGAAACTTCGGGAATTTGCCGACTTTTGACGAGACCAGGGAAGCGTACAAAGTTTATTCAGGGCCGACAAACGTCGTCGTTTGGCATTAATGCGCGGCCGACCGGAATTGCACGGGAGAGGGCGAGATTGCTCGATGTTATCTGTCGCTCCCGCTGCGCGGCGGAACCTGATTGTGCGCACCGATGCTCTGCGGAACTCGGTGTTTTGTAGGGCGCGAGCTATTCTTTTGTCCGCGCGGCGGACGCCGAATTGCAAAGTCATTGTTCTTTCAAAATTTCTCTTGCCACATTTTTTGGCGAACTTTCTTTGCGATCAAAGATGAACGAGAAATTGCAATTGGAGCCTCTTGATGCGCTCCCATCGGCCGATAGAGGCGTTGATTCTTCAGGCGCCGGTCCGGCCGCGAATCAAAATTTCTAACTTCACCGCGAGCATTTTGAGACGAAATTTTCGCTCTGAAAACCGATGTTACGTCGATCTTCGAATTCAACAGGAGATCACTTATGACGAAATTAAAAAATCTTTCTGATGTGGAACTTGATTCTGCAACCCTCGCGGCGGCGAAGAATGAACGCCGAGCTTTGGTCGTCGTCCTTGAACACTTAGCCGAAGTCGACATTCGGAAATCATTTAGTCCGAGATTTGAAAGTCTCGCGGCTTACGCCGTTGGCCACCTTGGCTATGATTCGAAGTCGGCATGGAGGCGAATCAGCGCTTTACGGCTCATGAACGAGCTTCCCGAAATCGCGCCTGCGATCGAGAGCGGGACACTGGATTTAACCAAAATCGTGCTCGCCCAAAATTATTTTCGGAATGAAGCGAGGGCTGCTCGCGCGCCGACGGTGGCAGAAGAAACAATTTCATTTTTCGCTACGGACGTGGCTCCTACGAAGGCCACGCTTACAACGGCAGCAAAAGTCGAAATTCTGACCTGCATGATGACTCAAACATCTCGCGAGGCCGAGCGGAGCCTCGTTTTACAATCTTGCGGGCCAGATAAATTGAAACGACCCGATCTTGTAAAACCACTCGCGGGTCAATCCAATGAAGTGCGCCTGATTTTAACGGATGAAGATCTCGCACTTGTTGGTGAGCTTCGAGGTTTGCTCGCGCATAAGTTACCGAATGCGTCGTTCAGCGAAATCGTGAGTGCGGCGCTGAATGAAGCAGTCTCAACCATCAAAAACCGAAAGTCCGGCCGAGGCGAAAATTCCAGCGTCGGCCAAAAGCGCGGCGCATATCGACAGACCGTGGAAATCAAAAAGCGCCGCGCAGCGTGCGATCCTATGCGAGTTGAGTGTGGTTCGTCGCCGGACTTGGTTGAGAAGCCAGAAAAAGATGGTGCTGTGCCGGCGGTCGGCGCGGCGTTGCCAAATTCTACGGTCGCGCCAGCCGAAAACGTGGCGCTGATGAAGATCGCCAAGGCGGAAAGGACTCGGTGTCCGGGCGCTGCGCTGAAAAGAAATGTTTGGAATCGTGCTGGAGGTAAGTGCGAGATCTGTGGATCGAGGTTTGCGCTTGAGTATGATCACCGAATTCCGTTCGCCATTGGAGGGAAGACCACATTTGGAAATCTTCGGCTTGCGTGTCGAAACTGCAACCAGCGCGAATCGATCAAGATCTTTGGTCCGCGCCTTTCAAATAATGTGGGTTTATGTCCCGAAGTCATGTCAAATAACAATCATAGCGGAACTGCTGAATTGCTAATCGGGAAGTAGAAGTGGCCAAAAAGAAAACAGGTAAAAAGACGACGACTGTTCGCGAACATCCGATGAATGTTCCAATTAGCCCGAGAAACCCGTCGGGCTTAACCCTACGAGATCAACATCTTCGACGCTTGCCAGGAACGTACTTGAAGCGTGAAGAAATGGACGAAATCTTTCAGAACCACGGAAGAAAGAATATTCCTTATCCCACGGCTGGAAAAATTCCAGAACATAAAAACGCAGATAAGTACGATGAGCTCATTGCGGTATGGACGGACTATTTTAATAAAAAGCTTAAAGCCGCACCTCCTCTTGATCCAGATGTATTTAAGGCGCTTCTCGCGAGTGAATCTGGATTTCGGCTCGATACTCCCGAAAATAAGATCGCATTTGGAATAGCCCAAATTACCAAACAAACCTGGGAGATTTCGCAAGATCCAAAGGGCGAAGCAAAGGAATTCATATTCAGTAATATCCGGCAAAAGGACCTGAAGGATCCGAATATAGCTATTCCAATGGGTCTTCGCTGGCTCGTATACAAGTCCGTTCGAGCTGCTGCAAAGCTCGGTCGCCAGCCAACTCATGAAGAAACTATTCTTGAATATAAGGGACTTCTAAAAAGTAAAACTCAGTACAAGGGTAACGCCTTGAGGAGCTATAGGTACTATTATGGACTTCTTAAAAACAGGTCGTAGGTCGGCGTTGGTTCTCATTTGTATATTGGCTACGGGATGCGCGACATCTTCCTTCAGAGTTCTGAATCGGAAAAATTCTGCCGTTGAGTTTTTGGTTACGCCCGACCGGGTGATTGTTGAGTGCGAAAGGGTGGAGACTGACGATCGGGGGATCGTCTACGGCTTTATGATGCACGTTCTTGATCGAGAGAAAACGAGCTTCACATTGGTGCAGACCAATACACTTGATAAGGAAAGCTGTGATTCGCGGATTAGGAAAATTGAGAGAATCTTAAAAAATGGTTCTGAGATCTACATCGTCGGTATTGGAAACTACAGGGAGCAAAAAAAAGCGGGACCGCTTAAGTACAAATTCCCGCGCCTAGGCTCTTTTGAAGCTAACGGGCGTTCGCTTCAATTTATTGCTGTGAAAAACGAGCTAAATCAATGTTTTGGGGCCTTCTCTGCGGAAGAACAGCCGTGTCCGCCAGAGCCCTTTCCGATAGAAAATTGATACAGATCACTCAAAACAGAACGTAACTGCTGCTGGTTCCTGCTTCGTCATGGCTTAGGTTCTGTCGCAGCAGATAGATTGTTCAATCGAAGGATTTAGTCACGCCGAGCAAATGAAGGCGGCGGGGGTGAAGGCGCCAGGAGATGAGAAGTTCGGGGGGGCCGATCCACTGCGTGTCGTGGTCGATCCAGGTTGTGACGGTGGTGTGGTGACACTCTAGAAGATCTTGTGACACTTGCTGAAGCGTCGATTCAAGCAGATCCGCGCTGACGATTGTGTCGGCGGTGGTTTTTGGGCGAAGTTTGAAGTCGGTGTCGAGGGCCGAGGCGAGTTCGGCGGATGCGACGTCGTGCACGCTCATCCATTTGCGATGCTCGAGAGCTTTAAGAAGAAGACTTCGCGCTTTGGCGCGCCCACGGGTCGCATGTTTTTCGTGAAGTTCGATTTGTCCTAAAATACCGTGAAAAAGAATGGCGGCCTTGGGATGTGCTTCGATAAAATTAGAAAACGCAGCTTCATCGCGACTTTGAAAAGGCAAGAGGTCCGTTCGTGCGTGCCAATCTAAGTGATGATTTCGAAAACGATAACTAAAAATAATTTTGGCGACTCGGTCGGGCTCGACGACAATGAGGCTTCGTGGATTCAAAAGTTTAGAGAATGAATCTGAATCAAGTAGGTACGCTGCGCTCGGCCCAAAGATGATAAGTTCGTCTGTCGTCGCCGTTTCGATCCATTTTTTTACAACCTCTGAGACCGACTCGCGAGTGCTGCGCCACGCTTTATTGCCCAGAGCTGCGCGAGCGTGGTAGATGAGACCGCCGGAGGAGGATAGAATCATGATTTTCACATTAGGCACTGGCGAGAAGCGATGAGCAAGGCCTTCATGAAAGACGAATCTCAAGATGATGGCGCCGATGAGTCCGCTTTTGACGATGCACTGGTCGGCTCAAAAGCGATGCAAGAGGCTATGGTCGATGAAGAAGCGATGGATGATCTCGATTCGGAAGAGGCCGCAAAGTTTTCGGCTTTGACCGGCGGGAAGAACTACATCACTCAAAAGGGTTTTGATCGTTTAAAGGCCGAGGTGCACGAGCTTATGAACGTCGAGCGGCCCAAAGTCGTGGAGGTCGTAGCATGGGCGGCCAGCAACGGTGATCGTTCTGAAAATGCCGACTACACGTACGGGAAGAAACGTCTTCGCGAGATCGATCGTAAACTGAGATTTCTCCAAAAGCGGCTGGACCGAGCCGTTGTGGTGCAGCCCGAACTTCAAAAAGGGGATCGGGTTCTTTTTGGTGCCACAGTGACGGTGGAGGATGAAAACGGTGCGCTTCGCATTTTTAAGATTGTCGGCATCGACGAGACCGACGCTAAGGAGGGTAAAATCAGTTGGATTTCGCCCATTGGAAAGTCTCTACTTCAGGCTCGAGTTGGGGATACAGTGCTTCTGCACACGCCCAAAGGCGAGGACGAGCTTGAGGTGAAAAAGATCGAGTTTCTTCCAATCGACTAGTTGCGCTTTCACTGGGCTGTTAAGCTCTAAATCGCAATGGCAAATTTCAATATCAAATTTTGGGGCGTGCGCGGATCACTGCCAGCGCCGAAATCTCCGGAAGCGCTTCGTACCCATCTTCGCGATGTTCTTTTGCGCTATGATTCTGAAATTGAGAAATCTCAAACACCCTCTGAAACACCCTCTGAAAAAACCTTTGAGACTTCCAAAAGCTCGGTCGAGCGCGTCGATGCTTTTGTCGAATCCTTGCCACCCTGGATGTCGGGTGGCTACGGCGGCGAAACTTCCTGCGCGGAAATCGAAGGTGGCGCCTCGCGAATCATCATCGACGCGGGCTCGGGTCTGCGGCATTTGGGAGAAAAGTTGATGAAGGGACCCTGTGGACAGGGACAGGGGGAAGTGCATTTGTTTTTTACGCACTTTCACTGGGACCATCTCATTGGGCTTCCTTTTTTCGCACCGATTTTTGTAGCTGGAAATGTCATTCGCCTTTACGCCGTTCAGCCCGAACTTGAACTCTGCGTGCGGCGCCTGTTCGAACGACCGTTTTTTCCGGTGTCCTTTGAGAGTTTAGGAGCCGCGGTCTCGTTTCACACTTTGCAGCCACGAAGAGCGATGAAACTTGGTGCATTTGAAATCACTCCGTACCAGCTTGATCATCCAGATCCATGCTGGGGTTACCGCATCGAGGCAGAAACAACAGCGGGCCGAAAGAGTTATGCTCATTGCGTCGACAGCGAAACGACGCGCGTTTCCCGTGAGGAGCTTGGCGAGGATCTAAAGCTCTACCAGAAAGCCAGTCTTTGTTTTTTTGACGCCCAGTACACATTAGGTGAATTCCTAACGCACATGAATTGGGGACACTCCGCAGCGCCGTTGGGTCTTGAGATCGGGCTGAGGGAAGGTGTCGAAAGAATCCTCTTCGCGCACCATGATCCGGGAGCTGGTGATCGAAAAATCGCAGATGCTGAACGTCAGACCCGCGATTTTCTCGACGCGTACCGGGCCAAATCCAAGCAGACCGGTCGACATCTTCCTGAAATCGAGTGGCAGTTTGCGCGCGATGGTGACTCTTTTGATCTTGGTGAATTAAGATCTTCGTAAGTCTCGCGCGGCTTTTGCCAGGGGTGAACTTTGAAAACGTTTTTTAAAAGCATGTTCTCGTCTTTTTTCGGAATCGTCGCTGGCGTCCTCATAGCGATTTTTGTCGTTCCCCTCTTGATTGGACTCCTTTTAGGAAAAATGAGCTGGTCCACGCGGCCACCGGTTGAACCAAATTCTGTACTTCATATTTTGCTGGACGGAGAAATCGTCGACAGTGCTCCGACCATGGATTGGATTTTTGACGACGGCCTTCCGAAGACGCGTCTTCAGAAAATGATCAAAGCGATTCGAAACGCGCGTGACGATGCGCGGATCACGGGTGTTGTTTTAGATATTCGAAGTCCTTCGATCGGTTGGTCTTCTGCTACAGCTTTGCGCCGTGAGATTTTGGCATTCAAGGAGTCTAAGAAGTTTGTTTTTGCCTATGCGGATCGGCTCAATGAAATGGGATTTTACTTGGCCAGTTCCGCCGAGAAAACATATATGCAACCCTACGGTGATGTGGAGCTTGACGGGATCGCCTCGGAAAATCCCTTCTTGAAAGGACTATTTGCCAAGCTAGAAGTGAAGCCCGTCATTTTTCGAGTTGGAAAGTTTAAAGCTGCGGTGGAACCGTTTCTCCTTGAAAAAATGAGCCCTGAAAATCGCGAGCAGACCTCGGTTCTTCTGCAGGACATTTGGGGCGAGGCGCGAAAAGGAATTTCAGAGCGTGCGGGGTTAAAAACCGAACAGCTTGATCAGTGGATGTCTGCACTCTCTGTTTCTTCGGTCTCTGAGGCGAAGAAGGCAGGACTTATTACGGACGTCATGTTCACCGACGAATTTGATGTGCTGATGCGGAAGACCGCTGGATGGCCGGCCGAGGGCGATACGAAGTACGTTTCGATTTCCCAGATGGCAGGTGAGTCGAAGAAAAAGTCTGGCGAAAAAAGGCGAATTGCGCTTTTGATCGCAGAAGGTGAAATCGTTAAAGGCGAAGGCGGTCGTGGTCAAATTGGCGACGACACCTATATGCAGGCCCTCTATGAGATCGCTGACGATCCCGATGTTGCAGCTGTTGTTGTTCGGATCAACAGTCCCGGTGGTGATGCCTTGGCGAGCGATATCCTTTGGCGCGAGCTGACGGTGATGGACGAAAAGAGACCGGTTGTTGCGTCGATGGGTGATGTTGCTGCTTCGGGTGGATACTACATGGCCGTCGGTGCGCGCCACATTTTGGCCGAGTCGACTACCATCACAGGTTCGATCGGTGTTTTCGGACTTATGTTCAATGCTCAGGATCTTTTCAAAAATAAAATGGGTGTCGTCTTTGACCGCGTTGCGACTCACGATCACTCAGACTATGGATCCTTCACGCGACCTTTGGATGAAAAAGAAAGCGCAACGATTCAGACAAGCGTTGAACGAACCTACAAAAGATTTGTGGATGTCGTCGCGCAAAGCCGTCGTTTCGAGAAAATCGAAGACGTCGAAGCTTTGGCCGAAGGAAGAGTTTGGTCGGGATCCCGCGCGCTGGAGCTTGGGTTGGTCGATGAACTTGGCGGCCTTGATCGAGCTTTGGCGAAAGCAGCAGAACTCGCGGGGTTGGGCGATGGGTACGAAATCGATATGTATCCACGAAAGATCGATCAGTTTTCAAAATTCATCGAGCAGCTGACGGAAGGTTCTGAGACGGAAGGGCGAAGTGCCAAAGCAGCATCTTGGCTTGGAGCTACCTTGAAGCACGTAGCATCGGCCATCAATGATTCCGCCAAAGCGCTGTCTGTAAATCCTTGGGTGGATGTGGTCTCGCTGGCGAGACCTTTGGAATCAGAGCTTCGCCTCATCGAGCGCGTTCGCGAGTCCGGACGCCCGGCGGTGTTGGCACGCGAGCCTTTGTCGTCGAAGTCCATTCGCTAGTTTTTGAAGAATTCCAAAAGTTCGACAGTCTGGTGCTTTGAACGCACTTGCTGTCGAAACCTTCGACGGGGGAAGCCAAAAAATTTGTCGTGAACCTCGACAATGTCCCGCAGTTTCCAGGCCCTGCGGGCGTCTATTTTAACTTTGAACGAGATGTCTCAAATTAGAACGTAAATTCCTAATTCTATTCGCTCGTGATGTTTACCCACCCGAGATATGCCCCGATAAAGAGACTGTCAGACGTTTTTAGTTTGTCGATGGTCGGGGGTATTCAATGACTGGTAGTCGCTCAAGCATTATGCGTCGCTCGGGACTTCTTTATGGAGCTCTCGCATTCGTCATGACCCTCCTCTTTCAAAACTGTGACGGTGGTTTCACCTATGATCCACAATCTGGTTTGCTTTCTAGCGCCGGAACTTCAGGTGTTGGTGGAACGCAGTTCCGCATCACCACTTTTAATTCGGCAGGACTGGTTGTTCCCGAGGGTCAATCCTTTCAAGGTGGAATCGAATATCGGATTGTGGCGTCGGGGCAAAATGTAAGTTCAGCAGCGATACAGTGGCAGCTTCTCAACAACACCGGCGCTTGCATGTTGCGTCCGGGATCGGCTCCTGAAACTCGTTTCGTTCAATGTACGGCGAGCGGGCGAGTTTCTATCCAGTCGACGGCGATATGGGATGATGGATCGACGACGGTTCTTGTTTCCGAACGAACGACGTCAGAGCTTATTGTCGATGCGTGCGGTGCGAGTTCCTCGAATCGAGTCGTCTTCCGAATTCCCAACGGAACAGGTGCATCGGCTTGGAATTCAACGACGTCACCGGTGGTTGTTTATGTCGGGCAGACGCTTCGTGTTTGTAATGACGATGCGACAGCGCACCAGATGCGAACGCTGGGTTCGCCATGCGCAAGTCAGCCGGCGTCGATGGCGCGTGGAGCCTTCTATGATTGCTCGATTGCCAATACGATGAACGTGAACGGAGCTACGGCCGTCTACAACGGAATTTACGATCAGATCGCTGGAGTCAACGCGGCCTTTTATGTACGCCCCTTCGATGGTCAAGCTCTGTATGCGGACACGACGAAAACATCGAACGGACAATCGTGTGCATCGTGCCACAATGCGTTCACAAACTCAGCCAAGCGTGGGTCCTCGTTTACGGGTATCAAGAACGCAATCATGAACAACACAGGCAATATGGGAATCTATAACGGTCGCATCACTGACGACGAGATCCGCGCTATCGCATTCTCACTCAACCAATAGTTTTGGCAGGAGTCTGAATTGGGGCCTGGTCGGGCCCCAATGATTTTGACCTTGGCTCGATAATCCAGGACCATCTTTGGATGGCAGACGTCTCAAACTCTAGAAAAAATCTTTTTAAACCAAAGAGCTGGTGGTCGCGCGGTCTTATTATCGCGATTCTGGCCTCATTTCTTGTTCCTCTTTTTGCTGACGATGCCGAGGCCCGCCGCAAACGCCGTCGTCGAAGTGCGAAACGACCCAAAATCATCAATGAGAAAAAACTTTTCGAACGAATGGGTGGACGAGACTCAATCACTGGCACAGTGGATGAGTGGATTAGGCTTTCATTGGCCGACGCAGTTTTGGCAGTGAAACTTAAAGACCTCGCTAGCCAACCAAAGGATCTAGCGAAGAGCCGCAAACTTCTGGCCGATGAAATATGTGAAATAGCGGACGGTCCTTGCACGACAGAAGATAGTGAATGGGTGAAGATTCGAACGAGATACAAAATGGATGAAGTCACCACGGTGGCCTTTGCGTCGTTGCTCTCGGAAGCTCTTTTGAGCCGCGGTGTCGGCGAGCGCGAACGCAATGAAGTGCTTGGTCGCTTGGGCTCGATTGAACCTCTGGCTGTCAGTGAAGCGACTGGACCAGCGTCCGAGCGTCGCGGAGGAAACCGTTAGTGCGTATCTTCGAGTCTGAAATTCTCATTCGTGAATCATTGATCGATAGTTTCGGACATGTGAACAACGCAAAGTATCTCGAGCTTTTTGAGCAGGCTCGGTGGGACATTATTCACGATCGCGGTTTCAGCGTCGCAGAGATCGTAAAAAATGGTTTGGGACCGGTCGTGTTGGAAGTGAACTTACGGTTTACGAAAGAAGTTCGCTTGCGTGAAAAAATAAAAATCGTCTCGCAAGTCGAGCCTGACGAAAATCCGAAGAAAACAATGGTCATGGTTCAGGCGATGAAAAATGAGCGGGGCGAAATCTGTTGTCAGGCTCGGTTCGTTTTTGGACTGTTTGATCTCAAGGCGAGGAAGCTTGTAAACCCCACGCCAGAGTGGTCCCGAGCCATCGGTCTCATCGACTAAGTCGCCGCGCGTCAGCGGCCTCATCATTCGTTTAGCGCATAATTCATATCCGTTTACGAATTGGTGAATAACAACTCTGGCGCGTACAACTATTCACATGAAGAACACAAACAAGCTGACACTCTCTACCGACAAACACCGCCAGGGCTTCTCACCAGCTCTTTCGTTAGTTTTTTCTTTGGCTGCTCTGGTCGTTAGTTTGATGCCTTTGTCGCTGGCTCTAGCTAGCTCGCAAATGAGCCAACAAGCCCCTGCGGGGAGCGAATGGATTGAAAAAATCCAAGGTGCAATGGCCGCTGATGTTGCTGTGATTCGACCTTTGGATTTGGAGACGAACGTTATTCCATCGGCGGTGCGCGTGCGTCTGTCGGCGATTGCCGACGATCAGGCGCAAATCTGGGGCGATACAATTCTTGAAGGCGATTATTACGCTGAAGAAGCGGTCCAACTGGATGCTGTCGAAGCTATTTTGATCGACGGCGCGTTGGTCGGTTACCGAATCACTTATTCATCGGTCGCCTATGAAACATCAGCTTGCGAAGTTTCGATGAACCAAGATCTTGCGGCGAGCGGCTGCTGCCCAGGGCGAATTTTTGAATCATCCTTTGTGGCTCCAGGTCTCGATAGCTGGACTCGCGATAGCGACGCTTATGCAGAGTTCGTAGCCGACGAAGCTTAAAAAACTTTCCCCGTTCTTCTTGCGACTGCACCTTCGCTTTGGTACCTGGGTGTAGGAGCGAAATGAAAAATTGGACGCGGATTCCTCACGGTAGCGACATCATTACTTTTCAAGATATCGATGTATGGACGAGCGAAGGCGTTCGTTCACATCAAGATGTCTCTGTAAGAGAAGGGCGACTGGTCGACATTCGACCCGCCGCCGTTCGAATTCAGCGAAAGTCGCGGGTCGCCCTCATGCCTGCGGCCGTCGACACACAAGTTCACATGCGAACTCCAGGACAATGGGAAAAAGAAACTCCCGACACAGCTCTCATGGCGGCATTAAAAGGCGGCGTCGGGGCGCTTTTAACAATGCCTAATACGAAGCCCGTTTTGGATTCTGTCGACGCTTTGGCGCTTGCGAAGTCACAGGTCGAAGGGGCGGAAAGAAAACTCGGAGTTCAAGTTCTCTACTCCGTCGCTGGAACTGAAGGTCAGCGCGGGGAGAAGGTCGTACCACTTGAAAATCTCGTTTTGGCGGGAGCGGCCGCCGTGACGGATGATGGAAAGGGTGTTTCCGACGACGCCGTCCAGCTTGAGATATTTATGCGACTAGAACCTCTTGGCATTCCGTTTCTGCAACATGCGGAAACTTTGGGGGCCGAGGGCCCTCTGGCTGACGGACCAGTTCCAAGAAAACAAGGTTTGAAGCCTTACGGGGCTCATCACGAAACCGACATGGTTTCGAGAGACCTTAAACTCCTCGAGAAAACTCCGAAAGCTCGCTATCACTTGCTTCACACGTCGTCGGGGGATTCGATCCCATTGATCAACGAGGCCAAGCTTCGCGGTTTAAAAGTGACGGCCGAGGTGTCGCCTCATCACCTTTATTTCTCGAGTGACGATATCGACGAAGGAAATACGTCTTTTAAAATGAATCCGCCGATTCGGTCGGTGAAGGACCGAGAAGCTTTGATCCAAGGCCTTTCCGACGGATCTATTGATTGGGTTGCGACGGATCATGCGCCCCACGAAATATCGTCGAAAACGAAACCCTTTTCAGAGGCTTCGTTCGGGACACTGGGTCTTGAGACCATGGTGCCTGTCGTGCTCGACTTGGTTTCAAAGGGACGATTGACGCCAGCGCGAGCGGTGCAGGTTTTATCAAAAGCCCCGGCGAAGTTTTTAGGTCTCGATGAGAGTTTTGGTGACTTAAAAAAGGGGTCGCTGCTTCGAGCGATTTTGGTAGAGCTCGACACGGCGTGGACGGTTCGAGCCAGCGATCACGCGAGCCTTTCGAAGAACACTTGTTTTGATGGAGTTCGATTGAAGGGAAAGGTCGTAGCCCACGTAACGCCGGCCGGAGTTTGGACCTCAGAAGACCTGAACCAGAACGATTTTTAGCAAAAAACCTGACCCAAAAATCTGACCCAAAAACCTAACAGAGGAGCAGCGGTGACTAGCGACAAAAAAACAAACGGTAAATTGGATTTGAAAGCAGTGGTCGATGCGCTCAATGCCATTCTCGAAGGCGAGCTCGCGGGCGTCGTTCGCTACACTCACTATTCGCTGATGGTGTTCGGACATAACCGCATACCGATCGTGAGCTGGCTCCGCGAGCAGGCTTCCGAATCGTTGGCCCACGCGGCCACGGCCGGCGAGCACATCACTACGCTGGATGGTCATCCGTCGCTTAAGATTGCCAAGCTCCTCGAAACCCATAAGCACTCGATCAGCGATATTCTGCGTGAATCGTTGGTTCATGAAACCGAGCAGCTTGAAAACTACCATGCACTTTTGCGTCTGGTGGAGGGGAAGTCGGTCTTTCTTGAAGAGTACGCTCGTACGATGATTCATGACGAAGAAATCCACGTCTCTGAAGTTCAAAAAATGCTTCGAAAGCCCGAGTAAAATATTTTCGGCCTCAAGAATTTTCTTTAGAGGGAAAAGTCTCCCGAGGTCGCTAAAGTTCACCAAAGGTCATTGTGGTGTCCCCTGTTTTGGAAAACATGGCCTAGGGATTGCGTACCGAAGCGACAACCAAGGATAGAGCGATCCACCAATAGTGGTGAAGACTCGTTCGGCTACTATCCTGGCTCTAGGGAGTCACTCGTGGCGCAGTCGGTTTCAAAGTATGGACTTGGTTTTGTCTTTTTGCTCACTTTGACTCTCGGGATTCCGGCAGCCTGGTCGCAGAATCCCGCGACTGGGGCGGTGGGCGCTCAGCCTCACCCGGACAGTGCTGTTGCTAAAAGTTTGGCACCTCCAGCACCGAAAAAAGGCTTCTTCGATAAGGCATGGGACCGCCTTGCTTCGCTCGATATCAAGTGGAAAGCGAACGTTCTTGATATTGAAATCATCGAGGGTCTGCGTGCGGCGGTCGACTATCGTTACAATGTCGAACCTTCATACGATGGTGAGTTTCATCTTCGATATGATCGCGCCACGGTTCCGCTCACTGTCAATGTTGGCCAGTTGTTCGGTAAAACGAGTCAGTACTTCGGCGTTACGCTGTCACACTCAACCGAAATACTTTACGTCCGTCCATTTAAGAGTAAATCAAAAGCGATTCTCGCGGTTCCATTTGGCTACGACAGCGTTCCGACGTCCGTCGGCCAAATTCTTGAGCGTCTGCCTCTGAGTGCGGACAACGCGATTAAGAATCTCGCGGTTGGCGACTTCTTCTCTGTGTCGGCGTACCTGAACCTGATTGTCAGCGCGGCGTCTTTACCTCTGTCGGCCACGACTCGCGGTTTTATTGCCACTCACTATCTCATAAGCGGTCAATTTCAAATCCACTTGGTTAAGGCGGAAGATCAGAAGCTTGAAATAAAAATTATCGCTCTTCGAAAAACCGACACCGGTGTCTCAGCCGTCGCGGGCTTTGGAAGCGGCCACAAAGTGTTCGGGCTTAGCGTTGTCGATCGCCGTATCGAAAAATGGCTGAACCTCACCGACGTTTTTCAAATTTCTTATGGGAAGCTCAAGTCCAATCTCATGATGGTGAACTACATGCTGGACATGAAAGATCCGCGAGTTCGCGATGCGTACGATGGGATCGCGGCAAAGCTCACAGAGCTTGCGACTTTGGAAACGGTCAAGATTCTTGATCCAAGAAACTCAAACAGTGAACTCACATCAAAACTGATCTCTGACATCACGCCTTTTGAAACAATTTATGCCAGCGAAAAATACCGTATCGCTTCAGTTCGCACCGTTGATCGTCGCTTCAAAGGGAAAAACGATGTCGACGTTGCCGATCGATCGGGGTTCAGATTTGCTCCGGTAATAATGAAGTTCACTAAAGACACTGAATATTTCGAGAACGTACTCACATCCAGCGACGCCGATGAAAAGTTAGAGTATTACCGTCTTCACACTTTCGTTCGAACAAATGCCATCAGCTGGTGGGGTACTTTGTTTAAAGCGACAAGTTTGTCGCGCGCATCGATTTTGTTCGATTCCGACGTAAACGGTGGGTTTGACGAGCGTCCCAATGATCCGCGTGAGAATGGGAGTCTGCGCGACATCGTGTTCGAATGGGATTACCGAGACAAAGTTCTAACGGCTGCCGAAATGAAAATGATCAAAGACGGCGTCCGACAAGCTGTTCCGGAAAGTGTGCACAAGGGCATCGATTGGGGCTCGTTTGTCGATGGAGCTGACTTTGAAAATGCTCGATTTAATTACAAGATGGTTCTGCATCCATCGTCGCTGAAAAGTGTCGCTGCGGCCGGTGAAGGAAACATCTACGGAGCCTTGTTGGAATACTTGAAGACGATTCCAGAGCCGTCGTCGGACCCTCAGGAGTCTTCTGCGGCACCGGACAGTGCGATGAATTCCTATAACCCTTACGTGAACAAGGTTGAAGAGAAGTACAAGTCGAGCCTTCAGTCGATTGCTCACTACCTTGCAAAAGTCGCCAATCCGAATTCGACGATGAAGCAGAAGGCAGATGCCTTTGCAGAACTTCGATTCAACAATCTCTTTATCGAAATTGGCCCTGGGTTTTTGGTTTCGGTTCTGCCACAAGCTAATTTAAAGAAGCTCGTCTACTTTGAAATCGTAATGACGGCTGATGATGTTCCGCCAATGACGCCTTTTAAATTTGGTCAGATTCAAGACCGCAAAGTCTACGATGCCGCTAATTACATCCAGGCTATTTTAACGACCGATGAATTCAGCATCATCACGGAGATGATGAAATCGGCCAAGAAAAAGTAGAAGTGGGGCCGGAAACGGCCTCTTTTTGTTCGATCGCTTTCATCCACTCGCTAAAGAAAAGCCCAGCCTCGTTGGGCTTTAAGTTCACCGATTCGTCAGGAACCATCGAAGGCTTTTCGAAAAGTGTTGGCTCCCAACTTTCGGAAAAATTCCAGGCAAAAAATGAAAGCTCCAGCTGGTCAGCATAGCTTTGAATTTCTAGTTCCCAATCTCTGAAACCGCGGTGGTGATGGCGTCCAAAAAAACCGCCGGCAGCAAAGCCGATCTCCGTCAGGATCACGGGATGAAGTTTGGCCAGCGCGCCGAAGGCAGGCCCCCAGGCTTTTGCCTGACTGTGGTGGGGATAAGGATGGCTCGCGTAGGCCACATTGGTATCCCGAACGGGGCGCGCCAGTGCGAACTCAAGGTCATATCCAAAGTGAAGTCCACCCACGATCACCAAAGTTTCAAGTTTTGCTCGACGAATTATATCCGCAATTAGATTTTCAGCCCACGTGGCGTGGATGTTCCAATCTGCGGCGGTCCCGAAGGATGAATCGCGTGTTGCTTCATTGAAAATTTCAAAGGCCGCTAAGGCCTCGTACCCGGACTCAGATCTGGTCAGTTGAAATGCGGAATGCTGCGAAACTTGGCGCCAAAAAGATTCAAGTTCGTACAAATTCGCTTCGTAAAGATTCTCAAAGGGCTCATCGTCAAACTCGAACGTTAGCTCTTCAGCGGGAAAACCGATCGAATGAAAATCGACAATCACCCAGAGGTTCAAAGCGTGCGCGGCCATCAGAATCCAGTCGAGTTCACTCAAGACGGCAACAAGGCCCTTGTCCCAATCGCCTCCGCCTGCATGTCGAATCGTCACGGGGTGAAACGGAATTCGTACGGCATTGGCACCGAAGGCTTTTGCCTGTTCCAAATTGTAAGGTCCATGCGGAAGCAGGCGGGGCCCTGGCGCGAGTCTCTGCCACAGCGGATCTTGCAAACTCACGCCGCGAAGTCGCACGGCGCGACCTGATTTCGTATCTATGAGCTGATTTTTTTTGCTACGAAGGGCCACGACGGCAGTCTGCCACCGGAGTTATCGACTGGTAAAGTGTTTCTCGCAGCTCGCTTCAATTTCAAAAGCGTAAAGTTTTTCGCCCGACTTCAATGGGCAGACGACGTGATCGTCTTCGGGGTCGCAGTGAATGAGGCGCCCGAGACTTCGGATTTCTTTTGCATTCAGTTTCTTGCAGTTTTTCGCCGAGTCAGTTTTCTTACTTGTGCTGAGGTAGAAAAAAGAATTTCGCAAGTCTTTGAGTTGAACATCAAGCCCCGATGCGAATGAGCTTTGAGGTGAAAGTAAGCCTGAGCTTAGAAAAGCAGCGGCGGAAAAAGCTAGGTAGTGGGTCAAAGTTTTTTTTGTGTGTCTCTTCATGGAACTCCCCAAGCAGTCAGTACTTTTCGGAGCGCCTCAATCTGCGGTGCTGCGCGAGTTGTGTAGCCGGCGCCGGTAAAACCGAACCAGTCCCAACAGCCATAGGGGTTTCCGAGGCCCTTGGCCGACTGGGGATAAACGATCACAAGGTTCGAAGTTTCCGCCCATTCGTTGTAGCCCGCGAATTCGATAAATTTTCGATCTGCGAAATCTGGATTCATTTGGCACCCATGAAGAGCCACGTGAAGGCCGCAACGAGCGCCGGGAGCAAGACAGGCTTTGGGAATATAGGCGGCACCCCAAGGATACATCCGTGCGTTTGTTCCGACGATTTTAGTTTGATCAAAGTAAAGTACGGAGGTGAGGTCTTGCTGACCTCGAACCGCGGAGGCACGCGGGCCCGGCTCGGTGGCGGCAAGAATTTTTCCTGCGAGATCCTCGTCACAGTCAAGAATCCACGGCTTACCAAAAGCGCCGCAGATGTTTCCGAAATCCAGAGTTGGAAAACCGTGACCCGCTGTCGGGTGACTGAGCCGAGTGATCGAGGGAGCGGGGATGAAGGCCGCGTAAAAATCGGCCAGTTTGTCGGAACCCTCTGCTTTGATGACAAGATCTTTCGGGCTCGCAAAAATCGCAATGCGTGCGCGGCTTAAGTTCGAGAGGTCGTCAATTTCGCCATCGGCCGCACGTCTTTTCGCAAGATCGATATGATCCGCGGTGATGACATTTTTTGGATTCATCATGCACACAGATTGGCTTCGCGTGACTCGGCCAAGGGCGCATTCCCACACGCCGCCAGCGACACTTCCAACACCATGAATGACCGACGAGTGGGCGAGGTGAAGTTGCACAGCCATAAACGCCCCGGACGAAACGCCCGACACGGTAACTCTATTTTTATCAATGTCGAGAGTGGGGAGTTCTTGAAGAGCGGGTGTCGCACTTAAGGCGTTAAAGCCAATGAACGATGAGAAAAAGAAAATCAAAACACCGGTCCATTTTTTTTGAGAGCAGCGTTCGCCGTTGGGCATTCGATCACCTCGGGCGATAGGCTAGAAATTTGCGACCGGTTCCGTCACGCGAAAATGCGCTTGGCTAAGAGTCTTTAAAGAACCGAGAAGACTCCTGACACATTAATGGTCGTTGTGTTGAGAGCAAGTTGAGTAACAAAGCTTTGGAAGTAGGGAGCAAAATAGATGTCTCGAGTAAAAGCGTAACCGAAACCCAGGCGCAGGCTCACCGTGCGGTTCAAGAGCGACGTGCTGTCAGAGGCAGAGCGCGGATTTTGAAGTGAGAAGCCCGCCGACGTATTGATATTGAATCGATCGTTGACGTTGTATTTTAAGCCTGGATACCAGGAGAGGCTGTACTGAGAGGCATTTCCGTCACCTCCACGCCGTGTCGAACCCGCACGGTAACCGCGGTTAAAGATCCAGTAGTTGATTCCGGACTCGAACGAAATCGCCAGACCGCCACCGAGACCGTAAATCAAAGAATTGTCCCAGCTGACGCCGCCGATTTGGCCGATGTCTGTGTAGTTGGGAACGGTAGAGATCGTTAGGCCGGCCGAGTTTCGCATTTGGAGTTTTCCGAAGCGATCCGAAAAGTCGTAACTGATAAATGGATTATTAACATCAGTTCGGTCCCAACCATGAAATGGTTTGATAAACGAAATGCCTGTCCCGGCGCTGACCGTGGAATCAGAGGTCAGCCGGTAGCGAGCCGAGACGGATCCGCGCATGGCTTGAGAATAGTTGCCAATCGAGCCATCGGGATTTGGTTGTTCCGGCGACTCAAGGTCACCGAAGGTCGGTCCGTAATAAGAGATCGATGCTTTTGCGCTGAGCTTTGAAAGAGAGCCGGCTTCAGCTCTGAGTTTAGCGTCCGTGAGAGTTTGGCTGTCTTCAAATCGCTTGTTGAGAAGCGTCGAGCCGGAAGTCGCAGTCGATGTTGCTTCTGCCGGAGCCGCCGAAACTGTCGGAGCGTTGACGGTCGAGGTCGCCGTGCTTTGCGCCTGAGCTTCTGAAAATCCAAGTCCGGTAAAAACACCGGCAAAAACAAAGAGCATCGCAAACAAGCAAAGTTTTTTCGTCATGGGAAAGGAAGTAGGCGCACATTTCTAAATTCGCAACGTGAAATGCCAGGAGTCGGCGTCAGAATTCCGTTAGCTTCCATGAGCCTCAGTTTTATCGATCTGAGCGCGATTTTAGCCGGTCTTTGTAAAGTTCGAAGTACATATCATTTTCGATGGTGGGTCGAAGTTCCTGGGGGTCCGTCGTCACCGTAAACTCAACGGTGGCGCCCTGGATGACCGCCAAAGGTGAGGACTCGTCGGATTCCCCCATGGTCAGCACGGCCGCCGCGGCCAGGGCATCAGCGATATTGATTTGAGTCATGCGAAGTGGGCGACCAAACAGATCGTTTGCACCGACTTTGCTTTTCAGGCCGCAAAAGCCCCAATGGGCGATTGAGACTCCGGTCACGCCGAACCTTAAGGGGCTTGTGCGCGAGTCCGTCAGAAGAACTCCGAAATTTTTTAGCTTAAGAATAAAGGCGAGTTTTTTGTGGAGTCGTTCGGCGCTTAAAAACGGATTTTTCGGAAGCAGTATGTAGCTTTCATCTTTGGAATTTGATTCGTCGACGCCCGCCGACGGAAGGAGAAGATTCTCTTTGATCGTAAGAATGCTCCCGTAACCAATGGGACCAAGATTTAAATCAGCCTCTTGGTCAATCAGACGGGCCTTGTCGATTCCCGATTTCGGAATCGTTCGATGCTCCGAGAGGCTTACGATTTTCGAAGATACGGCCAGGACCATGCCCTCTTGAATAAGATCTGAGGGTAAGTGGTTAGCGATAAATTCAGAGAGCGAGCTTTCATTGGCGGCCGAATCCGGTTCAAAAATGGGCGTTTTGATCGGTGAAATTTTTAGCATCTTAAACGACCTCTCTTGCTCCAATCTCTACTCTAGTCTCAGGTCGAGGTCCAAGCTGTCTTAGTCAGCAATCTTCTGTACAGTCAGAATTCATGATTAAGACGTGGGTCGTTGTTGTAAATCTTCTGATGTTTTTGGCCGCTCCGAGTCCGGCGTCGACAAAGAGCTTGGCGCAAGATCTTCCGGTCGTCATCGTCGACAAGGCAAAGTTTCAGCTTCATCTTGCGAATTACAAAAACGGCCTCGAAATTTTTAAAACCTACAGTCTGACTTTGGGGAAAAATTCCGGCGACAAAATGCTGGAAGGTGACCAGAAAACGCCCGAGGGAATTTATCGTTTTACAGCTAAGTACCTTCCGCCAACGATCAAAAAGAAGTTTGGCGCCATGGCTTTCTATGTCGACTACCCAAACAGTCTTGATCGCCGCGAGAAAAAAACTGGGTTCGATATCATGCTTCATTCAACCGATGACCCAAAGCGCCTGGAGCAGCCACAAGATTCCGATGGGTGCTTGGTTGTTGACGATGCAAAGATCACTGAGATCAGTGCCTACATAGCGCCGCCGTACACGACGCTACTGATCTACGATGTGATGAAGCCCGAATATTTAAAGCCCGAGTCGTCGGAAGAACTGAAAGCGGCCTTCAACGGTTGGCTTCAGGCGTGGTCGTCGAAAAATATCGATGCCTATATTGGATCCTACGCGTCGGACTTTCGTTATGAACAGATGAGTCGCGATCAGTACCGAGCGTACAAAGAGTCACTCAATAAGAAGTACGAAACTATTCAAGTTTCCGCTCGCGAACCGAGGTACTTTCGACATCCTAAGTACGACATGGTCGCCTTCACACAAGAGTACTCATCGACCTTCAAAGGTGGACGCAAAGCCTTCGTCGCCCGCGGTCAAAAACGCATCTATTTCGTGCGTGAAAACGGTCAACTAAAAATCTTCGCCGAAGAATTTTCCCGCCGCTAGCGCCATGTCGCTTGGTACACAAAGCGCCGCGCAGCGCACGAATCTGTTCACTCTGAGAACGGCCAACCGCTAGTGAGAACGTGCTGAGACGAAAAAAGGCGTCTTCCCAAGTTCCGCGACCTCCGAATCGGGAAGCTCGCGTACCCGCGAGCCGAGGGCCTGGACGGCCCGAGCCGATGCGGCAGAGGGCTGGAGGCCCGTGTCGCGGAACTTGGGAAGACGCCGAGGTCCCCGTAGGATCCGGCCGTTTCAATTTTTTGAACGCGGCACAGATTTCGAGATTTTCACTAGACCGCCGAAGACATAAGACGAAGTATAGCGGCATGAAATCAATAAAAGCTTTTGCAGCAATGACCGCCACAGAGCCACTCAAACCATTTTCCATCGAGCGCCGGGATCCTCGGCCAAATGATGTCGCGATCGACATTCAGTTTTGTGGAATTTGTCATTCCGATATTCATCAAGCGCGCGATGAGTGGGGTGGATCGGCCTTTCCTATGGTGCCGGGCCATGAAATTGCGGGCGTCGTGACTCAAGTCGGATCAAAAGTAACAAAATTTAAAGTTGGCGACGCGGTCGGCGTTGGGTGTTTTGTCGATTCCTGCCGAACATGCCAACCGTGCCGCGAAGGTCTTGAGCAGTATTGTGATTTGGGAATGACCGGCACTTACAATTCAAAAGAACGCGATACTGGCAAGGCCACTCAGGGCGGCTATTCGAAGCACATCGTCGTCGATGAAAGTTACGTTTTGCGGATGCCAAAAAATCTACCTCTCGATGCCGCCGCGCCGCTTTTGTGTGCCGGCATCACGTTGTACTCGCCGTTAGTTCATTGGAAAGCGGGACCGGGAAAAAAAGTAGCGATCGTGGGCCTCGGTGGTCTTGGACACATGGGCGTAAAAATCGCTGCAGCGTTGGGGGCCGAAGTGACCGTGCTCAGTCAGTCTCTGAAGAAAAAAGATGATGGTCTTCGCATGGGTGCGAAGCACTACTACTCGACGGCAGAAGAAGCGACTTTCGAAAAGCTTGCTGGAAGGTTTGATCTCATTATCAATACAGTCTCGGCCGATTTGGATTGGAACAAGTACCTTTCACTTTTGAAGCTTGATGGCGCTTTGGTACTGGTGGGAATTCCTTCTGGCGATGTGCCGCCCGTGGGAGCTTTCTCTTTGATTGGTAAGCGACGATCGCTGGCGGGATCATTGATCGGTGGAATCAAAGAGACCCAAGAGATGCTCGATTTTTGCGGCAAACATGAAATCGTTTGCGATATCGAAAAGATCCCCATGGAAGACGTCAATAAAGCGTACGAGCGCATTCTTAAAAGTGATGTTCGCTACCGCTTTGTCATCGATCTGGCGACCCTTTAGGGTCCAAAGACGGCGACCGAGCGTTTCCGGCAGTGCGACAAAGTTCTAAACAAGGCTGCAGGCACTTGAGCTATGAATTCAATTGTGGTCTGACTTTGGTGCTTACGCGTACCTGTCGGGCCCCCACGGAGGATTTCAGTGAACAGAACAAAACCACCTTTTATGAATTTTGCGGTCGACCATATGACTTTGTGTCTTCAGCCGCAGCTTTACACGGTGATGTATGCGACCTTCCAAATTCTGTTCGGGCTTACTCCTGAAGAGCTGCTCTATGAGAAAAGACGCAAGCACAAATCGGGGAAAGAAGTTTCCATGACCTTTGCCAACCGAATTGGGCGGTGGGAGTCAAAACCAGGGAATGAACTCGACACAATCATTGCTGTGGTTCAACCCTCAGAACCCGACGATGAGCCATCGCACGTTCGGGAAATGTTGGATGGTCACGACCTTGCGTCGCACTGGCAGCACATTGCTCTTCGCACGCCGGACCTTATTGGATTTCATAAGTTCGCGCTCGAACGCGGCATTCAGTTTGTGACGCCGATTCTTCGCGACGAACATGACAACCTCATTCAGATTTTCTCTGGAGAACTTTTCTATCCAGGAAGCCGCGCCTCGGGGTTGTTTTTCGAGTTCCTTCAGCGTGAACCGAGCGATGGTGAACTGGCCGAGATTCAGAAAGCCAATAAGCAGACGTGGTTTCGGGATGAGACTTTCTTGGGTCTCTACGACGAAAAAGAGCGCGAATATCAGTCGGGAAAAGTGCGTCCGCTATTGAGCGAATCTCTTTTTATGGAGATGTCGGAAAAAATCGGAAAACGTCAGGTTTGGGAGCTCGATCAAAAAGCTCTTGTTGAGCTCGAAGCGATTATGCTGAAGCACGGGAAAAAATCCTAGCGCCTTCGGCGTTGGTAATGTTCAAACGCCTTCGGCGTTATGACCGTCCAATGGCGGTCATGCCTTCGACGCAGACCCAGGGTATTGTTGTCATGCCGTCGGAAAGTCGTTCGCGCGAAACGGCTGTGATGGCATTTAGAATTTGAAATAAATTTCCCGACACAATGACTTCTGAAATCGGTCGATGGATGAAGCCGGATTCAATGAGAAATGAATTTTTCGCGACGATGGCAAAGTCACCATTGGCGGCGGGAAGTCCGCCAGAGAGACGGCCAAGATAAAGCCCCTGCTCAATATCTCCGAAGAGGTCGACAAGATTTTTTGACCCGCCGCTGATGACCCAGTTTCGTCCGGAATTTTCCGCACGTGGTAGCCCCGTTTTTCGCGCGCCGTAGTCGGAAAGCATAAAGGATTTTAGAATTCCATTTTGAATGATCGTCGAAGGCTCCGAACCGTAGCCGTCTTCTGTCGTGAACTCTTGGCGGGCGAAGGCTGGATTTCTGGGCTCAATCGCAAGGCTCAAAAAGGGCGACGCTACAGGTTTATCCAACGAGTTTCTAAATTTGCTGGTCCCGGAAATAAGGCGATCGTCTTTTAAATGCGCAAGCCAGAAGTTAAGTAGAACCGCAAGCGCATCGGGCGCGATAACGATCGGCCCCTCGAGACGACCCTCAAACGGAGCAACGGCAATTTCGCGACTCGAGCTCTCGATAGCGCGACGAAGTCCGCCCCATTCCAAAAGCTCGACGTCGAGATTCGATGCATAGGCTCCGCTGTAGTTGATGGAACTTGTTTTTCCGTTTCTCTTCGACAGAAATCTTACACCATGATTGTAGCAAGCTTCGGTTGAGTCCGTCTCAAGCCCCATCGTATTAAAGCGAAGCGAGCGAGTTCGAATGTAGCGGAGGAGAGATTGTTTTAAGAGGCACTCGGGGTAGGCATCTCGAACATCTTTAAGAAACTGAGAAACACGCTCGTGCATCTGATAATGAAGCGGCTCCAGCGGTCCCATTTCGTTCATCGGTACTAACTGGTTCGGTGCAAAGGCGCGTGCAGGATCAACAGGTGCAGCTTGCGCGGCCTCTTGAAGCAGAGCCACTCCCGTCTGAAGACTGACATCATCGAGTTGGTTGAGTGTGACCGTTCCGTAGCGGCCGCCCATTATTCCTCGAAGAGTCACCTGATCGCTTTCAGTATTTCTAAGAAGTGAGAAATCGCTAAAATCGACCTGCATCTCCGTCATGTGCTCATTGACGATGCTCACTTCGGCTTGATCGAAGCCTGCGCTGACGATGCGACTTGCAAGTCGTTTTAAAAAATCAAGATGCAAGTGCTCCACTAACCGCCACCCACTCGAACACGGCACTTGATTGATGCGCTTCCGACTCCGACGGGCATCAATTGTTTTTTTGTGCAGTAGTAGCCTGACGTATCCCACTTAAATTCATCTGAGACCATGGTTACGGATTTCAAGACATCAAAGGCGAGTCCTGAGATCGAGGTATCTCGAAGAACGCGTCCGATTTTTCCGTCCTTGATTTCGAAACCAGTTCCTACGGCAAACATGAATTCACCGGTTGTATCGGCTTGGCCCTTTCCGGCCTTCATCAGGTAGTAGCCGTTTTCGATCGATTCGATCATGTTTTCGATTTTCGACTCACCGGGCATGACAATTGTGTTTCGCATCCGAATTAGAGGTTCGTCGGCGTGCGTGAAGGCTCTTGCATGACCCGTCGGCTTTTGTTCGAAGTAGGCCGCGGTCTCTCGGTTATTCATGTAGGACTTCAGAACACCTTTTTGAATGATCGTCGTGTTCTCGGCTGGGATACCTTCATCGTCGACGTGGACGGGCTGTGGGCACGTGTTTCCATCGTAGGTATGAGCATAATCGATCAATGTAATCAGCGGACTTGCGACAATGCGCTCGATCTGCGACTCGGCGACAGAGCCAGCGAGGACAAGATCCGCTTCAGCGGCGTGGCCTACCGCTTCGTGGACCACGATTCCGGCAAGGTCCGGCGATAGGATGACATCGTGGGGGCCGGCCGTCGCGGCAACGCCGTCAGCTTTTCGAATCGTCATGTTGTAGATTTCATCGATCCAATCGTCGAAGGACTCGGGCAAGACGAGAAAGTGATCTTGAAGCTGCCCAAGGCCACCGCGGGTATCTTGAAATGAAATCGGTCCGTGTTTAGTCTGCTTTGTCATGGAAATCGTAAAATGCGCACGGGGAACAGTCGTGTGAATGTCTTGGCCGTCGGAGGTCAGAAGGTGTTTTTCGATGTCGAGTGAATGAAGCGTGAGCTTGCGAGATTTGAGATCGGGATACTTTTTCACAATCCTAGCATCGAGGAATTTTAGAAACTCGAGCCAGATGGCGGTCGAGACAGAGCTCTTGCCACTCAAGTAACTTTTTTCGAACTTTCCAAACTGACTGTAGGCCAAAGTGGCGTCACTTTTGTTCGACCGGCCGGCAAGAAATTTTGCGTTTCGCATCGACTCGCGCACGGTCGATACCGCCGAATCCTTTGACGGATTTGAGTACGAAGAAAATCCCCAATAGCCGCCGGTGAAAGATCGGGACGAAACACCTCGTGTCGTTTCATTCGTGTTTGTCTCAAGCTCGCCATTGTTCAGCGTGAGCAGAATTTTTCGATTCTGTTGATATCGGATTTCGCTGTAGATCCGGTAGATTCCCGATGTTGTGGAAAATTCAGATTTGAGCGAGTGCAGATCAAGCATGATTCTTAGGATGGCGCCGCTGAACCTGCCGGTCAATCTTTGGTAGAGCGGCTTTGGTAGAGTGGCTTTGGTAAAGCGGCTTTGAGAGTGCGGGACTTGCGGTAGCTCTTGAGGCTGGTTTTGCGAAAAACCGGGGCTGTCCTCAGGACCTTTTTTTAAGAGAATTTGGCTCGACTTTTGGTGGAAAAAAAAGGACCGGTCAAAGTGACCAGTCCTACTTGAGATCAAAAAGATCTTCGAAACGTTACTTCTGGGCTGCTTTTTTTGCAGCCAATGCTGCTTGGCTAGCCTGTGATTTTGCGAGCTTCGCCGCTTTCTCCTCGGGAGACATTCCCCAAGGTGAGGACTTCGTATCGCTTTTGCCACCGCGGCCTCCGCCACGACCGCCGCGCTTGCCGTCGTCCTTTGGTTTGTCGGGTCGAACCTGTACGCGAGCTTCGGGATAAATTGCGATGTCTTCAGTTTGGAGTGCTTTCGCGGGTGCTTTCTCGCCCTCTGAGAGTCGAACAACAAGAACGCGCTTCAAATCGTCCGCATTAGCGGCAGCGACTTCGAGAGCTGTGATGAAATAACCCAGCTTCTCGCCTTCGAGTTTGTAAGTTGCACCGAGCGATTCTTGAATCTCTTCAGGAGATTTTCCTTCAGCCATTAATGCGGCTTTAGCTTTCAAGGCTGCGTTCAAAGTGAAGCTTGCGAATTCTGTAACGGCTTTCATCGGCCACTCCTCGTGGGTCATTTTCTAAAATTTCAGATCCGCGCCACTCTCAATCGAAACAGGACGGGCGTCAAGAAGCGACAACCGAAGTGGGCCTCAAATAGCGGCATTTTTTAGGGCTTCGCCCGTAAGTCGTTGAACCGTCCACTGATCCATCGGTTGGGCTCCGATCCGTCTGTAAAGCTTTAGGGCCGACTCGTTCCAATCGAGGACTGACCATTCAAGGCGACCGTAGCCGCGCTGGACGGTTTCTTGTGCGAGAAATCGCAAAAGTTCAGACCCAAAGCCGCGCCCACGATGTTCTGGCAGGACGAAAAGGTCTTCCAAATAAAGGCCGGGTCTTCCCAAAAAAGTCGAAAAGCTTGTGAAAAAAAGAGCGAAACCAGCCTTCACTCCAACATCCGAGGGCCCCTGAAATGTTTCGAGAAATACGACTTCAGCCGCTGGTGTCTGAGAAAAGAGCCAGGTGCTTAGGAGCTCGGAGGTGGCACTCACTTCGTGCTCGAGCCGTTCAAACTTCGCGAGCTCGTGTATGAAATGGAGAATTATGTCGAGATCATCGGGAGTTGCTTTCACGATTCGGATATTTGCAGTTTTTGTCATGAGCCTGGGAAACTAGTCGCGTGGATCTGGTTCGGCAATGAAGAGAATCATGGGTTATTATACATATTATTGGATAATCTCTTTTGATTTACCCATCTATTAGAACCTCCAAAAAGTAGATAAGGTGAGTTCAGAACAGTAGGAGGCATCAAATGTTTGTAGTGAGGCGGTCCAACGAGCGCGGCGATGCGAATCACGGTTGGCTCAAAAGCCGGCATACGTTTTCGTTCGCCGGATATTACGATCCAAAGCACATGGGGTTCAAGTCCCTGCGAGTGATCAATGAAGATCGGATCGCCGGGGGCACTGGTTTTGGAGCCCATCCTCATCGCGACATGGAGATTATTTCTTACGTCGTAAAAGGTGCCCTTGAGCACAAAGATTCGATGGGCACAAAAGCGATCATTCGGCCCGGCGAAGTTCAGAGAATGAGCGCAGGAAGCGGCATCACGCATTCCGAGCAGAATCATGAGTCGAACAGCGAAACTCATTTTTTTCAAATTTGGATTATGCCCAAAACGGAGGGCGGAGCGCCAGGGTATGGACAAAAATCATTCGAGGATCAGCTGACACCCGGAAAACTTGTTTTGGTAGCTTCTGAAGACTCGCGCGACGGCTCCATCGGAATTCGACAAGATGCCGATTTGTACGTTTCGCGACTTTCAAAAGACGATGTGGTCGACTTTAATATGAGAGCGGGCCGCGGTGTTTGGATTCAAGTCGTGAAAGGTCAAATCGCGGTGGCCCAAATGCCGGGAGC
Source organism: Bdellovibrionales bacterium Ga0074137 (assembly GCA_001464715.1). Taxonomy (GTDB): domain Bacteria; phylum Bdellovibrionota; class Bdellovibrionia; order Bdellovibrionales; family JAMPXM01. The sequence continues at coordinate 55,612 of LNDT01000016.1, read as the reverse complement.
ATCGGAACTTTCTCAAGGGGATGCAGTGGCTGTGACCGGTGAATCCAAACTCACTATCCGTGCGAATGAAGCGAGTGAGTTTTTGCTTTTTGATCTCGCTTGATAGAGATCGTTGAAATGTTTTTTGTGAATGATTCTTAGTGGGTGAAGGAGTGACCGTGGTTGATGGTAAGAGACTCGGAAATTTAGCGGCTGCGGTTCGGGCGGGGCACTTTGAGGTCGTATCTGGAGTAAGGCCTGAAAAAGGTGGTGCCGACGAGGGGCCGGATCCTCATGAGCTCGTAGAAGCTGCTCTTGCCGCGTGCACGATCATCACTATTCAGATGTATGCGAATCGGAAAGGGTGGCCCTTGGAGGACACGAAAGTCTCGATTAAAATCGAGTCGGAAACGCCATCGGGCGCAGTGATCGTTCGAGACATTGCGTTTTCTGGACCGCTGACCGAAGACCAGCGCGCAAGACTCTTTGAGATAGCCAATAAATGCCCCATACATCTTCTTCTTGAGCGGGGAATAAAGATTCGCTCGAATCTGACGGCGCCTTAGGTCCAGATCGCCTCGAACGCCGCTTTCGGTAGGGAGTTTTGAGGCCGATAGGAAATCGATGGTTCATCTCGATCAGAATCCTTTGCGTTCAAAAAGACGTTGGAGCCCAATCCTTGTGGCGCTCCTATTCCTTTTTGCAGCGATTGGGATTTCAATTGATCACTTCGCAAATTATTTCCGTGAAATTTCACGCTATAGCGATCGTTTTCCTGCGGGCACTTTTTCTGCGGCCCAAAAAATCGCTGTGAAAGCTTACGAAGCAAGTACGTCAGCGCAGTTTCAGTCGACGTTTGAAAAAGCGTTCGAGCCCGTTCCAAAAGATGAACCCTTGAAGAGTTTTGATGCGAGTCAAAAGCGCGCCCCTGCGGCCGCCGAAGTTTTAACCGACGTTTCGACCGAAGTTTCAATCGAAGCGCCGAAAGAAGATTTGAAAATCAGTCTTGATCCTTCGACCTGGAAGGGCGGGGCCCAGCTTCTTCCAAACCCACTCTACATCTCCAGCGTTGAGAGCCCGCGTGGCCGTGATATCCGTGGTGGGGGATGGGTTGTGATTGACGTCGCAAATTCGAAGATTGAGCCTGTGGAGCTTTTCAAGAATCCCAAGCGCGGCGTTATTGAAGCCAAGTATCTTGACGGTCGAAAAGTCGTAAATCCAACCACGACTGGATTTCCTGTGGTTCGTGGAGTGCCAGGTTTAAATCCGGGAGGCTTTGAAGTTTTCGAAAATCCGCCCTGCGCGGTTCGCTACTCGGGCGTCAGCGAAACAGAGACGTGCGAAGTGCGGTGGAGAAACTCAAAATTGCATTTCAAGTTTGAGGCCCCAGTATTGAATCTTGAAGAGCCGGCCCAAGATTTTATTTTCACGACCGTGTCTATTGACGTCGGACCCGGTGATCTCTCCAGAGCGCGGTGGGAGCCTGTTGTTTCGTTCAACGAGAGCTTTCATCCGATCGGTGATGCTAATCGCGATGGCTACCCGGATTTTTATGTTGAATCTGTGACTGGTTATGATGAGTCCGGTGTTCAACACCTTGTTGTTTCAGCTGTGTCCGGCGAGGATTCGGTCGTCAGCTACTCTAAGGTCACGACGCGCTTTCGACCGCGCCGTTAAAGCTCGATCATATCCGAACCATCGCCAGACCTTCGTCTGTGACGAATCTTTTTTCACAATACTGAAACTCTTCGTCTCTCTCCGAGACTTACTACCAAGGAATTGGCCGCCAGACTGGGCGAATGTCGTGATTTGCGGATGATTGGCCGAAAAGGCACGACTCGATGAGGGTCGAGGCCCAAGGCATCCGATAAAATCCCTGGCGACTAAAGTCAGTTGTCTAAGAACAGTTGCCCAAGAACAGTCGCAGAGGAGATCTACATGAAGGCTCACATTAAGACTCTAAGCATCGGTCGCAAGTTCGCGTCTGTTGGATCAGGGCTTCTGTTGGCTTCAAGCGCAACTCTTCTTGGCGCGTGCAACCCAGTGGGTTTCGAAAATATGAAGTTCAATACACCGATCGCAAATTCGGTCACACCGCCGGTAGGTGACGGCGATCTCATCACTCCTCCTGTTGTTTCGCCGCCCGTCGTTGTTCCTCCGTCGCCCGTTGTACCGGCCCTTGGCTCGCTCACAAAAGGTGCTTGTGCGGATGATTCCTCGACACGGCTTTTGTCGTGTCTAAATTGTGATGTGCCCGCAGTTCCGGTGGTGAATCAGTTTTCTAGAAAGGGCGAAGCCCTCTTCGAGATCATGAATTCAGCTTGTCAGGTACGAAATGGAAGTGATCCGGCGGGGTATATTCCGCCGACACGTGCCGAGCTTATGCGCCGACTCAATCGACTCTCGCCGACGATCTATCCCGACACTGCAATGACGTCGATTCAAACATCGACTATCAATAGCCTTCTCACCGATCCAAGTGCCGTCGATAGAATGTTTCGAGGACTCTTTCAGTCGGGTGTCATTGCTTCGACAATAGCTTTTGAAACTTACTTTGGAATCGAAACCATCGAGGCGCGCTATGCATTTTGCTACGCAAGCCCCGCCAATGGAACTTCCGAAGGAACATCATCGACGTTCAATCGCTTCAACTCTTCGCCTCTTCACTCAAAAGCTTGGGTTGACTGCCAGTACGGTAACGATCCCTTCAACTGTCCAGAGAAGCCCGAGTACATCACGGCTACCGTTTACAGAAATCAACTCCGCAACGGCATGAACGAGTCGATCAATAATCCTTACGTGGCTCCGCCGGCGTCAAACGCGAAAGTGTGCGAGTGGGAAAAGTACGAAGGTCCCTATGACGGCGTCGCTGCAAGCACACTGACTGTCTGGCTTGCCTCGGGATTCAGCGTTGCGGGCGATGTTCCGAACCAAGCCAATCAGAATATGTGCTCTCGTATTACGGGGCCATTGTCAGGGCCGATCGACGGGCGCGTCCTGCTCGCGGCCTACCGCTGTCAGTAATTACAGAGCTACCAGGGAAGCTCACGACCGCGAAAATCTTGGAGCTTAACGTTCGCGGTAAGCTCCAAACCGTGGATGACCTTCCAAAGTCCTTCGGCCGACTCCTTGGTTTCTATGGGAGCTTGTTCGCCTCCCATTTCGGTTTTTACCCAGCCCGGATGAAGAACTGCAAAACGAACTGACGGGTGATCGATCGCAAAACTTTTTGTGAGCATGTTGAGAGCCGCTTTCGACGCGCGATACGAATAAAAGCCACCTGAAGAGTTATCAGTCATAGAGCTCATGAGTGTCGAAATTTGAACAACTCGCGGTGCTTTCGCAGACTTCAGCAGCGGAAGAAATACTGTGGTCATAAGGAAAGGAACAATCGCATTCAGATGAAAACTTTCCTCGAGATCTTTTTCAGTGTCTGTCTTTCGCAAGATGCCTGCATTGTTGATAAGAGTATCGAGACCGCCCGCGGCTTCCACGATTTTAAGAATCTTCGCACGCCCTTCGCTGGTGCTGACGTCGGCTTCAATGGGAATCAAAGTTGTTTTAAATTTCGCACGAAGTTCATCAAGCCCGCGCGGCGAGCGAGACACTGCAAACACGGTGTCTCCGTTCTTAAGGGCGGCTTCAGTCAGGGCCAGGCCGATTCCTCGGGATGTGCCAGTGATTACAGTTTTCATTTTATCTCCTTTTTTCGGCTATCTATCGCATCTGAAGCTGCCGGCGACAAGCCCCGACTGATCACTGGACCGCACCAACAGTCGAGAAATATCTGAATCAACTGAATCGGAAGAAGAAAAAGGAGAGACTAGAGGAGATGCGTTTTACGACTCCGAATTTTCTACGGTGGGTATCTTTTTGGACGGCTTCCGTGCTCGTGGGTTCGATGGCCGTTGGCAATCCTGCCTTCGCTCAGGGCTCCACCAGAGCCCCGAACGCCAGCCACGAGTTCGTCGAAAACAAACTTCGACGCGAGCGTTTTTCTGAGGCCTTCATCAAAGACGTCTTAAAGAGCTACGAAGAAAAAGACTTTAATCAGGTCATTGAGTTAAATGTCCTGCTCTACTTGCGAAAATCCAACTACCACGGAACTCAAGTCACGGAGGATGCATCAAAAGCTGTCGATCAATTTCAAACCAAGTATTCGAAAAGTCTCCAGCGCGCAGAAAAACGTTACGGTGTCCCTTCCGCTGTTGTGGCCAGTTTACTTTGGATTGAGTCGCGACATGGACAAAATGTCGGCCGATTTCATGTCCCCAGTGTCTACCTTCATTTGATTCAAGCGCCGCGAAAAGTCGTACAAAACCACTTATTGTCGCGCACCGACCAGTATGCGGCGACCACGACGCCTGAGGATCATCGCGAGATTGTTCGTCGCACGCGGGTAAAAGCGGCGTGGGCTCTATCTGAACTTCGCGCCATCGAAAAGATTCACAGCCTTAACTGGAAAATCGGAAGCGAATTTCGCGGTTCGTTTTCTGGAGCCTTCGGGATGCCGCAGTTTCTTCCGTCGAGCTATGTTCGCTGGGCAAAGTCGGTCACCCCCAAAGCGCAGCCGAATCTTACGAAGTCGCCCGACGCTATACTCAGTGTTGCACATTATTTGCGAGAGCATGGATGGAGCAGCGATAGCACGACGGCTGGCTTCAATGCGCTGATGAAGTACAACAATAGTCGCGACTATGCGAATGCGATACTGCACCTGTCCGGGCGAAGTGGTGTCGACGAGCAAGAAAAGATCGATGCGCCGTCAGCGACCTCGGCTTCGACACGTGAACCTTCGAACGATTCGAAATGAGTCGTCATTGTGGAAAGCCCAATTGTCGACGAATCGTCATAGTCTGTTCATGGGTCGAGCACGCTAGTCTGGATGGACAGTTCGTCAAGACTCAGATCGAACGTCGACGTTGCGAGCGGGTTTAGATCTTGCTTCGTAGAGTGGTGTAAGTAGTTTGGTGAGGCTGTGAGTTGTGTCTCACTTTGATACAGGGGGAACTTGTGAAATTTAAGAGTCATTTAATTGCCTTGTTGGTCGGAGCTGTTCTGATCCTCGGCTTTCAAAATTGTTCAAACTCAACGGACTTCTCGAGTGTTGGGCAGCTGGTTGCAAAATCGGGATCTGCTGACTCTGACATCGAGACTGTTCTCGGCGACGAGCCGGTACCAAACGTTGATGAACCGATCAATGGTGGCGACGGAGTTCCTGTTTCAACTCCGCCGCCCACGTCGACCTACCCTGATCAGGTTGATAACGATGATGGTGATCACGGCTCTCCGAATGATCGGGACGAAAATAATGGTAACGACGGCACACATGACGATGGCGCAAATAATGACTCGCCTGGTGGTCCAAGCAGTCCGAACTCACTCAACTTTGTCTGTGTTCTTGAGGGCCCTGGTCACTCGATCAAGGTTGGATTTTCGGAAGGCGCTTTGAGTGGTCAAGTCGGAACTCCGAGAGACGTCTGCATGACTGAGAATGCGTGTCTGAACATTATCAGCACGAAATTCAAAGTGAAGGCTGCAAAACGAGTCGGGTTTTGCTCGGGAAAGAATCCGCACGTGATTCCAATGTCAGAGAGTCAGATCTCTGCAGCCCTCGCTCAGGCCGATCTAATCAAAGAGGTCGAGTTGTCGCGACGACTTTCTAAATAGACCCCAAACTAAGATTGTTAACTTAAATTGTCGGCTTCGATTTGCACCTAAGTGCAGTCGGAGCCGATCATCATATTGAAGTAGCAGGCGGCATCGCCCTCTCGCAGCTCACGGAAATTTTTGAAGTCGACGGCTTTCTCTGGTTGATTTGGATCAAATTCTATCCCCCAGAGCGGTCGAATTTCCTGCGGCAAAAACGCGTAACGCATATCTCCGATTCGTGAAAGTCCGCTTTCGCCATTAGGCATTGCAGCGAGCCAACCATCTGAAAACCAGTCGAACCGTGTCAGATCTCTTTCAAAGCGAGAGGAGTCCACCTCGGTCGAACGCGGGAGTTTCTCAATCGATTGTCCTTCGTAGATGCGTTGACTTGTAAGTCCAAGAAAAAGACCGTCGACGACGAAGCGCCCTTCATGCTCGTAAATCGATCGCCATAAAAAAACCTGAAGCACTGTGGGCTTTACGACCCGTCGTTCGGCTTTCTCAATTGGAATCCCGCGATCGGTGAGCAGTTTGAGCTGAAGGCTCGAGGCTCGCTCCCTTTGCACGACTCCAAATAAAAGATAAATTAATCCAAGGGCAAAACAGATATGAATGAATCTGCGGGCTCGCAATGTGTCGTTCATTCGAAAGGCGACGATGGCGGCCGCGATCCAAAGTGATGTAGGAATGGGATCGATGATTCCGACGTTGTTCCACGCCACACGCAAATTTGAAAAAGGCCAAAGCAGCTGAGTCCCGTAGGACGTACAAGCGTCAAGAAGACCATGGGTCGCGTAGCCCACGGTTGCGGCCAAGAAAATCGTAGAATCCCAAAATTTTGCTGGGTCCCTGGAGCCAGAAAAGCGCCTTTTTGCAAAAAGAAGTGCCATTAAAAAAAGGCCAACAATCAGTCCGCCGACGGGAATAAAAATAAGTGAGTGGGTAAAGTGTCGGTGAAACTCGACGGCGAGAAGAGGATCTGAGCTAGATCTTATTACGACATCGAGATCAGCGGCCATTCCGCCGATCCATCCCGCCACCGCTACGGCTGCGACCTTGGACTTCGTTTCTTGTGGTTTGAACTGCAGGCTAAGTGCGGCGGCGGCCCCAAGGGCGCCCTGAGTGACTGGATCCATAGCTATAGCGCCTTTTCGTTAAAAATAGTTAGTATAACTAATTTGGTAGTGAATGCTCTTTCGTGAGCCAAGCATCAGACCAAGTGGTGAATACTTTCGCATTTCAAATTCATGTTGCCACAACGCTCGATGAATCTGTAGCGAGACCTTCAGAGGTAACAATGAATAGATCATTTTTTGCTGCGTTGGCGTTCACGATATTTCTTGGGATTATTGCGGGACGCGCACAAGCGGCGTGCTCAATTGCGGTCGGCGGACCTTACGTTTTGCCATTGCCGCGCGCGGAGCTGACTCAAGCCTTGGAGAGAATGTTTCAAGCGGATCAGAATTATGAGGTTAAAGTCTTTGAGACCGACAACCTTTTGAAGGCGGCTCGGTTAGGCGCTGACTATTTGGTTTACCTAAAAAGCGCCGCTCCCTACATGCAGGTCCAAGTGCGAGACATCTTGTTGAATAAAGTCATCTGGGAAGATCGCTACAATGCGCTGGGCAACATCGACGACACCGTCGATGTGATCCGCCGTGATATTCAACAGAACGCACTGCCGCTCCTGGGCACCTACTGCCGCAAAGCAGAATAGCTGCGCGTTTTGAATTTAGGTTGCCCTGAACCGGCGCTTCGGATTTTCTCTTGGCGGGCGATTAAACCAAGGGGGCTTTATGAAGCTTTTGATTTTAGGTTTCGGTGTAGTGAGTGGCGTGTTTTTTTCTGGCTCAAATGTAAATGCCATTGAAAACCTTGAAGCGACCGAGAACTGCATAATGGTTTACGTTAAAAAGGATGCGAGCGCTCCAAACCTGACTGTCGCCTGTGATGGTGAGCGCGTTTTATCTCACACTGTGAAGACGGTCGATCAGCTGGCCGACCCAACGCAGTTCACGAACGAACTTTATCAAGCCTTTCAAGCCATGGTGAATACGACCGGGCGCAAAGAATGTAAACCCTACGATCTCGACACAGTTTGGTTTGCAAGCTGTCTGACGAATCAATAGCTGGCCAATCCGCAGCTGGCCTCATCAGTCGAGAAGATCTGAGCAACGTCCACGGACTTGCAGCGTCTTTGGATTGTTTTTGCTGATCGTCACTTCAAAAGGGGCATCGCAGTCGTCCAGCTTCACTAGATAAATACTTTTCGAGCGATTGAAGTATTCGAGCTTTACCCAATCCGCTCGACTGTCCTTCTTTAGCTTTAAATTGAGATGGCGGTAGATGAGTTGATCATCGCGACTGAAACCCTTCATTGCGAGGTCATAGGTATCGCACGCACGAACAAGGCGGCGAGTTTCGCTGCTGAGCTTCGCTTTCGCCACTTCGATATCACTCTGATTTTCAAAAGAGGATGTGAGCGTCAATGCCTGAGCCATTTCTTCGGGCGCTAGATTTCCGTAGGGACGTCGAAAGTTCCATCCATAACCCCACCGAAAAATCATGTTTCCCTCGGGCCCTCCAAATTTTTGAACGAAAGTTTTGTAGAGAATTCCTATCTTTTCATATCCACGGTCAGCGATACAACGGCCGAAGCGCTCATCGGCCTCGTTTCTTTCTCGTTCGGTACCGCCCAGCCAGTAGGAAGCATCGTGTGTTACACAGCATCCCGCCCATACGTCGCTGTGTTTCGTCATAGGAATTCCATCGATAGACATACTGCAGCCATCCGACACAAAGGGGCGAAGAATTTTATCGCTCGGATTTTTAAACTGTAGCGCCTGGGTGGGGCCAAGCTTCATTCCCGAGAGTGCGCTCCAAGCTTTGGATTTTTCAATCCGTTCCGATCGCTGCGAAGAGTCCTCGGCGCTCGGGCAGTTGTAAGACGACTCATAAGAATAAGGGACTGTGTTCGCGCTAGAGTCGTGGGCCAGCTCGCGCTCGACTGTTTTACAGCCGGTCATAAGAATCGAAAGGGCCAACGTCGTCGTGGTCGCTAGACCTCTAAATCGTAAGAGATGCATCTTAGAATTTTAACAATCGGCGCTGAGAGCGCCAAGTAAATCTTGCGTCACTCGCCATTCATTCAACATTCGCGCTTCGACAAGCTAAGCGTTGGTCGTGGGAAAGTTCAGATCCGTGCAATTCCTTTTGGTTCTCTTTGTTCTTCTGGCCGTGGCCAGTTCTGGTAGGGCCGAGGCCGTCCAGTGTGAGTCGCTGTTTACCCCTTTCAGTTTTGAAAAAAGCCGAATCGTCCAGACAAACTGGTTCGTCACGACCCGCGGTCTTTCGGAATATCAGCAGATACTTACAAATCGCTTCACAATCGCTTTGGCCGAGTTGGATGCGCGGCATTTGTGGATCGATTTCGGAACAGGAAAGGGAATCGCACCAGAAGACTATCTGGCTTCGGGTGCGGAGTCGAAAGCGGATGTGCTTGGAATTACCTATAAGTATCGTCGCTGGTTTCCGAAATACCGTGGTCCGAAATTAAAAATCCAGAAGGGCGTCTATTTTGAAGAGTTGCCGCCGCTACCGCAGTACCAGCTGGGTTCGGATCTCTATGGAATTTTTAGTTACACGAAGCACGTCGATCTTTATTTTGAGCGAGCCTTGAAGCCCTTAGAGGTCGGTCGCCAGCACTTTATTTTCGCTAACTTTTTTCGCACAGTTATCGTTAAAAAAAACGGCGATCGAATGGATGTAGCAAGCTGGCTGTCGGAAGTTTCATCCTTAAAAGTCGAACACCTGAAGAGTGGCGTTCTGGTCATCACAAAAATGCGGGAAGACATCAATATCCCGCGACTTCGTCTTATAAAAACCGACGGCCAACTGCCGCCGGGGCGCGTGTTCGAAGAGTACTAGCGCGGCTTACCAGATTCGGCTCACCAAGTTCGTTTCACATCGTCAAATTCGCCAGCGATGCCTTTGTCCGTGGTCATGGGGCCGTAGACGTAAGGATCGGATAGCGGGCTTGCGTTGCTGAGATCGCTGGCGGCCCCGACAAGCCACTTCCACGACGAGTGGTAATGGAACGCTGAAACAGGCCCACCGCCTGCGAATGATGACTTCGTCACTGGCCAAAAATGATCGGCGGAAAGGCGGGGCGAGGTCGAGTTGTAGCTTTTCAGTAAAATGAACTGCTTATTCGTGCTGGCCGAAAGTTGAAATATTTCTTCCGATAGACGCTGATCGACCACGGTATCTTTATCCGAAAACACAACTGTGAGAGTCGTGTTGGGATCCGTTGTCACAAGCGCGCGCCGATCGGAGCCAGCAGGTGCGAACAAGACAGCCGCTTTAGGTGCTGAGCCCGCAACGAGACTGGGCGCAAGACCCATCGCAACCTGAGCGACATAAGCTCCCTTCGAATGGCCGCTGTAGATGATTTTCGTTTCATCAATAGTCGCAGAAAATTGAGCCGCGACACAGGACGCGATCTTGGCAAAATCCGAACCCATGCGGTTCCAGTCGCGATCAAAAAATCCAGTGTCAAAAGGGATGAAGCTTGCTGCGACTCCCTTTTTTGCAAGGTGCTCAAGTGTCGCTCGGTAGTTCTCGACATCAAGTGCTTGGCCGTGACCAAACGCGACCATTGGGTAACGGTCGCCTGGCGTCGCCGATTCAGGAAGAAAAACTTTCGTCGCGCGCCCAAGGCACGTTGTCGAAGTTTCTTTGACGCCGTAGCTGTAGACGAGACTCCCTGGATGCGATGGATCCGTCGGCGCCTTGGGAAGAGTGGCAAACGCCATCTTCGGCACAAGCATCATTCCAAAAACGAAGGCTAAAGAAATCGCGCGACTTTTCATTTTTTGGTTTTTGATCATGGGTAATTGCATCCGACTTGGTTCATCGTCTCAAGATTTGAAGTGTCGATTTGTTTCGCTGCTTTCGCGACAGCTTCGTCATACAGAGCTTTATCGAGAGTCGGTGTCTTTGACAAAATATAGAGCGAGCGAAGAGCTGGGTCAGAGACCACCGCGTACTGGTAGTCATCCGCTAATCCGATGATCCAGTACTGACCTTTGACAGGAAGAAAGAAGTCGACCGTGAAGCGGGCATTCGTCACGAGGTCATCGTTGAAGGCTATCCCGCGAATTTCTCGAATGGCCCCGTTGACGGTTTTGTCGTTGCAGGAATTGTAAACGTCGAGATTACCATCTGTGCGCAAGGAAAGTTTTTGCTGGGCACAAACGCATCCATTTTCAAAGGGAAGTACGTTTCTAGAAATCGTGTACCACGTGCCGCCGTATTTCAAAGGGTCGACAAACGGAACAGTTTGAAGAGCTTCGGCCGTTTTCGGAGAGAGGATCGTTGCGAGAATTAGACCTGTTGAAAGTGCAAGAGTGCGAGCCCACATACTGAAAGCCTCCGTCGAAATTAGGAATGAGATTTTAAACACAACCCTAAATCGACCCTGTTCTCATCAGGTCTGCAACTCTTATTTGTCGTTGTCGCGTGGGTCCCAACCGGTTTGAGTGCGCCATACATAAAGCTGTTCGACTTTCGTTCGAGCCCAGGGGGTCTTCCGAAGAAATGTCAGACTCGATTTGATGCTCGGGTTCTCATTGAAACAGCCGATATTAATTTTTCGGCCAAGACGCTCCCAGCCATAGTTTTCCACCAGGGTAGTGACTATTTTTTCCAGCGTAACGCCTTCGAGCGGATCTTTTTTGTTCGTTGATGAATGTGTCACTTATCATGTTGGTTAAGCTGATGATTCGACGAAAGTCCAGGTATGATGATAGTATTCTGCGAGGCACTGCGCGGGTAGACCTCACTAAGTTTTGTCGCTACTGTTTTCCAGATGATAGAAATAAAATCGAAGCGTTGGTTGGCGGCAGGAATTTTTGGGCTCATGGCTTCTTCGGCCGTAGCGACGTATGTTTTCATGACAGGTCCTTTTGGCGGCCCGGAGACGGGTGAGCTTGTTTTAAATCAGAAAGACGTCGTCGCCGTTGAAACAACAACCGACGCTGCATTCGCTGAGACAATCTTGTCGGCAGAGCAGCGTTATCCTTACACGATTTCGCCGCGTTCAAGTTTGGTGACCGAGCTTCGTAAACTCGACATCAGCCCGCGTGACATCCATGATCTCGTGGCGGCTGCAAAGCCCATTCGAAATCTTGGGCGCCTGACGGCGGGAACGCGTTTTCAAGTCGGATTTTCTGGGACCAATAGCGAAGTTTTCACAAGTCTTAGGATCCGTCTCTCACCTCGCGATGTTTTGGCGATTGAACGAAAAACAGACGGTGCTTGGCTTGCGGAAGCCGTCCAAAAGAAGGTCGACACAAAAGTTCTCACCTTCAAGGGCAATGTGAAGTCGTCACTTTGGGAATCAGCGGTCGAGGCCGAGATGAATCCAGCTCTGATTGCAGAACTGGCCGAGATTTTCGCTTGGCAAGTCGACTTCGCCCGAGAAGTTCGTGTTGGTGATCAGTGGCGGCTCTCGGTGGAGGAAGAATCGGTTCAAGGCGAAAAGCTTGGTTCAGGTTCGATTTTGTCGGCGGAGTACACAAACGCCGGCGAGACTCACACGGCGGTTTTGTTTCGGCGCGGTGAAGAAGATCTTGGTTACTTCGGGCCCGACGGCACAAGTCTCAAACGAGTCTTTCTAAAAAGTCCAATTCAGTACGGGCGAATTTCTTCGCGATTTCAAAAACGTAGACTTCATCCAATTCTTAAAACAGTACGCCCCCACAACGGCGTCGACTATGCAGCGCCCACGGGGACGCCAATTCGAGTTGTTGGCGACGGTCAGGTCGAAGCGGTTGGACGAAATGGCGGCGCTGGAAATTTCATAAAAATTCGTCACAACTCCACTTATGCCACTTCCTACAAACACCTCAGTCGTTTTGCTAAAAACGTGCGCCGTGGTTCAAGAGTGCAGCAGGGTCAAACGATTGGCTACGTCGGATCGACGGGAATGTCTTCGGGACCTCATCTGCATTTTGAATTCTACGTGAACGGACGTTACGTCGATCCACTGGGAATGAAATTCCCTGCAGCCGCGCCAGTTCCACGAGAGCAGCTGGCGGAATTTGTCGAAACCAAGAATGTCTTCCTTGCCTATTTGCCAGACTGGGAAATTTGAGCTATCGGGGCCGAGCGGATGGCCCCAAAGAATTTCATTTATTTTACGTCGACCAAAGAGTTCAGCGCATTTCCGCCCATCGAGCGAACATGCAGAAGATAGCGTCCCGGCGTGATCTTCGGAAGCGAAACACGCTCTGAGAACGGGAAAACTCCATCCTGGCAGTCTGCGCGATTTTCCATCTTAGCAATTGGCTGGAGAACGATAACGTCAGGCTCCATCGTTAGCTTCACTTGGTCCATCGCGATGCAGCTGTTTCGGAATTCTCCTGTCAGAACGACGTCTGTGGCGCCTCCGGTCACAGCGATGGTGGCTGTGGAGACTGGCGCGTAGAGGTAATCATCCGCCTCTTGTTTGGTCGCCATGGCAATACGTACTTCGCCCACCTTTTCTTCTTGAGGTCCTTGAACGATCTCCCATGTTCCATCGGTCAATACGCCGACGTCGATGATTCGCTCGAACGGAAGAATCATTTGAAGGCAAAGACCCTGATACTTATAAGCGACGGGGCCGAGGAAGACTTTCTTAAGACCGGCATCGACGCGCACTGTGGTTTCCGCGTGTCGATAGCACGTGTGTTGGAAAAGACCTTCACCGACCAGTTGAACGTGGTCGTTAGAGTCAAAGCCGTTGGGGACATACACTTTTTGGAACAGCACCGGAACTTGGCGTGGCTCGGGTCGAAGAAGCGAACTTGACTGAGCGTTCGCGTTAGTTGACGCGATGACAACTAAGAGTGAAATCGCGGATGCAAATAAATGAAACATTAAATCCCCCTGGTTTTGAATCGAGTAACGTACGTCGGCGCTTGAGTACAATGAAGATGCCAACGAAAAGCTGGTCGAGATCCAACCTAAGGCTTATTGGCGTATAGAGTCTTCGGTTTGAGGGATTTTCTGGCCCGAGGAAGTGGTCAAATGTCCCACGCCCCATGCCGCGAGCGCAGCAGCAATGGCCAGCGACATCGCAAGAAGCCAATCGGATGGTTGCATTGCGGCGAATCCGAAAATTTCTCGAAGAAAGGGCGTATAGATTGTGACAAGAAGAGCTGTCGTCGCAAGTGCTGCTACCAGGAAAAACTGTGAGTAGCTTGTTTTTAAGACTTCAATTTGATTCACAGCGATAAGCCCAAGATTTGTGAAAACGAAAATAGCGAAAGCCAAAGTACGAGCTTCTTCCGCGCGAGAGCCGCTTTTGAGGCTGAAATAGTAAGTGCCGATAATTGGAAGTAACATGATTGCACCCTGCAATGTGCTTCGGAATAAGTCCGATCGATTGAAGATTCGGCTTTGCAGCGATCGCGGCGGACGTCGCATCGTTCCCGGACCCGGCGGAAGGGATTCGAAGATCAAACTGCACGTAGGATCAATGATGAGCTCCATGAAGACGATGTGAGCCGGAAAAAGAGCGGGCGGAAGCCCAAGAAGAATTGGAAGCGAGGCCATGCCGGCAATGGGAACATGGACGGAAAAAACATAGGCAATGGCATGGCGGATGTTTTCAAATATTTTTCGGCCCATGCGGATTGCGACGACGATGGACGTGAAGCAGTCGTCGAGGAGAACGATGTCGGAGGCCTCTCGGGCTACATCCGTGCCTCGCTGACCCATGGCAATACCGATGTCAGCCCACTTAAGGCTTGGCGCATCGTTGACGCCATCACCTGTCATAGCCACGACCTCGCCGTTCGTTTTCAGAGCATTCACTATGCGAAGTTTTTGATTCGGGACCATGCGTGCGAAGATGTTCGTATCGCGAACGCGTTGGCACAGCTCCAGATCGCTCATTTGTTCTATGTCGCTACCGCTGAGAAATTTTTCTGGATGTTTAAGTCCAGCAGTTTTTGCGATCTGTAAGGCCGTTCCCGGGTAATCTCCCGTAATCATTATGACTCGAACTCCGGCCGCGAGACATTCAGAAATGGCCTCTGGAACTTCAGGCCGAACTGGATCGCGAAGTCCAATCACCCCGACAAATTCAAAGTCGAATTCCTCCTGAGAATTAGGAAGTGATTTGGTGTCGAGCGTGCTGCATTTAGCTTTTGCCACAGCGATAACCCGCAGACCTTCGTTCGACATTTGGTCAATCGCCTGAAGTAAGCTTTTGGACTCTGGGCTTGTCTTTCGACACAAATGTAAGATCGCCTCTGGCGCTCCTTTGGCAGCTACTATCAGAGGCTGACCCGTGTGACTTTGCCACACACGGGACATGGCCAACAGCTTCGGTGAGAGCGGATACTCTCGGACCATCGTCTCCCAATTCTCCAGCGGTGGTTGGATGGAAGAGGATTCTTTGAAAGCATTGAGGATCGCTTTTTCCATTGGATCAAAAGGATCTTTTTGGCTCGCAAGCGCTGCGATTTGGACAATCTCATTATCAGCGAGTGGACCTTGAAGCCGCGTAACGGTCATCAGGTTCAAAGTGAGGGTTCCTGTTTTGTCGACACAAAGTGCAGTAACGGCGCCGAGACTTTCAGTCGCGGTGGGCTGCCGAATCAAAATATTTTTTTTTGAAAGTCTCCAGGCGCCCAGGGCTAGAAATACTGTGAGAATAACTGGAAACTCTTCGGGAAGAAGTGCCATTGCGGCAGCCAGACCTGCGAGCAGAGCTTTTGGCCAGCTCTCGTCTTTAAAAAAATAGGCCGCTGCAATCAAGAAGCTGAAGAGAATTGCGACAAGTCCGAATACTTGGACAATTCGGGTCATTTCATTTTGAAGACGCGTTCGCTCCTCAGGGGCTTGTGAAAGCAGTCGCCCGATTTTCCCAATCTCTGTGTGTGTTGCAGTGGCTGTGACAATGGCGACGCCTGTTCCGCGCGTCACCAAAGTGCTAGCAAAAACTTTTTTTGTCGAAGCCTCGATGCCGCTCATAGTTTTTTCAACGGGGACAGATTCGCCGGTCAGAAGTGATTCATCCGCTTGGAAATGGGAACTTTCGATAAGCCTACCATCGGCGGGGATTCGGTCGCCTTCTGAGAGAATCAAATAGTCCCCTCGTACAACGTCGCGTCCGGCGATTCTCTTGGTTACGCCATCTCGAAGAACTCGTGCACGGGGACTCGTGAGATCGCGGAGGGCTTCCAGTGCCCGACCGCTTCGGTATTCCTGATAAAAGGAAATCCCGACGACGCCTAGGACCGAAAACAGTAGCAACAAACTGTCATTAATATCGCCCAAGAAAAAATAGATCGATGCGCAAGCGAGGAGAAGAGCAATCATTGGCTCCCGTAAAGACACCATTAGAAAGCTAAATACTGAACGCGGTTTCGACGAGGGAAGTTCGTTGTGACCATGTAAAATCAGAAGCTCATTCGCACGGGCGCCGGTCAGACCTTTGTGGCTTAGCTGGGGCTCAGACATCTTTCAGTGGGATTTCAGATTTCATAGTCAGGATATTCCCGCTGCTTAAGTCGTGCCTCGACGGGCTTCTCAAGTATACATTGTTCACCGCTTTAAGAAAATCAGACGTAAAGTCTGCGACGCTGTTCCAATCAGTGTACTCATAATCTCGGCTTGTATCTGTATTCTCTCCGGCGCGCTTTGAAATTAGCCACATCACCTGACGGGTGAACCAACCATACTTTGAGTAGGGTAAGGCCCCGGCAAAAACTGTCCACGAGTCGGGATGCCAAGATGTTTCGTTGAAAAAGTCTGTAACGATTTTTCGTTCTTCTTTTTGAACTTTTTCGTTCGAAGTTTGAAGGATCCCAAGACACACAGAGAAAAAGGCTCCGGGCATCATGGATAGAGCTTCCGCGTTGGCTTTAATAAATTTTCGAAAATACTTTGGATACCCCGAAGCTTGAACAGAGGCTCCAGCCACAACGCCAGCGTAGTCTTCAAAAGTGATGCTCCGAATTGTATCGGCGCAAACCACGTCGGCCGACCAACCGCTGACACGAATGAGTTCAGCAATCTTGTTTGCAATTTTCAGAGTGTGGCCGTGAGCCGTTCCGTAAACGATTAGAATACGCTTCATTTGCGCTCCTTTTTTCGATCGCGTGATTCGACCGCTCGCGACGGAACGACCAATACAGGTCGAACAGATTTTCCGATGACGTCGCGAGTGACGCTTCCCAATACATAAGACGACCATCGGCCAATTCGTTGAGTCATAACAATCAGATCGGCCTGATTCCTTTTTGCAGAGTCCAAAATTGCACTGTGAGTCGCAATCGAGTTGTTGCTGACCTCGACGGTGCAGTCGACGCCTAAATCTTTAGCTCGTCGCGCCCACTGGGCGCCTTTCTTGCGCACGCGTTGATCTTCTTCTTTGAGGTAAGCTTCAACGTTGCCCCATCCTCCAGCGATTTCAGCAGAGGCCGCCATCGTTTCATTGAATGAAGTCGGTAGAATATGAAGTAAAATAATTTTGGCGTCGGTCTTTTTTGCGATTTCGGTAGCTGTGCGAAACGCTCGCGCACTCTCTAACGAGAAATCCGTCGCAAATAGAATTCGTTTCATTGATTTTATAGCAGGCGCCTCTGCGTTCACCACCAAAATCGGCACGCCTGACTCGTAGATCAGCGACGTAATGAAGCTACCCGGAAGCGCAAATCCTGAGTGATGCACATGGGTGAAAACAGCGATGGCAGAGGCCTTCGTTTTTGCAGCGTCTTTCACGATGAGTCTTACGTTTTCTTTTGAGGATCGGTACGGCTGAAGCAAGACGCGGGTCGAAAGTTTGGATTTCCCATGGTTGTGCTTGAGAAAATCGACCAGGGCCAATTGTCCAAGCTTCTCGAACTCTTTTCGCCAGGGAAGTGTGAAGTCATTGGGCCACTTCACATCACTTGGCCCCACGACAGAAACCGCTTCTGGTTTAAGATCGAGTTGATCGGAAAACGCTTTCGCCGATAAAATTGCATTTTTTAAATTTGATTTTGTATTGAGGCAGTCAAAGGACATTACGAGTTTGCCGTTGAAAGAATCCATCGCGTTAGCCTCCCGACTACGGTTTTAGGCGAGTTGAAAGAAGCTCCTCGAACGCATTGAGAGCGTCGATCCAAGTGAAGATGCCCACCAAATGATCGTTGTCGCTAACAAGGACGCAGCCATATTTCCTGCGCGACATTTCAGAACACACCTCCGAGAGGGACGCATTCGGGGAGACGATATATGGCTCTGGGGTGAAGGCTTCCGCGACAGTGACTTTTTCGGGATCCACATCCCGAAAGCTTTCGACCAGTCGAACATCCCGATCTGACAAAATCCCGATAAGCTTTCCACCTTGAAGTACGGGCAAATGACGAACGCGGTACTCGGCCATCATTTTCCCTGCTTTGGCGAGACTTTGTTCAATTCCAACAGTGTGAGGTAAAGTGGTCATGAATTTCGAGATGGTCGGAATGGCTTTCATTGGAACTCCTCTATCGAGATCTAAAAAGTTATAGATCTATAAAAGAGAAGCAGAGGCTGTGCCGTCAGGAAGTGGCGTTAAAACGTTCCACGCGTCGGGATGGGACAAAACGAACGCCTTTATATGATCCTATGAGACAAAATCACTCACGACGTTCTTGTAAGGCGGTTGAGTATCGTCAGAGGAATTTCCAT
This sequence comes from Bdellovibrionales bacterium Ga0074137, assembly GCA_001464715.1. Taxonomy (GTDB): domain Bacteria; phylum Bdellovibrionota; class Bdellovibrionia; order Bdellovibrionales; family JAMPXM01. Next base: position 37,273 of record LNDT01000016.1, on the reverse strand, counting down.
CGCATCGTCAGACCGCGTGAGAGGGCAAACCGTTCGGCTTCCATCGTGTTCGAGGTACTGAGACAACTTTTCGATGGTCTGCGAAAGACTTTCGCCGAGATGACTTTCCCAATGCGACATCGCCTCAAATTCGTCAGTTCTTACTTTTAAACGGCTGAGCGCATCGAGAAGTTCTTGAGCCAAGTGATGCACCGGTGACTGGTTATTCTTGAAGAAAGCCTCTCGATGAAGAAGAGCTGACTCGATCGCATACACAGCAAGCCTCAAGTCGGAGGCAGAAACAGTATCGTTCTGACGTAAGAGCATCTTGTAGTGGCAGATCAAATCATGGCCAAGTTTTAAGAGCTTCATATGCCGAACTAGCGCTGCAGCAATTGTACCTTGTGCCAGAAAGACAGTAGCGATTCCCTCGGTCTAAGTACCTTTAAGAATGAGACATTTTGGCCAGTTCCGATGTCACGCGCCCATTTGACGAGGTTACAGCTACGCGTCTAGAGTGCGTTCATGGAAACCGTAAAGTCAGGTCTCGTTGATCAGGTGTTTCTTCGCTGTGTTGAAGATTGCCTTGAGCCCATTATGTTGACCAATCAGTTTGGAAAACTGACTTATGTGAATCCGGCCTGGGTCATGACCTACGGCTATTCCAAAGAAGAGGCCATCGGCCAGACGCCACGCCTTCTTCGATCCAACGTTCAAAGCGAAGAGTTCTACAAAGGAATATGGGCCACAATTTTGGATCCAAAAATTGGATTCTGGAAAGGTGAACTCACGAATCGTGCGAAAGACGGCCATCACGTGCCGGTTCTTTTGACGATCACGCCCTACCGAGAATCCTCCGACGAAATAGTTGGGTATATGGGTATCGCTATGGATCTTTCCGAACAGAAAACGATGGAGCAGCAATTACTTCATCAAGATCGGATGGCCTCGGTCGGTCTTTTGGCCGGAGGGCTTGCGCATGAAATTGGAAATCCACTGGGAGTCATTCGTGGCCGTGCGGAATTGGTTTTGGCGCAAGTAAATGGAAATGAAGTGGCTGCCAGTAACTTGGGAATTATTCTTGATCAAATCGATAGAATTTCAGGTCTTATTCAGTCGTTGCTCAGAGTCAGTCGTGGGCCTGATTTAGTGCCTTTGAAAAAGCTGAATCTCACCAATGCCGTCAACGATGTTCTTGTTTTGACGTCAGAAGAGTGCCGACGCATGGGGGTTTTGGTCCGGACTCAGAACTTGGATTTGGAAGTGCTTGCGGACGCTGCAAAGCTTCAGCAAGTTCTGCTCAATATAATTCTCAACTCCCTTCATGCGATCGAAGAGCAAAAGAGCCGCGAAGCTTCAGCGGTTCAACGCGAACACTTTGTTGAAATTACGGCAAAAGCGAAGGACGGAGATCGATGTCTTGTCGTTATAACGGATTCGGGATGCGGAATTCCGAAGGAGAATCTGGATAAGATTTTTAGACCGTTCTTTACGACAAAAGAGGTTGGTAAGGGAACGGGACTTGGGCTTGCTATGGTGGCCAAGCTCGTCGACGAGATCGGCGGAAAAGTTTCAGTCCACAGTGAGGGGCCCGGAACGGGCGCTCGATTTGAATTTGAATTTCAGCAGCAGTAAGTGTGACCAACGAAGGTGTAAAAGGTCTCAATCACTCATTGGTCGGGTTAAAATCATCATCATGAGGCTCTTCGCCATCTACGACAAATCCGTACTCGCGTTCTTTTCGGTAAAGCGTCCGGCGATTGACCCCTAAAATTTGCGCGGCTTTCTCTTTTCGCCCTGCCGTCTTATCAAGAACAAATTTGAAGTACCGTTTTTCTATTTCCTCAAGCGTCGGAAGCGTTCCCGATTGCGTCGATCCAAAGAACGACTCGACATCACCATCGCCAGCTGCAGGTAAGTCTTTTGCTTCAATGACATCTCCACGAGTCAGGACAACGGCACGCTCTACGATATTCTCAAGCTCGCGCACGTTTCCCTCCCAGGGCATACTGACAATCTTTGCCATCGCCTCTTGAGAAAAAGTCTTCGGTGCCGAGTTGTTGGCTTGCGAATACTTTTTCAAAAAATGCTCGGCCAAAAGCGGGATATCTTCTCGGCGGTGGCGAAGTGGAGGAATAGTGATCGGGATGACCGACAATCGGTAATAAAGATCTTCCCGAAAAGTTCCATTTTTTATCGCGGCTTTAAGATCTTTGTGAGTGGCGGCAACGATTCGCACGTCGATATCATGATCGACAGTATCGCCGACCGCACGAATTTTTCGCTCTTGAACGACGCGAAGAAGCTTACCCTGAAGCGCAAGATTCATATCACCAATTTCATCGAGAAAAATTGTTCCGCCCTCAGCCTCTTCAAAAAGACCACGCTTTTTACTGATCGCACCCGTGAAGGATCCCTTGGCGTGGCCGAAGAGCTCGCTCTCAAGCAAAGCTTCGGGAATCGCCGTGCAGTTAATAGCCACGAACTTCTTCGTGCGTCGCGGTCCCTGGTCATGAACGGCGCGAGCCACCCGTTCTTTTCCGGTTCCACTTTCCCCGGTGATAAGGACGTTGGCGGTGGCAGGTGCAACGCGCTGAATGAGATCAAAAACTTCACGCATCCCAGGAGACTTACCGACGATTTTTGCAAACGACTGAGTCTGTTGGATTTCAGTTTGAAGACGCAGGTTCTCGAGTTGGAGATCTCGGTATTTCAGGGCGCGAGCGACTGTGACGCTCATTTCACCAAGTTTGAAAGGTTTCGTCGTGTAATCGAAAGCCCCTCGCCGAATGGCCTCGATCGCCGTTTCGATAGTGCCAAAAGCCGTAAAGAGAATGATCGGAATCTTGGGCGCGATTTCGCGAAACTTTGTAATGAACTCGATCCCTGTCATTTCGGGCATGCTGAGATCGCTAATGACAAGATCCACTTTGGGGAGGTTCGGCTCCGACTGATCGGATACATTAATTGTCTTCCGTTCAATTCCGCGAAGAGCCTCACTGGCGAGCCGAGATTCACTGACGAAATATCCCTCCGTGCGCAAGAAATCGACGACCATGGACCGCATGGCATGATCGTCGTCGATGACTAGGATGTGATGTTTCATTGGCACAGAAAACTCCTCTCAAAGTTCTATGGCAGCCTCTGTCAGGGCGTCAACAGGGGCGTCGACTCAGTGGCACCGGGGTGGTTGGTTTTCAAGGAAAGATACGGGTGCAGGCTCCTTGGCTTGATACAATTCGTAGGTGCGAGAACCGAAAGTCAGAACGCTAAATAGTCCTGCAAGGACCAGCACAACCCCGGCAATTCTCCGCGCTCGCACGGGTCCACGCGCCACGGCATTTCTGAACCAAAGCGATCCCGCACTTAGAAGAGGTGCGCTTCCCAACCAAAATGCGAACATGAAAATAGCTCCCTTCCACGCGCTTCCTGTCGCAATCGCACCAAGTAAAAAGCTGTACAAATGTCCGCAAGGTAAAAGCACTGTCAGCAGTCCTGCGACAAAACCGCCCATCGATTTTGGCCAGAGGCTGGGCCGCATGCTTTTCCAGACGGCTCGTGACGCTTGTGTCACGAAGGTCGGGAGAGGGAAGTGAAGGGGCCGATTTTGAAAAGTTCGGTAGCCGTTAAAAATTAGAAGTCCTGCGATAAATAGAAGGCTGAAACTTGAAACCCATACCGACTGGCGACTTCCAAGCAGAGACTCTCCGAACGCTCCGAGGAGTGCGCCCAAGGATGAATAGGCCAACAACCGTCCCAGCTGATAAAACAGAAGTGTGTGAGGCGAATTTGCAAAATTGACGACGATGGGTCCACACATCGAGACGCAGTGGGGACTGCCTATGAGCCCCGCGATGAAAACCGAAACCGGAATAAGAAAAACGGTATCAGGAAAAAGGCCCGACAAGTGTGACCTCCTTTTTCATGTTGATTTTTTCCGTACTGTCCGCTGGCTCATCTTCAATGGAAATCCGAACTTTGGCCTGACCATTTTTAAGAATCGACTTTGGAAAGCGAACAAAGACGTCCACTTGACGAATGTCATTGCGATCGAGCGTCAATGGCTGAAAGGCAGTGATAAGTTCTGCGGGTTCAGATGAGCTTGCATTCGACTCTTGAGCGATACCGAACATCAGCTTTAGGTCCGAGTCTCCCTGATTACTTAGTTCAATCTTGAAGTGATTGACGACCTGAATGGATCCGTTGGCTTGGACTTGAGTTGTGTACGGCGCACTTTTCGCTCTCAAAATTTCAAATCCCAGTGGTTTCATGCTGCTCACGAAGTAAATGAGAGTTGAAATTGAAATAAGGCAAAGTGTTAGGTAGACGATCGCTCGAGAGTTGAGTCCGCGTGTCCGGGCTAAAGCCGGCACCAAAGTGTCGTATTTTATTAGACCCACGGGCTTTCCGACTTTCGTCATCACTTCATCACAGGCATCGATGCACGAGGTGCACGCAATACATTCCATTTGTAGACCCCGGCGAATGTCGATTCCTGTCGGGCATACTTGAACGCAGCGATAACAGTTCACGCAGTCACCAAGCTTTCCGCCGTGCACTTTTGCGAGAGACTTTGTTTGTGGCGTCGAGCGGGGTTCGCCGCGAGCACTGTCATAAGCGACGACAAGGGAACCTTTTCCCATGACGACGGACTGAAAGCGCCCATAGGGGCAAACAATGGTACAGAACTGTTCGCGAAACCAAGCGAAGTCGAAAAGTATGATGGCCGTTGCGAAAAGCATGAAGAGAAAGTCTCCGCGATTTTCAAGCGGCGACGACCGTATCATCGTTCCAAGCTTCTCGGTTCCGACAAAGTAAGCAAGAAAGCTGTGTGTGATGATAAGACTCACAATAAGGAACAAAGCCCACTTCACGGACCGCTTCACTAGTTTTGAAAAGGACCACTTCGCAGCGTCCAGGCGTCTGCGTTCAAGGGCAGTGCCCTCGATCCAGCGTTCAATCTTTCGAAAGACGCCGTCAATAAAAACAGTCTGTGGACACGCCCATCCACACCAAATGCGTCCCCAAACGGCTGTGACGAAGAAGAGTCCGAAGCCTGCCGTTGCAAGAACTAAAATCAGTAGCGGTGAATTGTGGGCCCGAAGTGAGAGACCAAAAATTTCGAAGTGACGGTCACTAAGATTCAGCAGCACGGCTTGCTGGCCGTTGATTTTCAACCAGGGTAGCGCCAAAAAAAACAAAATGAGAAAAGCTTGAGTGCGTCCGCGCCAACGACGAAAGAACCCAGCGACGTCCGCTGGGTGCATGAAGATGCGACGACCTTTTTCGTCCGTCGTACCCAGTCGATCGGGATGTAGCTCAAACGGGCTTGTCATACGAACCTAGTTCTTCGCATCGTACTTTTCCCCTTGCGCTGCTTTCGCACCCGCTGGGTTTGATCCTTTTATGGAATCGATAAAGACAACAAGGTCAGTGAGTTCATCGGGTGAAAGCAGTGGCCCCCATGGAGGCATTCCTTTTTCGGGAACACCGACGGCCACAATTCTTGCGACGTCTGTAGGCGCGCCTCCGTGAATCCAAAATTCATCGGTGAGATTGGGGCCGATTGTTCCTTGACCGTGGTCTCCATGGCAGGCCACGCACTTGCCAAGGTAAACTTCGCGCCCGTGGTTCGCTCGCGATGTATCGCCAAGTGCCGAAACGAGAGATGCTGCCTCAGGCAATCCACCTGCATTCGTCGGCGGTTTCAGCGCTTCAATACGTGTCATCTCTTCTGCGAGTTCTTGTTCGGGCGTGGGGCCCGAGCCCAGCATGTAGTAGCCCGAGTACCAGACTGAAAATACAATTGTCGCGTACAGTAGCCAAACCCACCAGCGAGGTAGCACGTGATCAAGCTCGCGAATGCCGTCGTAATTGTGATCCAACAAAAGGGCTTTCTCGGTTGAGAAAATTTCGACGCCACCATTTGTGTTGGTATTATTTTTATCTGAATTATTCATGTTTTTCAGCCTCCTCAAGAGGAAGTTTCGATTGGCGAGCGAGCAACGGTTGACGCGACGTCATCATCAGCTGCGCAATCAAGCCAATGAAGAAAATGAAGAATATCAAAAGAGCCAGCGATGGAAGCCAAGGCCACGGAAAGCGAGTGAGGATTTCTTGTTTCATCGCTTAGCTCCGAGTCTTTGCATGTAGGCGATCATCGCAATGATTTCGCGGTCCTCAAGATTTTTCACGGGGGAGTCTCCTCGAAGACCATTTGCAATTGTGAGAGCCTGGTCTCGAGCTGCTTTCGAAGCATTCGCTACTTCGTCATCCGTGTAGGGAACACCCAGCGACTTCATGACAGCGAATTTTCTGTTGAGACCATCGAAATTGGTCTTGGCATCAAAGAGCCAAGGATATGAAGGCATGATAGAGTTCGGAGTCACTGACCGTGGATCGAGCATGTGGCGGTAGTGCCACAGGTCGGGATATTTTCCACCGACACGTGCGAGGTCAGGACCGGTCCGTTTCGAACCCCACTGAAAAGGGCGATCATACATCGACTCTTCAGCAAGAGACGGCTTTCCATAACGGAGCACATCTTCGGGAAGCGTTCGTATCATTTGCGAGTGACAGTTGTAGCAGCCCTCTCGCACGTAGATATCGCGTCCGGCAAGTTCAAGCGCCGTGTAGGGCGCTACGCCCGCCGTCACCGGTGTGTAGGTGTGTGCGACAAGTGTGGGAAGAATTTCGATCGCCGAGCCGACGAGGATTGCTAGAAACGCGAGAACTGAAAACGTCGGCATCCACCCTTCAAGTCTGCGATGCCAGTGGCCACCCACTTCTTCGGCTGGCATAGCTGGTGCGCGAAAAACTTCGACGGGTTGCTTTTTTGGCGCCGCTTGGCACGTTTTGTAGACGTTCCAGCACATGATCAGGAATCCGGCGAGATATAGAATTCCTCCGACAGCTCGAGCCCAATAGAGAGGGATGATTCGAACGACGGTCTCTACGAAATCAGGGTAAACAAGCTTTCCAGTTTCGGCGTCTATCGCTCGAAGCATCATGCTTTGAGTGAAGCCCGAGGTGTACATCGCAATCAGATACATCAAGATCCCGACGGTTCCGATCCAGAAGTGCATATTGGCGAGGCGCTTTGAGTAAAGCTCTGTGCGGTAAAGTTTTGGAATCAGATAATAGATCATTCCGAATGTTAAAAATCCATTCCATCCCAGCGTGCCGCCGTGAACGTGCGCAATAATCCAATCTGTGTAGTGTCCAATCGCACTGACCGATTTGATCGACAGAAGGGGGCCTTCGAAGGTCGCCATTCCGTAAAACGTAATAGCCACAACCATGAATTTCAGAACTGGCTCGGTGCGAACTTTGTCCCATGAGCCACGAAGAGTGAGAAGACCGTTGATCATTCCGCCCCAGCTTGGCGCCCAAAGCATGATTGAAAAGACCATCCCCAGAGTCTGGGCCCAGTTTGGAAGTGCGGTGTAGAGAAGGTGATGAGGGCCCGCCCAAATGTAGATGAAAACAAGCGACCAGAAGTGAACGATCGAAAGACGATAGCTATAAACCGGGCGATTCGCGGCTTTCGGAAGAAAGTAGTACATGAGCCCTAGAAACGGAGTTGTCAGAAAAAATGCGACCGCGTTGTGTCCATACCACCATTGAACCAGGGCATCTTGAACGCCTGCGTAAACGGGATAGCTTTGAAACCAAGAGACGGGAATCTCGATCGAGTTTACGACGTGCAGAACCGCGACCGTGATAATTGTTGAGATGTAAAACCAAAGAGCGACGTAGAGATGTCGTTCGCGCCGCCGTGCCAGAGTCCCGAAAAAATTCACCGCGAAGATAACCCATACAACTGTGATCGCGATATCGATGGGCCACTCAAGTTCAGCGTACTCTTTACTCTGCGATAGCCCCAGCGGAAGTGTGATCGCCGCTGCGACGATAATAAGCTGCCAACCCCAAAAATGAATTTTACTGAGCGTATCGTTAAAGAGTCGCGCTTTGCAAAGGCGCTGCGTGGAGTAGTAGATTCCTGCAAAAATAGCGTTGCCACCGAAGGCGAAAATCGCAGCATTGGTGTGAAGAGGACGAAGTCGTCCAAACGTCAGCCAACTGAGATCAAAATTGAGCTGCCAAGCTGCCAACTGTAGAGCCGCCAATATTCCGACAAGAAATGCGACGCCTCCCCATACGAGTGTCGCGAGCGTGAACTTCTTGACGATGTCGTCGTCGTAAGAAAACGTCTCCTGGGATTGCTGAACTTGACTCATGTTGAATTGCCTTTCTTACGCAGTGGTGAAACGTCGTCGTCGTCAATCAGAATTCGGTGGGCTGGCGTTTCGAGATCATCGAATTGCCCGCGCCAAGAAAAGTAAGAAAAGGCGATGGCAAATCCGCCTCCAAGAACCAATGCAACCGGAAGTAGAAAGTAGATGATATTCATGCGGTCGTTTCCCAGTTGGCCGAGACGAGCACGATCAAAGAGCTTAATGGCATGAGGACCGCCGCCCAGAGTGGAGTCATCAGGCCCAGTGCGGCCATTGTTCCAGCGGTGACATTGAATGAGACCGAGAAAGCGAGATTGCGGTAAATTGCAGATTTTGCCTCGGCTGCAATCTTCAGAAGTTTAGGAATGCAGTTGAGATCGGGCCGAGTCAGATAAACATCCGCCGACCGAAGGCTGACATCGAGACTTCCACAGACGGCGATGCCGACTGATGCCGCAGCGAAAGCGGCCGCATCGTTGGCACCATCACCAATCATCAGACAGACTTCGTCGGACTCTTTAATTTTCATAGCTTTAGATTCTGGAGTCATTTCTGTGAAGACGTCGTTAGGACTGAAGTCTAACGTCGCCGCGCATGCCTCAGCCGCATGCTTTCGGTCGCCTGAAAGCATGACAGTTTTAAGGCCCCTGGCTCGCAAAACTTGAAGAACTGAAGCGGCTTCGGCGCGCGGCCGGTCGCCGAGCTCAAAAGTTGAAACGACTTTATCGTCTTTACGAAGTTCGAATGTGGACACCAGCAAGGACGGTTCATTGGCAAGCTTCGTTCGGTGTCGCGCGGGCTCGATTTTGTATTGGTGGCCATGGACGTATCCCACAACGCCGCCTGTCTTCAGCGGCGCCACATCATCAACAATGGATTCATATTTTGCGACGTTCACTTGTGCGGCGCGCGCAAAACCGACAAGCGTGCGAGCGACGGGATGATCTTGATTTTTCTCAAGACCGTAGACGATCTGAAGATTTTCAGCGTCGGTTTGAGTGTGACGTATCACCATCATGGAGCCTTCCGTAAGCGTCGCCGTCTTGTCGAAGAAGACTGTCTTTACATTCCAAAGGCGTTCGATCGCATCCGATGACTTGACGATGATTCCGTTCTTAGCGGCACGGCGCAAAGTGAGAGCCATTGAAAGCGGAATAGCGATTCCGAAGACGCAAGGGCAAGTCACGATGATCAGCGCCAGTGCCCGTGAAATTCCCTCGCCGGGATTTGAGCCTGCGAAATACAGAGCTATCGAGGCCGCGAAGAAAAAGACGACACCGATAAAGTACTGGGCGGCTCGGTCGGCGAGGTGAACAAATTCAGATTTTGTATCGGCCAGGCGCTCGGTCTCTCGTAGGATTTTTGCAAGGCGAGTTTGCCGAGTTCGATTGACGACTCGGACCACAAAGTCGCCACCGATGCATCGATAGCCAGCCTCGATGATGGAACCAACTCCAATTTGTACTGGCGTGCTTTCTCCTGTAAGGACAGCCGCGCTTACCGTGGCTTGGCCTTGATCAACCACTCCGTCGATAGGAAATAGAGTGCCAGATTTTACATGAATCAAATCCCCGGGTTCCAATTTCGAGGCATTGATGTTTTGGAACCCCGCGGGAGTCACGAGCTGAACCACTCCCGTTAGCAAATCGTCCTCAATGTTTGTCGATTGCGAGTGCCGCTTCTGTAAACTTCGAAGAAAGTATCGGCTGCTGAGAAGCAAAAATACGAGCATTGAAAGCGAATCAAAGTAGATTGCATCGGTGCTTTGAATGAGTGCGATGCTACTGGTAACAAGTCCGGCAAGAAGTGCTGCGACGATGGGGACATCTATATTAAGTCGAAAGGACCGCAACGAGTAGTACGCACTTTTATAAAATGGGAAAGCGCAGTAAGTGAGAACGGGTAGCGCCAAGAGAGCCGTTAGCCAATGAAACTGCCTCGCTAGCAGTCCGCTGGCTCCGCCATACAGAGAAACAGTCAGTATCATAATGTTTCCGGTCAGAGCTCCAGCGACCCCAATTCGAATCATATCTTCACGCTGTTCACGCTTTTGAAGACGGACTGAACTTTCGTCTTCACGTAAGGGCTGCGGTCGGTATCCGAGGCTATTTAGGACGCGCGCGATGGAACTAAACTTGCCTTGCCGCTGTCGCTCAATCTCGATTGTCGATTCAGCAAGGTTCACGCGAGCTGATTTCACATCCGGGCAATACTCGGGGAGCTTCTCAAGAACCCAAACGCAGGCCGCGCAGTCCATGCCCTTCAGATAAAATCTAACGCGCGAGCCATTGTCGGATTTTGAAAGAAGAAATTCAGGATCGTCAAAGGATTCAAAATTTGAATTGGACGACTCAATGGGAGTTTTTGAATCTGGAGGATTCGCACTGCGGAGGTCGTAGAACTTGGCCAAGCCTTGGTCCTGCATAAATTCAAAGACGAACTTGCAGCCGCTGCAGCAGAAGTTTTCGCTCAAGTTTGAATCGGTCTCGCCGGTGATCAGTGTGCCGCAATGCAAACACGTAGCGAGGCGCACAGCTTGAGCAATCATAAGGATCTCGTCATGATCATCGGATTTGCAGCCGCAATGCCAGATTGAGACGTCGTGAAAGCAGTCAGAATGTCTCGCGGTCCTCAATCAACATCATGTCGAGACTATTTGGCCCATGCGACTAGCGCGTCATGGGCCATAAAAACTCGCGTTGCTGGCGACGATTCATTCACAGACTGTGAGAAGGACGAAAACTTCCTATTCGCGAATCGGAATTTTTAAGTACCTAGTACCGTTGGTTTCCGCTTTCGGGAGCGAGCCCGCGTCAATGTTCACTTGAACGCTGGGAAGAAGAAGTCGTGGTGCTGCCAGTGTTTTGTCTCGTTTGTTCCGAAACTCTACGAACTGATCCTTTGTCGTTTCGGCCTTAAGTTGAATGTTATTTTTCTTCTCTTCTTCGATGGTCGACTCGAAAGCGAGCGCCCGCCCGCCAGGCATGTAGTCATGCCCAACGAACACTCGGTAGGAGTCAGGAAGTTGGTAGAGCTTCTCGTGCACAGAGTGAAAGAGGTCTTCCGAGCTTCCTGCAGGAAAGTCGCATCGCCCGGTTCCGTAGTCGGGCATAAACAAAGCATCCCCGGTGAAAACGGCGTCGCCAATCACATAGCTCGCGCACGCTGGCGTGTGACCTGGTGTGAAAATCGTTTCGACGTCCAAGGAACCCGCTCTGAGCGGCACTCCTTCCTCAAGCAGAAGATCAAATTGATGTCCGTCGGTTCGAAATTCGGGCGACAGATTGAAGACAGTTTTAAAGACTCTCTGAACATCGGTGATTCGTGCTCCGATTCCAATTTTCGCACCTTTCAATTTACTTTTCAGAACTTGTGATCCCGAAACGTGGTCCGCGTGAGCATGGGTTTCGAGGATGTAATGAACCTTCAATTCATTTTTTTGGACAAACTCGAGAACTCGGTCCACAGATGTCGTGCTCATTTTTGAAGAGCCCGGATCATAGTCCCAGACGGGATCCAAAATGACGGCATCCTTTGTCGTCGAATCGAAAACGACATAAGTTAAAGTCCATGTGGCTTTATCGAAAAACTCTTTAACTTTTGGTCTCATAAACTGCGCCTCTGATTTGGTAATTGCGAATTAGTCCTTTTTTTTAAGATAGCTCCCAACAGCAAGAGTGATGATGTGCTGGCACATAATTCAGCGAAACTAAAAGGGGAGTCGGGACACCGTATTAAAGTTGTTCACTGCTGTGGAGTACCTTAGGCTAAAACAATGGAATGGAAAGAATTGTGGTCAGAGTTGCCAACTGAGATTAAGTGGCAGTTCGAATCGCAAGCGAAAACGATTGAACTCAAGCGTGGCGACCGTGTTTATAGTCACGGTGATCAGGCTCGCGGAATTTATTTTGTGAAACGTGGTCTGGTCGGACTCATGTTGATTGGCTCCACGTCAGGACGAGAGCACCTTGTTCGCTTTTTTCGACAGGGCCAGTTCTTCGGACATCGGTCTTTGTTTTCGGAGGAAGGATACCACGGCACTTCGATTGCGATTGAGCCAACGGTTTTGAAGCTCGTGCCCAAGGAAGTGATTCATCTCGCGATCGAAAAACAGCCGGCGTTGCTTCGCGACGTCGTAAAGGTGCTTTCGAAAGAGCTTCGCCGATGCGAGAATCATCACGTCATGATTCTAGAAAATCAGGTTTTGGTTCGCGCGGCCCAGGCACTGGTGTTTCTGAAGGATCTTCATCCGGATCACAACTGGACGCGGCAAGAAATTGCTAACTTTTGCGCAAGTACTGTTTCGACCATTATTAAGGCGTTGTCGGAATTGGAAACGATGGGCCTCATCCGCCAGGATGGCCGTTCGATTCAGATCTTAAAACGAGACGACCTCGTTGCTCTGCAAGATCGCGATAATTCATAATTGCTAGTCAAAGCATGTGCCAGCACATCATCTGGCAGCCAACAGCTGTGTCATTATCGGGACATGGGACAGCCTTTGAGAGTAACAAATTTAACTTGTGAGCAGGTCCACAACCTATGGGCGACCGAGCCTGATTTGATAAGGATAATTGATGTTCGCCCGCCGTCCGAGTTCGCAGCGGCCCATATCCCTGGGGCAAAGAATGTTTCTGCTGAGGAGATTCGAGCCGAGGTCGAGGCATTGAGGGGGCGTCTTGCGGTCATCGTGGCTTCGGATGAAGTGCAAAAAGTCGTCGCAAAAGATCTTGAGAATAAAACAGATTTTGTGTTCATGGAGCATTGTCACCGATGGGTCGAAATGAATGGTCCGATGGCTGGACATGGACTTCAGTCGACGATTTTCCAATTTGAGGGACTGAAAGGAGTCGATATGAGATCCGACATTATTTTCCATCAGCTGTTTGAAGCCGAATCATCGACATATACGTATATAATTGCGGACAAAGTTTCCAAAGAGGCAGCGATCATTGATCCTGTTCTCGAGACGGTGGATCGCGACGTGAAATTGGTTGAAGAACTCGGACTTCGGCTTCTGTATGTTCTTGATACACATATACACGCTGATCACGTTACTGGTGCAGGTGAAATTCGGAAGAGGACTCAAGCGAAGACGGCGGTCAGTCGGGACGCGGCCGTCTCCTGTGTGGACATTCCGCTGGAAGACGGACAAGTCCTTCGCCTCGGCGAAAAGAAAATAAACGTCATCGCTACGCCAGGCCACACGAACACCTGTTTGACCTACTCGTTTGAGGGAATGGTGTTTACGGGCGATGCGCTTCTCATTCGCGGTTATGGTCGTACGGACTTTCAACAGGGCTCATCCGAAAAACTTTTCGAGAGCGTTCGCGAAAAACTTTTTAGATTGCCGTCAGATACGATCGTTTACCCGGGGCACGACTATCGTGGACATACGTCGTCGACAATAGGCCTAGAGAAGCAATTCAACCCGCGTCTTGGCGAAAATAAAACGAAAGGCGATTTTATAAAACTCATGGCGGAACTGAAGCTTGCAAATCCTAAGAAGATTCACGAAGCGGTCCCGGCGAACCTCGCTTGCGGGAAAACCAAAGATGCTCGAACTCTTCATCCGCAAGTTGTCGACGGTATTCCTGAAATTTCTTGTGAGGATGTCCAGCTGCATCTGGCCGATGTCACATCAAAAAAAGTCCGATTGATAGATGTGCGACGCCCCGACGAATTCAACGCTGAGCTGGGACATATCGAAGGTTCTGAGCTTGTCACCCTGGGGCCCGATCTGATGAATTTTCTCGAGAATGGTGATCGCAGCGAAGAAATTGTATTTGTTTGTCGGAGTGGCGGGCGTTCTGGATCTGCGACGGCTGACAGTATAAAATTAGGATACAGAAACACAATTAATATGGCCGGCGGAATGATTCGCTGGAACGAACAAAAACAACCAGTGGTCAGAAACTAGCAACTTTCAAGTGAGGACTTATGCAGCAAGATTGGATCAATGCGCTCGTAGGTGGCGCTATTATCGGTGTGTCGGTATCGTTGATGCTTTTATGGAACGGACGAGTCACCGGCATCAGTGGAATCATCAACGGCGCAATTTCGCCAGTAAAGGGTGATACGGGCTGGAGAGTTTTATTTATTGTCGGTCTGTTTCTTGGTGGACTGACTATCAAAATCGTCAATCCGAGTGCGTTCTCGGGAGCGCTTGCGACCGACATGTGGACGAAAGTGGTCGCGGGTCTTTTGGTGGGTTTCGGTACGCTTCTCGGAAGCGGTTGCACAAGTGGCCATGGTATATGCGGTATCAGTCGCATGTCGCCGCGTTCATTGGTGGCGACACTCGTTTTTGTCGGGTCGGGAATGGCGGCCGTGGCGGTCTTTAAGCAGATGGGAGTTTTGCCATGAAAACAAATTTGGCTGCGCTTGTTGTCGGTTTCATATTTGCGATCGGTCTGGGTGTTTCCGGAATGACTCAACCTGAGAAAGTGGTCGGTTTTTTAGACCTCTTTGGAAATTGGGATCCATCGTTAATTTTCGTGATGATTGGCGGAATCGTCGTTCACTTCGTTACTTACAAGCTGATTCGCAATCGCAAATCACCTCTTTTTTCCAAGGAATGGCATGTCCCAACAAAGAAAGAAATCACACCGGCTCTCGTGATTGGCGGCGTTCTTTTTGGCGCGGGTTGGGGTCTTGGCGGCTATTGTCCGGGCCCGGCTGTGACCTCTCTAGCAAGTTTTGACGCCGCACCGTTTGTCTTTGTCGTAAGCATGCTTACCGGAATGGGTTTATTCCGGTTGTTCGATAAGAAAGTAACCATCAAAAAGTGAGTTGGTTGTGGATATTTTAGGATACATCGCTTCGATTTTTATGGGGCTTTCTCTGGGGATGATCGGTGGCGGTGGATCGATTTTAACCGTTCCGATTCTGGTTTATTTGTTTGCGATCAATCCGGTTTTAGCGACGGCCTACTCCCTCTTCATCGTTGGTCTCACTGCTCTTGTCGGCGGCGGGTTCTATTTGAAGAAGGGCGAAGTCGATCTTAAGACAGGACTTATTTTCGCCGTTCCAAGTTTTTTAGGTGTCTACCTTACGCGAGCTTATGTTGTCCCGCATCTTCCGGATCCTGTTTTCACTTTTGGATCTCAGGCGATTTCAAAATCACTTTTAATTATGTTGGTTTTTGCCGTACTCATGGTGGCCGCGTCGCTTTCGATGATTACGTCAAAGAAAGTTTCTAGCTCTCCGAAGGCAGACCTCTCGGCTTCGAACAGGTTTTTGCTTATTTCTTTGGAGGGTCTGGTTGTCGGCGGAATTACAGGATTTGTCGGAGCGGGGGGGGGCTTTTTGATTATTCCGGCTCTTGTTCTACTGGTCGGAATGCCTATGAAAATCGCCGTTGGTACGTCACTGTTCATTATTGCTGCGAAGTCGCTCTTGGGCTTTATTGGCGATGTTCAGCATCAAGCCTACATCGATTGGAACCTTCTGCTCACCGTTTCGGGAATAGCTATTGTCGGCCTCTTTATAGGCATGGCGCTTTCAAAGAAATTTTCGGAAAAAACACTTAAAGCCGGTTTTGGATACTTCGTTCTTATAATGGGGTCCTTCATTCTTTATGATCAGTTGAGTAAGATGTAGTGAAAGGTTGAAATGTCGAACGAACAATTGGCGGAAGTTCCCGCCATCGAACTTCGCAATGTAACGATCGAGCTCGCTCAGGTGACTATACTTAAGGATGTAAATCTCAAAGTTGGTCGCGGAGATGTGATTGTCTTGATCGGCCCCAGCGGCGCGGGAAAGACCGTCTTACTCAAGACGATGGCAGGCCTCTTTCACCCAACGGTGGGTCAGGTATTTTGCGATGGCGCTGATCTGAGCGAGATGTCCAGGGCTTTGAAGCACGATCTTGCGCGAAGAGTCGGAGTCCAGTTTCAACTCAATGCGATTTTTGATGCACGCTCTGTGTACGAAAATATTGAATTCGTTCTGAATGAACATACTTCGATGAATCAAGCTGAGCGGCACGAACGAATAATGGAGTGTTTGACGGCCGTTGGTCTTGAAAAGTATCGCGACTTTCACGAGTACGAAATCTCGGGAGGAATGCGGCGACGACTGGCCATTGCACGCGCGATAGCTTTAAAACCAGAATTACTTTTTTTAGACGATCCGACAGCGGGTCAAGATCCTGTCAATGCCGACATTCTGGCGGAGCTGATTTTAAAACTTCGAAACGAAATTAAAGCGACGCTTGTCGTTATCACTCCCGATATTATGCGGGCCTATCAGTTTGCCGGTCGAATCGTTTTTGTAGCAGATCAAGGTATCGTTGAAACTGGAAATGCAGAACAAACCGAGAAACATCCGGATCCCCGGGTTCAGCAGTTCATTCATGGGTATCTGCGCGGGCCTCTGACAGATGGTCGAGATACTTAAGCCGAGATGGGGGCGTTTTGTCCCACCGCGGGACACGTTGGACGTAAGAATTCCCTGTGAATCATTATATCGAATGAGACCGCGGCACGGTCAGTGAAGTGTCATCGTCAATGATACCGACGATAAATTTCTCGGAATTTTCACCTCGACGGATGCGCTGAATGCGTTGATCGAAATTACGAGAGCAGCGTCGGTGACTCCATAATCACCAAGTCAAAGCAGCTAGGCCCAAGGTGGATAAGTGCCGCGGGTTTCGAGTTAATTTCAAATTTCATATCGGGTTTGGCAATTCTTTCGAAAGTCTCAAGATCCTGACACTCAAGAAGCACGGCGGGGATATCGAACCCCTTTCGCAACTCGAGATAGCTGCGAAGTGACGTGGTGCCGAGATCCGAGTACGACAAAACTTTTGTCAGAGTTTGAGCGCCGTTTTCTTGAGCGATGTGGCAAACGGAGACACCGGCTTCATGGATATAAGGATAAAAGTGGCGCATTTTGGTGTCTCTCAAATACACCCTTTCGTCGTCGATCACATGAATCTCAAAGCCAAGGAATCGCGTCTCGCGGGAATTTAGCGGAAATAAAAATTTTCGGTGGGAATCGAAACTCTGCGGGGCTTCGCTTCGAAATCCCCGACGGAGAAGATTCTGAACAGCATGTTCGGTAAAGTCGATTCCAACAATGGTCATCATATTATTAATCCAAATGTTAACTTCGGTTCTGCGGTGTGGCAAACGAGTTTTAAGCAAACCGGTTTCTGGCGCGCAAAATGCTTTCCTTTCCTGCAGCCGCTTTCAATGTCGATAGCGCGTATCACAAGGAGTTATTATTATGAGTAAAGACGTTCAGATTAAAAAGTCCAGCCCTGAAGTTGACGTCTTCGGTTCGTTGCCGGAGATGGATCATTTCGTGGATCGCCTTTTCTCGGATCCCTTTGGTCCCCTCTTTTTGCCGCCGACAATGCCATCACAGCCTCGCAGTGAAATTCGTGAAACAAACGATGCCTATGTTTTGTCGGCGGACATTCCGGGAGTTCCCAAAGAAAATGTTGAAGTCACCGTGAGTGGCAACACACTTTCGGTTCGGGCCGAAGCACAGTCACGATCTGAGGCTTCAGGGGAGACTCGCCGATCTTTCCAAAGTTTTCAGCAGTCATTTACTCTTCCATCGACGATTGATACTGAAAATTTGGAGGCCCACTGTGAAAATGGTGTCCTCGAAATTCTAATGCCAAAGAAGGCCTCCGCGGCTGCAAAAAAATCTCCGTCGAATCCGGAAAAGGTTCCATTTGGAACCGATTGGTAAGTGGCAAATCACCCGAAAGTAAATCGGGCGACAAAAAAACCAAAAGCGTCAACTAGTCAAATTACCTTGGCGGTGGAATCGCGAGACAGGCAATTATTTGTTCTGTCTTGCGCGCCACCGCCTGATTTTTTTAGAATGATACTATCGACGCATTTTGCGGTGTCTCATTCCCGCACCACATTTTTCTGGGCCGCCGGTTTTCTCGCAAGCCTCATGAAATGCACTTCGACACTCAGTCTCAGGTTTGCCTGCCGTTAAGCATTCCGCTGCCTTCTGGTGAGCTGACGCCATCTGTGTATGCATCTGAATGTACTCTTGTTTAGTATCGGCTGTGGCCGGCGCCACCGGGTCTGCCGCAAGGGCGGAAGTGCTGAAACATAAAATTACAAACGTCAGTACGAGCTTTTCCATTTTGAATCTCCTTTGGTTTCGAGAATATCCTAATCAGGGCCGAGGATCATGAGTTAGATACCGCCAAATTTTCTCTGTCACTCGTTTAATAAATTTAATTAAATACCGCACCGCAATCGTCGAACCACTTCAACTTTTCTGGTGAGTCGCAATGTCCCGTTTCTATGACAAAGAGTCTCGTTACTCTCACTTTCGTTCGCATAAACTCTTCTGCAGGCTTGAGGGCCGTTTTTTGTGGCTTGGGAGTTGCTCTAACGGCTTACACATATTTGGGTCGTTTCAACTTCGAGGAGAAGATTTCAGTGAAAATATTGAGCGTGGTCCTATGGGTTTTTCTGCCAATTAGTATGTCATTTCTAATTGCCTGCAGCGGCGTCGACAAAAGAGTGGAAGAGAGAACAGCAAAAGAAATGCCGGCGCAAGAGCGAGGCGCGCTCATGGCTCGCGGTTTTGATACCTGGGCGGGGAGTACAAATATCGATATCGATCAAAAGTCCAAACTTTGGACGCTTCACTCTTCGACAGCTCGCGAAGCTTTTCGAATTCGAGATGAGATCACGAAAGCGAAGTCGGCAATGTTTAAGGAATTGGCGGCTGGTGGGGAAGACAAGGCCATGATCAACGGACTGAAAACCAAAATCGTGAAGCTCGATCAAGAGCGCATGGATATTATGTTTAAGGCTCTCGATTCTGTTCAGAGAATCCTAGGCAATGGTCGCGAGTCGAAAGAGTACTATCTCTACCTTGAGGAGCTTGAGACTCGAGGGTTTGACGGTCGCTAGTAGAAGCCTGAGTCGAGCCGAACTTTAGAATTCGGCCAGTTCGCGAAGAACGTCGGCTCCGAAGCGTTCTATTTTTGTAGGTCCGAAGCCGTAGACTTGGTTTAAATCAGATAGAGACTGGGGTTGCCTCGAGACAAGATCTCGAAGTGACTTGTCACTGAGAATGACGAAGGCCGGTTGATCAAGTTCTTTGGCCGTTCTTAGTCGCCACTCTTTTAAGCGCTGAAAGGTACGACTATTTTCGGGCGTTAACGCCTCGCCAGTGGACGTCGCTCCGCCGCGTTTTCGTTTTCGCACTTGAACTGAAACAGCTTGAGTCGATCGTGGGATACGGCGATCCGAGTCGGGCTTACAGCGATCGCAATGGCCGCAAGCGGTGAGGCGCTGTTTGTCTTTATAATAGGCGAGGATCTCTGAATGTCGGCACTCGCCACCTTCGGCATAAGCAACCAAAGCTTCAAGGTTTTGCCAGCGAAGCCGAATGACGGCTTTAGGCGCGTCGGCATTTGTGATGAAATAGCTTTGAAGACCCTTGTCGGCTTTTGAATATAGAAGAAGACACGTCGACGGTTTTCCATCGCGGCCGGCACGGCCCATCTCTTGATAAAGAGAATCGATGTTGGCCGGAAGCTGAAAGTGAGCGACGAGCCTCACATCGGCTTGATCGATGCCCATTCCAAATGCGTTTGTTGCGACAAGAATTCGAAAGCGTCCCTCGATGTAGGCTTTTTGGGTTTCCGTGCGACGATCCGCGCTGAGTCCTGCGTGGTAGTGGCCGACGCCTTCAAATTTATCCGAGAGAATCTTTGCAAGCTCTTCGGTTTTTTTCCGGGTGCCGCAATAGATGAGGACCCGGCCTTCGGGCGTTCGCTTCACCGATTCGAAAATGAACCGATACTTTTCGTTTTCGTCCGCACAAGTTTCAACCTGATAGAAGAGGTTGGGACGATAAAATCCATGAACCTGGCGCTCGGGTCGAACAAGAGCAAGACTTCGCTCGATGTCGTCAAGAACGATGGGTGTGGCTGAGGCCGTCAGTGCCAAGATAGGCACGTCTCTTCGCAAAGTTTTAAGTTCGGCCAATAGCCCGTACTCTTCGCGGAAATCGTGACCCCATTGTGACACGCAGTGAGCCTCATCGATCGCAAAGAGTGCGATATCTTGTTTTTGAATCCACGTTTTAAAGCCAGGTTTGTGAGCGCGCTCGGGCGAGAGATACAGAACGAAGGCTCCGCCGCGCGCGATATTTTTAAACACTTCACGCTTGTCGTCGTCAGATTGGCCCGAGTGAAGGGAACCTGTAGGAACGCCAAGACGCTCCAGCGAAATGACTTGGTCTCGCATCAAAGCGATGAGCGGTGAGATGACGATGACGAGCTTTTGTTCGTGGACGGCGATCAGCTGATAACAAAGCGACTTTCCACCGCCCGTCGGAAGCACGGCCATGACATCGCGTTTTGCCAACACGGCATCAATGATCTCGCGCTGACCTTTACGGAACTCGGACAGCCGAAACGTAGAATTGAGAATTTCAAGCCGCTCATTCATATCGGGTCCAGGATGGCACAAATCATACTTAGTGACAGGTGATGCCGGTTTGCGCAATTCCCGTCTCAAACTGAAACACTAAGGTCCTTTCTTAATCGAACGGTAACATTCGGTTCGATTCCGCCGATAGAGAAGCCTACCTGATTGTTATCTCGTATCTGGGGGTCACTTTGTTCACACGTCGCTCGCTTGGCTTCAAGTTGTCACTTCTTATTGCTGTTCCGATCTTGGCGCTACTTGGAGTTTCGTTCTTCATCGTCAAAGCAAGCTTCAAAGACTTTCGAGAAGCGTCTGTTGTGACCAGCAAAATTGAAACGATGACGAACGTTTCAAACGTGATTCACGCTCTTCAAAAAGAGCGGGGATTGACGGCCGGAGCGCTGGCCTCAAAAGACTGGTCCAAAGTGACTGAGCAGCGTGCCGAAACAGATTCGATGCTTTCGAAACTTAAAAGCGAGATGGATATCGTTCGCATTGGATCGGCCATGGTCGAATCTATTGAGCGGCGGCAAGGGGCCGTTGGAAAACTTCGTTCTGGCATTGACGACAAATCCCTGACTGGCGGGGCTGCGATAGGTGCTTACAGCGAAGTGATTGCAGGCTTAATCGATGTGTTTCAGAAGACTTCGACGACGATTCAAGATCGTGAAACTTACGCGATATTAAAAACAATCGTGATTCTTGAGTCGACCAAAGAGAGTGCCGGAAAGTTACGCGCCCTCTTAAACAATTTGATTTCAAGCAATTTGCCGGCGACCGCAAAACAATCCGAAGATCTGATGAGCCTTATGGCCGGTGTAAAGACCGGTCTTCTTTCACCGGGTTCGGCGGAAACGGACCGATTGAAATCAGCCGTGGCTGCATTCGAAGCCTCCGCATCGTGGCTTGAGGTTTTAAAGGCCCACAAAACTGTTTACGATCTAAAAGCTAAAGGGAATTACGAGCTCGTTCCTGGCGATGTTTTTGCTTCCGCGACCGCATCGATCAATGAACTTCTAAAAATCCGAGAAGTTGAAACTGCAGAACTTCAAGAGCATGTCGCTCATCTTCGCACGAGCTCGACACAAATTCTTCAGTGGACCTTGATATCTGTCGTCTTGGTCTCGCTTGCCATCATTGTTATGGCTTTTGTCGCGATACGAAGACTGAATCTTGATCTTAAAAATACGATCGGACAGCTTCAGCACTCTTTTGATTCTATGTCGATCACTTCGATTGAACTTCGCGATACAAGTCAGGTTTTGGCGGAAGCGGCGTCCGAGTCCGCTGCCTCACTGACCCAAACGGCGGCAAGCCTCCAAGAGATCGGATCAATGGCGCAAAGTAACGCCGAAAACTCTCGTGCGGCAGCAGGGATCGCCTCGCAAAATAAGGAATCCGTGGCCGAGAGTCATGAAGCGATCGAAGCGCTGGCGCGATCGATGGAAAAGATTCGAATTGGAAATGATGATGTGTCGTCGGCAGTTGGTGCAGGCAATGAGCGCATGGGTGAAATGGTGCGAATGATTCATGAAATCGGCGAAAAAACAAAAGTCATTCATGACATTGTTTTTCAAACAAAACTTCTTTCGTTCAATGCTGCGGTCGAAGCAGCGCGCGCGGGTGAAAGTGGAAAAGGCTTTGCTGTCGTCGCCGAGGAAGTCGCGAAATTGGCGGCCCAAAGCGGTCATGCGGCCAAAGAGATTCATGATCTGGTCGAGACAAGAAGCCGAAGTGTCGAAGAGATTATGACAAGCACACGCCAACGAGTTGACCAATCGATCTCGGTCGGGCGTGAGCATTTGAGGGAGGGTTTCGACGCCGTTCGACGGTGCGAAGAAACTCTGACCAAAGTTGTTAAAAGCTCGAACGATCTGACGGGGTATATCGATCAGATTTCAAGAGCATCTGCAGAGGAGGCCAAAGGTGTGATCGAAATTTCAGCGGCCGTGGCACAACTTGATCAAGCGACTCAGCTAAATTCGAGTTCTTCCGAGCGCACGGCTGGCTACGCCGAGCAAGTGATTCTGCGGACAAACGAGCTTGAAGGGGTTGTTAAGACTTTGACGAAAATCGTCTCAGGGAACGAAGCTGCGAACTCAGCTTTGATTTCAAAGGGGACTTCAGCAAAAGCGCCGGCTCCGTTGATCAAATCAAAATTCAAAAAAATCGCAGCTTAAGGCGGCTGGGCGCTGATGACGCCACAAGAGATTCTTTCATCTCAAGAAAGACGTGGGTTTCAGCATTTCAAGTCCTCTGGCTTAAAGAAAAAGCAGGAATTGTTGTCGACGATGAGACTGAAATGCGAGGAGCTATAGTCTTCGACTTCAAACGCCGTGGAAGCCTGTTCGAAAAAAGAGGGCTTGTCCGTCGATCAGTTGAAATTCGTCGATCGAGTGGCGTGATTTTTATGTGACCTACGCGACCTCTTCGCGCGAGTCAATTTGATCTTGTCGTTCGGTGAGAGTTCGAAGTCGAACCCACAATGCTGCGACACTGGCGTGCCCGCGGATCCGCCGCATTCTTTTCTCCGAAGCTAGGCAATACGTAGCGAGCCAGCGTTGAAAATGCTCCGAGTCGCGCCACAGTTTCACGCGACGCATGTCTTCTTCGATCATCGAGTTCAGCGACTCAATCGCGTTCGTCGTCGAGAAGAATCTTTTTAAATTGTTCGACAGTTTCAATTCGTGGATCGCGAGCAGATCCTCTTTCGCTTCAAGATAACTATCGAGCGCCGACCGATTCACGTTTCGTAAAACGCTCTCCAATCGGTCCGATAAAACTTTGGCCTCTGCCATGTCCCTCGCGTCGCGAATCGCCCAGAAAGCGCCGAGCGCTCTGTGAGAGCCATCGCCTAAAGCTTTCTCGATGTTGCGCCACTTGTGCACGTGGCAGCGAATTCGGATCGCGGTTCGATTCTCGCGATCATTGCATCGATACTTTTCGTTGAGCGCTTTGTTTAACCCCGATCCGCCGTCGACGATGAACAACAAGCCCGACGACGGAAGGCCGCGGCGCTCGAGATCGTTTATCAGCTCGAGACACGACGAGCTATTTTCGGTGTCGGCTTGAAAAATACCTAGCACGAATTTGCGCCCATCACTCGCAACTCCGAGTGCTATGATCACGCCGTGTTTTCTAAATCTTTTCCCGTCGATGAAGACCGCGCGAATATCCATCGGCTGCAGGTCACGCTCTTGAAGCTCTTCAAGCTTTTTGGCTGTCGCGTTGATCCAACGTTTCGAGACCGTAGACTTCTGCAGACCAAACGAGTTCGCAATCTTCGCGACACCTTTTTTGTAGTCACGCTGTGAGACACGCTTCAAACCTTCCGTAAAAACCGCTTGATCAAAAGGTCGTGGGTCTTGAAAGTCCTCGTACGTTTGAAGTTGAACTTCATCGCCAGATTTCTTTCGCACGCGCGGTTTTTCAATCGCGATTCGTTGGTTCGCGAGAACGATCGATCCTTCTTGCGTGCCCCATCGTGAGTTCTCAAAGCCGCGCTCGTAACGTCGTCCGCAAAGCGCGGTGACCTCACGTTCACATTCTTCGATGAACGCCTTCACCGCGCACGGAAGAAGCGTCGAAATCAGCAGATGCTGCGTGTCGATTGGCTTTTCGTCCACGTCTTCGAATTTACTTTCTAAAATTTCTTTGCGCTTGGCGTGCTTCAAAATCTTTCGCGGCTTGCGAGTTCGGAACGGAACAGGTACGTTTCCCATGTCGGGTGGCTCCTCTTTTTCGTGATTTGTTTGACTCGTGATAAGCCAAGGAAATCACTGCTGGTTGAGCCACTCAACCTTCAAATTTCAACTAAACTGCGGACATCGCCAAAAAAGATGCTTAAGCTCATGGAAGAGGTTAGTTCTTAAGAATGGCCAACATGTTTAATCCGGTCCATATTTTGTTTTTGTGCGTTGCGAATTCGGCACGAAGTCAGTTGGCTGAAGGTTTAGCAAAGTCCGTTTTTGGAAATGATGCAGTCGTTGAAAGTGCTGGGTCTGAGCCCTCCGGAAAAGTTCAACCCTGGGCCGTTGAGATTTTGAAAGAAGTCGAAATCGATATCTCGAAAAACTGGTCAAAGTCTACAGACCAACTGTCACCAGAGTTTTTGGCAAATCTTGACGTCGTCATAACACTCTGTGCGGAGGAAGTTTGCCCGACGCTTCCATCCAAAGCGAAACGACTTCACTGGCCCGTTAAGGATCCTGCCAGCGCGCCAGAGAATAAAAAAGCAGAGGCCTTTCGTGCGGCGAGAGACGAGATCAAAAGTAAACTTGAAAAGTTTCGCACCGAAACGAAGCACACATAACACCTAACACCTAGCCAGCATTCGATCATCATCAGTTCGACGTTAATTCGATTTTTGGGTCTGAGCGATAGCGCGGGGAATAGAGTTTTGAAGATCCGTTGCGATCATTCCGGTGACTCCGCCAATTTCTTTTGCTGCCAATTCTGCGGCGAGACCGTGAATGTGAACACCGGCGACGGCTGCGCGCCACGGGGTAAGACCTTGAGCGATAAGTCCGGCGATAATTCCCGTGAGCACATCGCCCGTGCCTCCTGTCGCAAGACCCGGATTTCCTGTGGAATTCGTAGAAACTCCGTGCAGAGAGTCGGCGACGAGGGTTTGAAAGCCTTTTAGAACGACAACGCACTCGAATTTCTGAACGACTTTTTGAACGGCGGCGGGGCGGTCTGACTGAATCTCATCGGTCGTGACACCTAAGAGACTGGCAAGCTCGCCAGGATGAGGAGTTAGAATCGTGGCTTGTGTCCGATTTCGCAAGAGCTTAGCGCCGTGGTCACTTGTTCGCGCAAGAAGTGTCAGGGCGTCAGCATCTATAACCATGGGGCACGGACATGTTTCGACCAAAGCTTCAACAAATGTCGAAGTCGCTTTTTCACGTCCAAGTCCTGGACCCAAAGCAACGACTGAAGCGTTCCACGCTTCACACAGTGACAAGATTTCCGCGGCAGCAACCTCTGTGAAAAAACCGTTCGAATCTGTTTCAATAGCTTTTGTGATAATGACGGGTGACAGGCGACTGACAATCACTTGGGCCAGCAGGCTAGGAAAAAGAAGACTGACTTTGCCCGCACCTGTTCGCGCGCTGGCTTCAGCCGTAAGTATGGGCGCGCCCGTATAATCCGGCGAGCCGCCGACGACGAAAACATGGCCGAATGTTCCTTTGTTCACATCTACACTGTTGGCACGGGCAGGGAGCCATTCCGCGAAATTCAAATTCCTATGTCCGACAATCTTTGCATCACGAGGCCGACAGGCGACTGAATAATCTTTGCTTTGATTTTTTCTGTGAGCTCCGAAAGAAGGCCGTCTTCCTCGCCAAGAATTGCTTTTAGAATATCGTGAGTCGTCGTTATGCCAACGGCAGCGCCGTCTTGTGCTACAATCAGAGAAGAAATATTATTCTCAATCATCATTTGAGCTGCATTTTTTAGAGATTGGCCAGGATCAATAGTCACAACGGGGCGACTCATGTAATTGACAACAAAGCCGTCGGAGGCTGGGACAGCGCGATGAGCTGTCCGCAACTGTTCGAGATCTGTTCTCAATGATCGCAAGACGTCTCGGTCTGACAAAATGCCGACGATCATGTTGGACTCATCGACCACAGGTAGATGCCTGACGGCATTCTTCTGCATCAGCAGATTGGCTTCGGCCATCGTCGCGCTCCAATGAACAACCGTTAGTTTTGAGTCGGCATTAAAACGAACTTTTGTCTGAGCAAGTGTCATGATTCTGTCTCCAGGGTTAGGTTATCTGATCGCAGCATACAAATGAATCGTAGGAGTTCCAAACGAAGATAAGTTCTTTTCTCTTTGCAGTTGAGTCGTGCTTTTATGTTTTCGAATGTGGATCACATGAACGTCCCGTCCATTTACGACCCCGATATCATCGATCCACAAAGATTCGACATCTTCCATTTCGTGGAATTTTTTTGTGCCGACAATATGAAGACTATGAGACTCAGCATTGATAAAAACGTGCAGGAGGCTTAAGTGGCGAGTCGTCATCAGTGCCTTGCGATGCTGGGGTACTCGGCAGGGTGCCGTCTTTTCAAATCCCATTTGTTCTCCAGCATATGTCTGCAGATCGACGCACAGTTAAGCAACTACAGTGCCATGCCGAAGGACGGTGGAATATCCGTGGTCAAGAGAACTGAGCGCTTTTGTCTTATTAAATAGTAGCTGACGAGACTATATGGCTCGTTTGCTCGTAGGTAGAGGCAGACAAGGTGGCACACGCGGTGCTTGTTGATTTGAAGCTGCGTAAGCAGTTCGAATTCAGAGAGGACAGTGATGGGACCAGAAATAAAAATGTCGATCGTCGTGATTGCAATCGGCTTTGTTGTTCAAGTTTATGCCGCGCCGGCAATCAATCCCTCGGAGGTTCAAGAGCCTGCGAGGCAGAGTCAGTCTGCTCAGCTACTGACAATTGGTATTAACTCTGGAAAGCAAATAGAGTTTCGCGTCGTTGGCCACGAGGCCATGAATATCGACTTTCGTGAGCAGGATGTGAGCGCATCGATTCATGTCGGTCAGAGGAAATGGACTCTCGCGCCGAAAAGAAATCGAGACAACACCTACACGATTGAAATCCCGCCAGAAGCTCAAACAACTTCAGGGTCCGAAATCAACTTGCGACTTCGGATTCCAGAAAAGAAATAAAGGAGGAACATTTTTATGAAGAACTATCCCGGCCACTATAAAGAGCTTTGTGAATGGATGGAAAAGCTTGGAGCCGCTATTCCCGGGCCAATGCAGGGTTTTAGTGCGCTTCACGAGGCAGCGACAAAATCAGATGCACTTGATTCAAAAACAAAAGAGCTCATTGCGCTTGGAATCGCAATCACCGTGCGCTGTGACGGCTGTATTTCGTTTCATGTGCATGACGCGCTTAAGGCCGGAGCAAAGAAAAACGAAATCGCGGAGACGGTTGGTGTTGCAGTAATGATGGGTGGCGGTCCCTCGGTGGTCTATGGTATTGAGGCGATGCAAGCGCTCGAGCAGTTCGAAAAGCTCCCGTAAATAAGGGCCTCTTTGTTATCCATTCTTTGGCAAAAAAGAACAGCTTCGAAACCTTGCCGGCCGCGCCTTTTCAGTCGTCGTTCAAGGCGACACGAAGTTTCATAAAGAGGTTTGCGATGCCGCATCTAGATTAGTCACTCGAGTGAATCGCATACGTCGTGAAAAATACAAATCACCTGAACAGGATCTCAAGCCGCCTCGGTCCAAATAGTAGACGAGTCGTATCCATTTATTACGTCGCTTGGTGAATTAGCGGTGAGAGGAACTCATACGCCAGAAAACAAAACACACGGCCACTAGAATCGTATCCTCGAGAACCGTCCACCATGTCATTGGCCGCGCCAAAAACACCCCAAAGCAGCCACAGTTCGTAAGGGCGAGTCCGCGAAGATTAGTAATCACTGCAATTGCGAGGTAGCCAATATATGAAATAAGCGCACCAAGCGCCGCAAGCCGAAGCCTTTGGCCTGTCACCAGGAGCCATCCAAGAACGAGTTCAAAAAGTGAAACGGCCAGTCCCAGGGGAAGAAGAATCGAAGACGGGAAGAGCTGGTAGGTTTCAAGGACGACTGAAAAGCCGCGATTGTCGAGCAGCTTTCCAATTGCGGTGGTTATGAAAATGGCCGCAATGAAGAGTCGCAGTATCAGAAATATCATCCGTTTCATTTTGCTCCTCGTTAGGCCTTGAATATATTTGCCGTCGAACAATGATTAGATCATGAAGCAGTTCGGAACTTTTGTCATACTACTGATTCTTTTCGGACTTCCGCTGAGTGCGAGCCCAACAAAGGCTTCGGACCTATCAGACGGAAAGCTTCCTACTGAATTAAATGTCGCCGGACAGTTGCTGAGTTTGAATGGTATCGGTGTTCGTCAGTACATGTTTGTCAGTGTTTATGTCGCCGGTCTTTACACTGTCAGTACGTCGCGAGACGAAAACGAGCTTCTTGCTCGGGTTGAGGCCGCAAAAGAACCACTTGCAGTGCGGATGTATTTCAAACGTGCTGTTTCAGAGGCTGATATGCGGGATGCATGGAGGCACTACTTAAAGAAAAATTCGCCGCTTCCTTGGTCCGAGCTCGAGCAAAAAGCCGAGGCTTACCTGAAGACGATTCCCGGAGTCCAGGTGGGGGATATCCTTACGCACACGTTTGCGGCCGGAAAAATGACCGTAGTTTTGAATCAAAAGGATCTTTCGAGTCATGCTGATTCCATATTGGCGCGAACGGTCCTTGCGACCTGGATTGGCAAGTATCCCACAACCGAGAAGTTAAAGCGCGGTCTCCTCGGAGAAAAATAGTGCCACTTATTTCTTTCTATTTTGCGAGTTGATCGTCCAATCGTAGTCGATGAACTTGATTTTGTAATCAGCGGGGATGGGCTTCGGCGCGTACTGCGAAATGTAGTCCTGAAGAGTTGGTGATTTTGCCAAAAAATCTTCGGGGAAAAAATCCAGTATTTCAGTGGTGAAAACTGTCTTCGAAGCTGGATCAATTCGTAGATTTCTTTCCTCAGAAAAGAAAAACTTTGTTTCTTGTTCCAGCTGGGAGTCCAGCGTTTCGGCAGTGAACGGAATTCGCGGGAGGCGGGGACAGCTGACCGCCATGCAATTAAGCGCAAAATGAATCCGCGGTTCGCCAAGTTTTCGAATGATGTCATTTTCAAAGCCAGCCAGCGACATCCGTTCGCCATCGACCACTAGTTTTTGAAGGTAGAAAAAACTAACTTTCTTAAATCCAGCATTCGTCTCGGGAATCTTCTTCGCCAGAACCGTGTACATTGAAAGCGCGTTGTAGGCGTTGATGTAGTGAGCCAAGCGAAGTTCCGGCGTACTAAATTTTTCTGGCGTAAGTTTTGGGCCGTTTGTTGCGACAAAGTGCACGTAAGCTTCCAGCTTCCGAGGGTCTCGGTCGAGATTGTGGAAGTCGACGGAGCCGTCGGCATCTACGGATTCTTTAAGAACCTCAGACCATGACTTCATGGGATCGAGATTCGCTACCTTCGAAGCGTCTGGCATTTTGATCTGCGTCGCGCATCCAGCGAAAATGGCGACCGTGCTGCCGATGAAAAATAGACGAGCCGTAACCACCCAATGCTTCAACATGATTTAAGTCGATTCACTTGTCTGGAGGCTCTCTTTCGCGCGACCTTTCTTCGGTGCCGGTCGAACTTTTCCAGCTGCAGCCTCTGCTTCCGTAGAGGCAAGCTGTCCTGTCAAAGGATTCCAAATTTTTTCGCCATCTTGGGTTTTTACTTTGAGAGGTCGCAAAATGAAATCATCACGTTTAGCGTTGTGAACGCACATAGAGACCGGTCCATCGGGCGTCATCGTCATAAAAACACAACCATGGCATCGGTCTCGGTCAAGTTTTTGAGCGTCCATGAAGTTATGGATAAAGAACGAAAGTTTGCGTGCGCGGAAACCCGATTGCACCAGCTCGGTTCTCGCGTTCCAAGCTTTGCGTGCCAACCAGCGCGTTCCTTTAGCGGCGAGCTTTGGATTCGCAGCAATTCCGGAGAAAAGCGAAAGCACAGCTTTTACAGGTTTATTGCGGTCGAACTTACTTTGCGCTGTCTGAACAAAGACATTTCAAACGAATTCTTTTTCATCAAACATATCGAACATGCGACCGTTCACTTCAAGGGCCATTGCATACCGATTGCACTTAGGGTGTCCGACCAGGGGAACATCAAATGATAATTTGGTGCCGACTCCTTTTTCGATCTGCTCTGACACTGTGTCTGGATTAATTAGAAATTTTCGCTCGCGTAAGACGCCGCGGCCCGTGTCGGCCTGGAGCTGAAATGAGGCTAATCGCACGACGTCAGTATGCTGACTAAAAAACTTTACGACATCGGGAATCTCGTCAAAATTCCCTGCGTGAACTGTCGTATTAAAGAAAATCGAGACCGGCAGTCCTCTGGCGCGATC
Organism: Bdellovibrionales bacterium Ga0074137; assembly: GCA_001464715.1. Taxonomy (GTDB): domain Bacteria; phylum Bdellovibrionota; class Bdellovibrionia; order Bdellovibrionales; family JAMPXM01. Next base: position 6,647 of record LNDT01000016.1, on the reverse strand, counting down.
GATGTAATCGAGGCGAATTTTATTGAGCGACTTTTCGTCAGTATAACCTTTTCGTTCTTGAGTTGTGTCGACATGAAAGGCGATGTCGACAAGACCCGCGTCGATCATTTCAACAATAAGATCGCGAGTGCACTTGATGCCGTTTGTGAAAAGCGAAGGCCGCATATTGAGGCTTCGAATTCGTCGGATGATCAACATAAGCTCTTCACGCTTACGGAGCGTCGGATCCCCGCCAGTGACCTGAACGTCGGTGTTGTCTCCGTAATGCTGATGAATCATATCGATGCGCCGGTAAACTTCCTCAAGCGGGATGTCTTTAACTTCCTCGGATCGCTCTGACAGATAGCAGAGTGTGCAGTCGAGGTTACACCGCTGAGTAATTTCTAAAGCGACGCAAGCGATTGGCCAGCGACGACCGAGAAGCTGATGCGGAGACCATTCTTTAATATCTTTCATTCTCTGTTCGGCGCGATGCAGGCTTTGCTCATTCTGCCGAAGTGCCGGATACGGTTCCCACGCCTTGATTTCTTCGGGGCCCATATAGCCCATCTCCGGAACTTCGCTCCAGATATCTGTGACTTCCGCAGACTGATTTTGATCGTAAGACTGTGCCATCGCAGCGTCTCCTTCGTGAGAACGTAGAAACAAGGTGTGACTGAGATGAGACCGAAGAACATACTTGAAGTCAAAATTTGAATTTAAAATAATTCGAGGCAGAAAGACTGCCTTGAACAAAAAGACGTTCTTCGATTAGCTTCGGTCGTGGTGCAATTAACAAAATACATATTAAGTAGCGACAATGCCATGGGATCACGGTCGGGAGATGTCGACGACGGTCTCGCTTTTTTGCACCTTCTTGCTCGGAACGTCATATTCCACGGGCTCTTCTCGGTTTTCGGGAACACCACGGCGATGCAGTCCATGAAAAATTCAAATGCGCTCTTTCAGGCGTTTAGATTTTCCGGTCGGATGGAAATGGGGGCCGGATCACCGAACGACCGAGTCAATCCCTACCAGCAATACTTCGCTTCGCTGGAGCCTTCGACCGAAGTCGAGGTCCTTGAGCTCGGACCGCTTACAAATTTGGCAAATTTTTTGAGCCTTTCAGCGGCCGACAAGCGCCCGCGAATCCGCTGCGTTCGGTTGATGGGGACAAATATAAGTTCGCGTGGAAAGTGGCCCCCAATTTGGCCGTTTGAGTACAATTTAACGAAGGACCGCGAAGCGACTCGGGAAGTCTTTAGCTCGGGTCTTCCACTGCTTATCTTTCCACTGGATGTGGCGAAAAAATTTCGACTGAGGCGCTCCGATATAATGCTGGGCGACGGTGCGTCGACAGATTGGGTGATGGGCCATGCGGCTCGGTGGTTTCAGCGCAATAGACGACTTTATTTTCGCCCGTCGATTATCGCGTGGGATGTACTGATGGCGATTCATTTAACTCATCCTCTGCTTTTTTCGATTGAAGAACGGCTTGTTACGGTCGACTCTCGAGGCGTCGTGTCTTACGGATCAGGTCGCCCCGTCCAAGTTGTGGTTGATTTTGATATTGAGAAAGTGCGCGCCGAATTTCGGCAGTCGCTCCTCAGCTTAAAAGACGTTGGATCTCGGCATTAACTCTTAATGGAAAACGGTGGACCATGGCTAATTACTACGACTCGGGTGATCTAAAGAAGTTTGGCCAAATTGCAGAATTTGGCGAAGACGCTGCTAAAAAGTTTTTTGATTACTACGGTGAAACGCTGAAGGACGGCGCTTTGACTGCACGAGAAAAATCTTTGATCGCTCTTGGTGTGGCCCATGCGATTCAGTGTCCCTACTGCATCGATGCCTTCGCCAGTGATAATCTTGAAAAGGGTTCCACGCCCGAACAGATGATGGAGGCCGTTCATGTAGCTGCGGCCATTCGCGGTGGGGCCGCTCTCGTGCACGGTGTGCAGATGATGAACAAAGTTAAAAAACTCTCGATGTAAGGCGGTCCCTGATGGCATTTCAATCTGCGTCTTCAAAGGCGACAAAATCGCTTCTCTCGCGCGGGAACCGCCTTTCAGAGGCGACCGAGCAGATATCTCACCTGGCCGGTTCGTCGGAGACGCTTCGGCAGATGCCGCGTTTTTCCGCGAAGCTTCGTGAATCAAATCTCTTTCCGCTGGCACCCACCGAACTTCAGATCTTTCAAGTGAACGTCGGCAAGATGTGCAATCAAGTTTGCAAGCATTGTCACGTTGATGCGGGTCCCGATCGCCGTGAAATCATGACCAAAGAAACAATGAGTCTTTGTCTGGATGTGCTTCGAGCGACGCCAAGTTTTACGACGGTTGACCTGACGGGCGGGGCGCCCGAGATGAATCCAAACTTTCGTTGGTTTGTTGAAGAGATAAGAAACCTTGGCCGCGAGGTCATTGTTCGCTGCAACCTCACAATTATTTTAGCCAACAAGTCCTACAATGATCTTCCGCAGTTTTTTGCAAAACACCGCGTTCAGGTTGTCTCATCACTTCCTTTCTATGAGAAAAGTGCAACCGATCGTCAAAGAGGGGATGGAGTTTTCGAAAAATCCATCCAAGCCCTTAAGATGTTGAATGAGGTCGGTTTTGGGAAGCCGGAAACGGGTCTCATTTTAAATCTTGTCTACAATCCGGTCGGAGCTTTTTTGCCAGGCGACCAAGTCGGGCTTGAGCGTGAGTATAAGCGTGAACTCAAAGCTTCCTTCGGGATTGAATTCAATAGTCTCTTTACGATTACAAACTTACCGGTCTCTCGGTACCTCGAGTACTTGATCGAAAGCGATAATTTGGAAGACTACATGGAGCGTTTGGTCTCAGCCTACAACCCCGTCGCCGCGAGCAATGTCATGTGTCGAAATACCATTTCTGTTGGTTGGGATGGGTCTTTGTACGATTGCGACTTTAATCAAATGCTAGATCTGAAAGTGGCCACACCCAATGGCAAGCACTTAAAAGACTGGGATTTGAATGCGATGAAGTCGAGATCCATCATTGTTGATCAGCATTGCTTTGGATGTACGGCGGGCGCAGGGTCGAGCTGCGGCGGCGCTACAACTTAAGCCGAGCTCTCATAGCAATGAGGACGTCTTTCTCCCAGGGAGAGACGTCTTTAGTGGCTAGTCGCAACAGCCGCTCGAGATCAGATTTCGTATCAAGATCAAAAAGAGTTTCTAACCGGCTTACGGGACGCTTCAGTGAGAGCGCCCCGATGAATTTTTCCGAAGTGTCGGGCGCGCTGTAAGGAACATTTAGCCAAACGCTGGGGTTATCGTTCTGAGCGTCGACCGGAAAACGAGATCCGAAAAGATAATAACCACCGTCGTCTGTGGGACCAAGAATGTGATTGTCGGACATCGCCACTTTCTGGGCTGCGGCTTTAATCTTATCAGGGCTCAGCAGCGGGCAGTCGGCACCAATCAAAACAACGCCGTCAAACTTCTGACTCAAATTCTCATAGACACGTTTTAAGCGATGGCCCAATCCCTGTTCGCCTTGGTAAACAACTGGAAAATCGGACCACACCGTGGCGGAAATTTCTGACTGTTCTGCGACGGCCCAATGCGGAATTAAATAAACATCTTGAGAATTTTCCGACGCGGCCTTCGATAAGGATTGTCGGATCAATTCGACACAAGTTTTATAGACTTCATCCGCAGCAGACCGCCCGATTCCTTCAGCAAGCCGAGTTTTTACCGGAGAAACACCAAGAGTTTTCACAAAACAGGCGACCGCGATTCTCACAAGAAGCTCCGAAAAAGTTGAAGGAACTGAGGCGTCGCTTGCTTAGTCGTAAGCCAAACATGCTTCAGCGTTGTCCGCGTCCAACCATTCACTTCGTATTTCCTGGCCGAAGTCGCTATCCACGCAGGGAGCTCGACAATTGGAACCTTGGCGTGCCGAGCGGCCCAGACCAGAAGATGGTCTTCTCCGTAAGGAGCATTTTCGTCGTAACCGCCGAGGCGAAGAAAGAGTTCATGAGAGAAACAGAAGCCTTGATCGCCAAAAGGCATTTTCAAAAATTTCGATCTTAAGTTGGCACCGTGAGCATTGAGAGCCACGACAGGATTTTGAGATTCTGAGAATTTAAGTTTGAAATAGAAAAAAGCCTCAGGATGGGCCGACAACCGAGCGACGAGAACATCAATGGCGTCTTGTTCAAACCGCGAGTCAGCGTGCAGGAACCAAAGATACTTTCCATGAGCCTCCTGGGCCGCGCGGTTCATTTGGCCAGCGCGTCCTTTTTGGCCTTCGATAAATTTAACGTTGAAAAGACCAAGATGGCGCGAACCCACAATTTCGTCTTTAAATTGAAGCGACGTCGCTGAAAAAATAATTTGAGTGGCCTTCGGTAGCTTTTCTAAAAGTGGAAGAAGCTCTCTCCACGCTGTATCTCCGATTCCGATGGGAATGATGACCGTTAAAAGCGAAGCTTCATTGATTTTACTCATCGATAGCTCCTTTCGATCAACCCAGTTGTCCCGACAGATAGTGTCTTACGGTTTCGCTCTGAGCCGACTCAAAAAGACGTTTTACGGGGCCGGCCTCAAGAACCGTCGAACCCTCATCCGAACTCCAAAGAACAATCCCATGTTGAGCAAGCCTCTTTGCCTGTCCTAAATTATGTGTGACGACCAAAATTGTAGTTGTCTCAGAAAGTTTCCGAAGGGTTTCTTCGATGGCACGCGTGGCGATGGGATCAAGACTTGAGCAAGGCTCATCAAGCAGAAGCAGTGACGGCTCAAGCGCTAGGACTCTGGCGATGCAGAGTCGTTGTTGCTGGCCTCCGGACAATCTATGAGCCGATTCCTTCAGTCGATCTTTCGCTTCTTCCCAAAATCCAGCTTTTCGAAGTGCGATTTCTACTCGCTCAGCGATCTCATTTTTAGGATAGCCACGTTCGCGCAAAGCTAGGGCAACGTTCTCAAATATAGAAAGTCGAAAGGGGTGAGGTTTTTGGAAGACGATTCCGACCGGCATTTTCTTTCGACTTTGGTCTCTACAAAATTCAATTTTCCCAGTGACCTTCACGCTTGCTGTGTCACCTAAGAGACCCGCGATCGCGAGTACCAAAGTTGATTTTCCGGCGCCCGAGGGTCCCAGCAAACAACTGATGGTATTTGTGGGAAGGTCGAAATCAATTTGGTTCAGCACACGCCTTTGGCCATAGTTGACTGAAAATTCTTTTACCGTAAGAGCCCGCGGTCGTAAATCCGCCGTCGGTTCGGTCACTAGTTCCATCTTGTAATTGCCTTCATTGTTGAGCGACAAATGGCTGCAAATCCGAATGTTAAAATGAGAAGTGTCAGAGCTGCTTTTCGAGACATAGCGTCGGCGTTGGTCACGTTCATGGCAAGATCAAAGACGTGAACCGACAAGGCTCTTCCGGAATCGAGCAAAGAATTTGGCCAAGACGTCGAATAGCCCGAGGTCAATTGAAGCGCTGCCGTTTCTCCGGCGGCCCGTGCCCAGGCTAGTACAATGGAAGCCTTGAAGGCAGTCACCATGGAGGGAAAAAGAATTCGAAACGTGAACGTACTTTCACTGATTCCCAAAGATCGAGCCGACATTTTGTACTCCTTTGTCGCAGTCTCAAGGGGATATTCAAGAAGCGAAACGAAAAGCGGCAAAATCATCAAACACAGCGTAAGAGCGCCCGCTAAGACTGAATATCCTAAGCCCAAAATTCTGCAAAAAAGCACGTTTCCAAACAGACCAAACACTATCGACGGAGTTCCTGCCAGAAGATGAAGAGAAGTCTGAAAAGGTGGTGCCCATTTTGATCCTTGTTCTTTGAGTCGAACCAGAGAGAGCGCCACGGGTGTTCCTAAAATTACCACGATCACCACAGCGAGCCCATTCACAAGTAAGGTCGAGACAATCAGAGGTCCAATTCCGCCCTCTCTTCCCATAACTTCAACTTCGTCCGTAAAATAGCTCAGTGCAAAATGCATTTCCCGCACATCAAAGAGCGGAATGAGAACGAAAGCAAAAAACAGAAGTACGAGACTTAGCCCAGCGTAGGAAGCGACTCTCATTCAAAGTCTCGTCTGAAAAGGCGCTGAAGAACCAAAATTAAAGCGAAAGTGATGAGGCCCAGAGTGAACAGCGCCGAGCGATGAAGCTCTCTGGCGTAAGGCATTTCAAGGGCGAGAGTCGAATTGATAGTGCGGACGGAATCAAAGAGATCGTTTGGAATTCGAATGGCATTACCGGCCACCATCATGATCGCCAACGTTTCACCCAAAGCGCGTCCGCTCATTAGTCCTGCAGACCTCCAAAGGGAGCCTCGTCGGTCGGGCCAGATGATTCGTTTTATGAACGTCTGTAAATTAAGACCAAGACTTTTCGAAATCAAAGTCAGTTCATCCAGCTCAAATCGTAAAATCTCGCAAGCGGCCACTGTCAGATGAGGAATCAAAAGAAGGCTCAGCACAATGGAGGCTGCTAGAAGGCCAAATCCCGGTGGCGACCAAGATCCCAAGACAGGAATCAAATAGAGAAGCCCGAAGAGCCCCACTATCACGGGGGGGACACTTGCGAAAATGACCGGCCGGGAATTTTGCTACCACCTACAATGTTAATTCTCAGCTGACAAGTTGCATGTCGATCCCCCAGGTTTCCGGTGCGAGCGGCGGCCTG